>DASVPS010000075.1:0-9135 GCA_036389555.1 Pyrinomonadaceae bacterium
CATTTCCTCTCCTCGTAAATCGTGAATCGTAAATCGTGAATAGAGGAAAACTGTTCTTTCTATTCACGATTTACGATTCACGATTCACTATCTTTCATCTTCCCCATTTCAATTTTCCGCGCAGCACCTCGAAGTAGTTGCGATTGAGGGGCTGCATCAGGTTAAAGGTCGTCCGGCTCTTGGCGATGAGGACGCGGTCGTTCACTTCCATGCGATAGCCGACCTGCCCGTCGAGCGTGAGGGCGACTTCCTCTTTCGGCGTCTTGAGGATGAGTTCGATTTCGGCATCGTCGGGCACGACGAGCGGGCGGTTAGAGAGCGTGTGCGGGCAGATGGGGGTGATGACTACGGCGTTCATCGAAGGGTAGACGACGGGGCCGCCCGCCGACAAATTGTAGGCCGTCGAACCCGTCGGCGTGGAGATGATGAGGCCGTCGGCGCGGAAGCAGTTGACGAGTTGCCCGTCGAACCAGGTCTCGATCTCGATGATGCGCGCCAGCGCCGACTTGCTGATCACCACGTCGTTCAGGACGCGGTTGCGCAGCAGTTTCTCCTCGCCGCGGTGGAGTTCGGCGGCGAGCATGACGCGGCGGTCGAGGTGATAGTTGCCGGCGACGATTGCGTCGAGCGCGTCCGTCATCTCTTCGACGCGCACTTCGGTCAGATAGCCGAGCGTGCCGTAGTTGACGCCGACGACGGGCACGTCGCGATTGTCCAGCAGGCGCGCGGTGGCGATCATCGTGCCGTCGCCGCCGAGCACGACGATGAGGTCTACGCTGGCGGCGAGTTCCTCGTGCTCCATCGTCTCGACGGTGCAGCCCGTCTCGCGTTCGATCTCGCCGCGTTCGACGCGCGGGCCGATGACGAGCGCGATGCCGCGCGGCGTGAGCCATTCGAGCAGGCGACAGATGGTTGCGACCGCCTCCGGGTGATGCGGTTTGACGAGCACGCCGATGCGTCGGACGGTAAGTTTCTCCATCAGCCACACACGCTCAGGGGAAGCGACCACGCATGCGCCAAACGCCGGACGCACGCGCGCGGACACTTCTCCGGCAATATTCTTCCGGCAAAGTCAGGCTCGAAAACGCGCGAAAGAAAACTGCACCGGATGATACAGGCGCGTCTTTCCGGGTGTCAACGCGGAGATTTTTTTGCCCGCCGCATGTGACAAACGAAGAAGTGTCATACGCCGCCGGGCGCGCAGAGGATGGCGACGTTTAAGCTGTCAACGTCTTTGAAAGACGACCGGGCGGGCGCGAAAACTGTAAGGAGATAAAACGAGATGAACCGGATGTGGGTGGTGCTGGCGGCCGTGCCGCTCGCGTTGATTGCGTGGATGTTGTACGGCTTCTGGACGCGGCCGTCGGCGGCGGACACGGCTTCGCCCCTGACCTGCGTGTTGATTCTGGCGGGCGCGGTGGCGACGGGAATCTACGTGTTGTCCGTCGTCCTCGCGGGCTGGTGGCGCGGCCGATACTCGCTCAGACGCGCTGACGTACTGGCGGCGACGACGCTCGCCTCGCTCGACGTGATCATCCCCACCGCGCTCGTCGTGATCATCTGGCTGCTGGTTCGCAGCCTGAAAAACCATCCCATAATATTTTAGGGTCTGTCGAAGTTAAGACGATCTACTCGATACGAGACACCAGACCAGAGCCGCAGACCCTTGCAGGCACTTTGAGGACACGTGGTGGTCACGAGAGAGTTCAACCGTTTGAAGTGATCTTCTCCGCGCCCCTCCGTTATGCCCGCTCCGCGCGCTCTATTTCTGCGTTTGCGAATGACCCGTGTTGAAGCCATCGGGGCGCGTTCATTGAACGGCGTAGAGGTGGCCGTCCCAGCCGCCGAAGTAGATGAGGCCGCCGGAGACGACGGGCGTCGAGGTGACGATGCGTTCGGTCTTGAAAGACGATCTGAGTTGCCCGGTCGCGGCGTCGAGCGTGTAGAGACCTTTGAGGCTGCCGAAGTGTACGAGTGCGCCGGAGACGGCCGGGGCGGAAGTGATGCCCTCCTCGGCGGCAAACTTCCAGCGCAATTGTCCCGTCGCGGCGTCAACCGCGTAGAGGTTTCCGTCGATGCCGCCGAAGTAGACGTGGCCGTCGGCGAGCGCGGGCGAGAAGGGCAGGCCGCCTTGCGTGTTGAAAGTCCACTTCCTTTCTCCGGTCGCGGCGTCAACCGCGTGGAGTTGATTGTCGAGGCTCGTGAAGTAAACAAGCGCGCCGCCGGAGACGGGCGTGGAGACGACGGGGCGCGAAGTCCTGGCCGTCCATTTCTTCTGACCCGTGGCGGCATCAACGGCGTGCAGGCCGCGCCCGCTCCCCACGTAGAGCGTGCCGCCCATGACGAGCGGCGCGGTGGGCGCGCCCGCCTCCGCGCTGAATCGCCACACCTCGCGCCCCGTCTGCGCGTCAACGGCGTAGAGCAGGCCGACCGTCCCCGCGCAGTAAACTATCCCGCCACGCACCACGGGCGTCGAGTTCACCGCATACTCGGCTTTGAACTTCCAACGCTCTTTCCCCGTCGCGGCGTCGAGCGCGTAGAGCCGCGTGTCCTGGCTGCCGAAGTAGACCTGACCACCGGAGAGCGCGGGCGAGCCGAGTATGCGCCCGCCCGTCTTGTACTTCCACAACTCCCGCCCCGTCGCGCTGTCTATCGCGTAGAAGTAATAATCGTAACTGCCGAAATAAGCGACGCCTGAGGCAATCGCGGGCGTCGAATAAACGCTGCCGCCCGTCTTGAATTTCCACTTCGAGACGAACGGAGTCAAAGCCTCGACGCCGCCGGTCGCGCTGCCGGAGCTTTGCGCATTCGCCGCCAACGCTCCCGCCGTCTGCGCGCGTGCGTGGGGAACGAGCACCCACAGGCAACACGCAACGGCGGCGATTAACTTGAATGCGTCTCTCATGATGCGCCTCCGAGCGAAAACTCCGAGAAGTCCCGCAGGGACGATTGAAAATAGCCCGGTCATTTATGGCCGGGAGCGACGAGAATGATATTTAGCTGAGTCCCGCAGGGACGATTGAAAGTTCAATCGTCCCTGCGGGACTCAATCACTTTTTTTAACTTAGCACCCGGCACTGAAGTGCCGGGCTATTTTCAATCGTCCCTGCGGGACTTCCTGCCTAACGGCTTCTCAGTTCTTCACCCGCTCACTTCGGCGTCGCTTCGCCCGCGTCCGTTTGCTTGGCGGCCTCCGCAGACTTTTGCTTCGCGTCCGTCGGCATGTAGTAACCACGTCGCGCCTTCACTTCGAGTTTGCGTTCTTTGCCTTTGGCGTCGCGCGCGCGTACGCGCACTTCGAGCGGGTGCATCTGGCCGTCGTCGCGTTCGGTTTCGGCGAGCGTGAAGCCGAGGCTGTAGCGCGAGTTGAGATTGCCGACGATCCGGCTCAGCCCGTTGGCATAGTCGGCCGGGCGGCGCACGCGCACCGTCTCGCCGCCCGTCGCCTTCGCCAGATGCTGCGCGCTCCCGGAAATGCTGATGCCCGCCAGATTGCCGAGCGGTTTCAAAAGCGGCATCGCAAACTTGAAGCCCGTCTTCATGTCCGTCACGAGCGCGCTGAAGATGACGTTCGACTTCAACAGCTTCGACTCGACGTAATCCCTCTGCGTGTAGAAGACGGGCGCGATGCCGTCCGTGATGTAGATGAGCGCGGGCTGCGAGTTGGGACGCTCCGCCGCGACGCGCTTCGTGATCTCCAGTGCCGCCGCCGCGAGATCGAACGGCGTTTGATAGTCGCTCGTGGTCGAGCCGTCCTTGTTCCGGCGTTCGATGATGAGCGTGCCGTCGGGTTTGGCGATGCGCTTCACAGTGTTGCCCTTCTTGTCCTTGATGTAATCAACTTCGACCCCTTCGGCCTGTTCGTCCACGCTCTTGTCCCGCTCGCCGCCCGACTCGACCTTCACGCCGCCCGTCCCGATTGTGATCGAAGTCCCCTTCTCGCCCTTCTCTTTCTCTTTCTCTTTCGCGGGCTGCTCTTTCTCTGTCGCCACACCCGCGCCGCTCTCGGCCGTCGGCGCGGCGGGCGCTTGCGCAGTAGGTTCGACGGGCGTTTGCGTTGCGCCATTCGCGCCCGCAGCTTGCGACCGGCGTTCGGCTGCTTCCTGTGCGGCTGCGCCTTCATCACTGCCGCCATCACCGCCCGCGCCTTCGCCGACGAGCGTCGGGACGATAGCCATCGCCGAGGCCACCTGCGCGCGATTGCGCGTGAAAGGCGTCAGCCATTCGCGCCGGTCTTCGACGCCGTTCGGGTCGAGCACGACGACGGCCACTTCATCTTCGGGCGGAAGTTTCGAGAGTTCCGCCGCCATCGCTTCGAGGATTTCGGTGCGGCGCATGTAACGCCCCGCGCCGAGCCGTTCGAGGTCAAAGACGAGCGCGAGCGCGAGCGGGCGACGGTTCTTGTCGCCTTCGCGCGTGAAATAGGAGACGGGGCGCGGACTGCCGTCGGCGAGCACCTCGAAGTTCTCAGCCGTGAGACCGGAGGCGAACGACTTCGTCTTCTTGTCCGTCACGAGCGCATCGAGAAAGACGACGCGCGTCCTGACTTTCACCACCTCGTCCTCCTGCGCCGTGCCTTGCGCCGCGGCGAACGATGCGCCGCCGAACAAGAGCAACAGCGCGAGCGCGAGTGAAGTTCCGTTTCTGAGGATGCGTGAGAAAAAGTGTCGGCTGCTCATTGGGTTTAATACTCCGTATCGGAATCGTCGGCTAGTCGGTGTCTGAAATAGCTGGCGGTGAATGTTCGCGTTCGAGTCGAGCGGATCGGAGAATCGCTTACCCGTCAAGGAACTTACTCCTGCTCTACGCTCGTCGCTTCGTTCGTCAGTTCGTGGCTCTCCCGTTCGGGATTCAACAGGAGCTTCGCGAACTCTTCCGGGTTGAGGTTGACTTGCAGCACGGTCGCATCGCGCTGCCCAATGACGACGACGAGCACTTTGAACTTGTCGCCGTCCGCCTTCGTGTAGGTGTAAGTCTGCCCTTCCTCTTCGAGCCGCACAGCGACGAGCGGGTGCCATTCCGGTTCGAGCGTCCGGCGCAGGGCGACGCGGATGTCTGTGCCGGAGTCGCGCCCCGAAAAATCCTGATCCTCGAAGATCGCGAGTTTGAAGGTGCCGAAGCGAAGCACGCGCCGCGCATCTTTAGAGACGACTTTCGCGGTCTTCACGCCGAGGTTGGCGACGAAGGGGATGCCGCGATGCTTGACGCGATAATGCGACTCGATGAGTTTGACTACGGCGCTATACTCCGCACCCTTTGTAGTCGCAGTCGCGGCAGCGGCGGGCAACGCGAGCGACGCGCTGAAGACGGCGAGCAGCAGGAGCGGGATGAATGTCCGGCGCATCATGTTTCCCTCCCCTTACTGTTTCTTCGTGGGCTTGTTGTCTTTGTCGTCGCCGCCGATGCCGAGTTCGGGGATGCCGAACTGGCCTTCGAGCTGGCTCAGCTTTTCGAGATCAATCGAGCCGACGATGTTAACGAACGTCAGCCGCCTCGGTTCGAGCGCGAGGATGGCGATGCCGTCAATGCGCCCGGTGGAAGTCATCATGTAGACCTCTACGTGTGTGTTGTCGCCGGCCTTCTTCTTGATGATGTTGACGAGCCGCGCCCAACCCGGCGCGCGAAGTTGCGCGCGTACTCCGGCAAGATTGGCCTCTCCGTATTCGCCCTCGTTCGTGAAGCCGTAGCTGCGCACGTAGACGCCTCTCAGCCCGGCGATAATCGAGCCGACATCTATCGTTTTGCCGTCGTCGGTCTTTGTGGTGATCTTCTTCGGGATGATGCGCAGCAAATTCTCGTCGAGGTTGACGTCAATCATCTCGCTGGCTTTCTGCGCGAGCGACGCTTCGTTGTCGAGTTGCAAACGGGGCGCACCCTGCGGCTGCTGCGCCCGCGCCGTGGTCGCTCCCGTCGCGACGAGCGCGACGCCGAGGCATAAAAGTTTCAGCCATGAATTAAGTTTCGTTCTCATAATAATTGCTCCGTTCTGCCTGCACTGTAATCTTCTGCCTGGCGCGCGCTATCGTCCGGCGCGGCCGATCTCCTGCATCTCTCTTTGCGCGTAGTTGAGCTTCGCGCTCGCCAGCCTGAGCGCGAGCATCAATTGCTCGGTCGCCTCCCGCTGCTGCGGGGTCAAAGGCTGCTCGACCTGCCAACGCATCGCGCCCCCAAGGGCGACTTCCTCACGCGGCGCGGGCATGTTCTCTTCCACGCGCGGCAGTAACTTGTGTCGCTTCGCGACCGGCGGCCGAGACGCGCGCCGGAGTCCGGCGTTGGATGTCTTCAACACGACGACCTTGTCTTCCGGCAGCTTCGATTGTTCGACGTTGCCGCCCGCGCCCTTTTCAACAGTCGCGGCGTCCGGCACAACTGCCGCCCCCGTCTGCCCGCTCCCGCTCGACGCTCTTCCCTGTCCGGCTTCCGCCAGTTGATTCTTCTGCGGCTCATCCTGACGAGTGATCAACCATGCTCCCGCAAGCAACGTCAGGAGGAGCGAGGCGGCGAGGGCTAAGCGCGGGCGTGAAAAGATGTTCACGGGGCGCGCGGTTGCGGCGGCTTCGACGGTCGGCATGGCATCCGCCGGAATTTCCAGCGGGCGCTGCTTGTACTTCAGCGCGCCGAGCAGATTTTCGAGTTGCGCCACGTCCTCTTCGGGTTCGCCGGTCTTGTCCCACAGGTAATCGCTCATAGCTTTAATGCTCCCTCACAAACTTCGTCCCGCCCAAACGCTCGCGCAACAATTTCATCCCGCGATGGATGTTGACCCTCACCGAAGCGGGCGCGAGTCCCGTGCGCTCTGCGATCTCCGGCCCCGTCATGCCTTCGACGAAACGCAGTATCAAAGGCTCTCGGTAGGCTTCCGGCAGTTGCCGGATCAGGTTCAACACTTCGGTCGCCTCGGCTTCGGGCGCGGCGGCGTTCGTCGTCGTCGCCATGTCGTCGGTCAGTTCGGTCGTGTCGCGCGAGCGGCGATGAAAGTCCATCGCGCGGTTGCGCGTGATCATGGCGAGCCAGGGGCCGAAGGCGGCCGCATCGCGCAGCGCGTCGATCTTCCTGAGCGCCACCAGAAACACGTCCTGCACGAGATCGTCCACCTCGCCGTAAGGCACGCGCGCCAGCAGGATGCCGTGTACCATGCGCGAATAGGCATCGTAGAGCCGCCCGAAGGCGTCGCGGTCGCCCGCCCGCACCGCCGCGACGAGCGCGGCGTCCGGGGAAATCTCAATGCTGGGGGAGGAGGCTTCAACGGACATATCCGTTCCGATCACGTGGAGCATGCCGCCCGTCGCCTCTATTTCATACATTCAACCATGACCTCACTCGACGCTTTCGACTCGCTCGAACCAAAGCGTGTGCGCGTTCGGTTGGTAAGACGCGGCTCTTGCGGCGAACGTTAACAGGCGGCGTTACATTTTGGGTGATTTTTCCATTTTCGCTGGACGGAGTGCCGGAAATAGTGTTGAATAACGACTCGAAACGTTTGCTATTACGGCGCGCTCACAGGCGCGTCGTTCCAATTTCCTTACAGCCCAAAGACATCTTGCGCCGCCCCTCCCCCACGCAGCGTGGTCGTTCTATCTCATAGCGACGGGAACAGCAAACTCCCTTGTCGTTAGTAGAAAGGTTACTTCTAGATGCCCAAACCGAACCCCACCTTCACGATCTACGTGTTCCTCGATGTGGTTGATTTCTCCCTGCGCGACGTGGGCGCGCAGGCCGACATCGTCAAGGAATTGAACGCCGTGGTGCGCGCGGCGTTGGAGCGGCGGCGCGACATCCCGGACGACAAGAAAATTCTGCTCCCGACCGGCGACGGCATCTGCATCTCGCTACAGGCTAACGAGCGGATGGACTTCGATGTTTACATGCAGTTGGCGCTGCACATCATCAGGCAACTACATGACCGCACCCAATCGCCCGCAGCCTCCACGCCCGCATTCGCCCTGCGCACCGGCATCGACGCCAACAACGACATCGAGGTCATAGACATCAACGGGACGCGCAACATGGCCGGCGCGGGCATCAACATGACCCAGCGCATCATGGGGCTGGCCGACGGCAACCAGATCATGGTTAGCCAAACGATCCATTCCTTGCTCAAAAACCACGCGGCTTACCCGCCTGCATCATTCAGGGAATTTCAGACGACCGTCAAACACGACGAGCCGGTCACGGTCTATCAATACGTTGACGAACAGCACGTCCCCAACGGGCTGAACATAGACGTGCCGAAAACCTTGCGCAACCCCGATCTCCGAAAACCGGGACGCCAGACCGGTCTCGTCAACATCTACCCTTTCCGCAACGATCAGGTTTTCCGCGATCTGCGCGCCGACATCAACAACGCTAAGAGAAGAATATGGCTCTCCGGCGTGGGACTCTCCAAGTCCGTCCAGCTCAGCGAACTGTTAGAGACACTGGCCGCGAAGAGCCAGGTGCCGATTGACAAAAAGCGGACGTTGCAGGTCAGGCTTCTGCTGCTCGACGCCATCAGCAGCCCGGCGGTCTTCCGCACTTTTCTCGAAAGCACCAATCAGGCTTTTCAGGAGTACCTTAAGGCCGACCGCCACGACCCTGAGAAGCCGCTTGAGGAACATCCCTACTTCAGGCATCAACTGTTCACCGATTTTAAAGCCGCTTACAACCGGCTGGTCGCAGTAGAGTCGCTCAAAGATGCCGTCAGATTCTACGCGCACAATCCCAACTGCTGGCTGGCAATCATCGACGACACGGCCTATTTCCAGCCCTACACCTTTGGCGGCAAGACCAGTAACGAGCATGGCAGTTTCACCATCGGCCACCTGATGCCGGTCTTCAAGTATCATGCCGGGGCGCAGACCGACGTGTTCGCCCTGCTCGAAGACCACTTTCACAAACTCTGGATCACGACCGATACAGACCTCTTCCACGTCGGCGTGCGGCTGGCGAACAAAGAACGCTTCATCAGATTGATCTTCAACATCCGCAAGCATTGGTTCAAACACGTCTACGGCGCGCTCCACCCGATCCGGCGGCCGCAGGAAGGCAAATATAAGAAGCGGCTGAAACCGCGCAGGATTTGTCGGCTGGGCTCGCAGATGATCAGGATGTCCTGGACGGTTGACCAGCACCTCATGAGCTACAAATGTCTCATCA
>DASVPS010000076.1:0-63255 GCA_036389555.1 Pyrinomonadaceae bacterium
ACGATGGCGAGTTCGTCTGCATCGTCGGCCCCTCCGGTTGCGGCAAATCCACTCTGCTCAACATCATCGGCGGCTTCCTCCGTGCCTCGCGCGGGAAGGTGCTGGTGGACGATGCGCCGGTCACTGGGCCGGACTTGCGGCGCGTCTTCATCTTTCAGGAAAACGGCGTCTTCCCGTGGCTGACGGTGAAGGAGAATATCGGGTTCGGGCTGCTCGACAAGTCGGCAGAGGAACGCGAACGCATCGTGTCGCATTACGTGGAGATGGTCGGGTTGAAGGGCTTTGAGAAATCATACCCGCGCGAACTCTCCGGCGGGATGAAACAGCGCGTCGAAATCGCGCGCGCCCTCGCCGCCGACCCGGACATCCTCTACATGGACGAACCCTTCGGCGCGCTCGACTTCCTGACGCGCCTCAAGATGCGCGCCGATCTGGTCGAAATTTGGCAGCGCGAGCGCAAGACCGTCCTCTTTGTGACACACGACGTTGAGGAGGCCGTCCAACTCTCAGACCGCGTGGTCGTGATGAGCAAGCGGCCGGCGACCATCAGCACCATCATCGATGTCAAACTCCCGCGGCCGCGCGATCTGGATGCGCCTGAGTATCTGAGCATCCGCGATGAAATCTTCGAGGTGATGGGCATCGGGCACAGCGAAACGACAACGACCGCTTCCGATGCGGCAGCCACGGCCGCGAGCGGCGAGATGGTGGCGGCAGCGGCCGAACCCGCTCAGGGCACACGCGCGGTGAACAGCCCGCTGCGCTCTCGGAAGCTCGACGCGGACGTGATCATCATCGGCGGCGGCCCCGCCGGTTCGGTGCTCGGAACCTATCTGGGACGCGCGGGGATTGACCATCTCATCGTTGACAAGGCGCACCACCCGCGCGCGCACGTCGGCGAGTCGTTGTCGTTCTCGACCACGGGCATTCTCGAAGAGATAGGCTTTCTTCCGATCATGGAGCGCGAGCGGTTCATCGTCAAGCATGGCGTCTCTTGGACGACGTGGTTCGAGCGGGAACAGGTTGACATGAAGTTCGAGGAGCTTCAGCCAAAGGGCTACGCCTTTCAGGTTGATCGCGGCCGGTTCGACGAGTTGTTGCTGCGCTTCGCGCGCGAGCACGGTTCGCGCGTGTTTTCCGGCGCAGAAGTTGATCGCGTCAACTTCAACCGCGCTGGTCAGGCCAACGGCGCGACGGTCAAACTCGGCGGCTCGCGCTTCAACTTGAACGCGCGGCTGATCGTTGACGCCTCCGGGCGGCGGGGCTTGCTCGGCCGGCAGCTTAATTCCGTGAAGCCGCTCACGGACTTTCCGCAGTTCGCCGTGCATAGCTGGTTCACGGGCGTCGGGCGCGGCGACGGGGCGACGGCGAACAACACGCACCTGCATCTTTTGCCGGTCAAGCATGGCTGGGCGTGGCAGATTCCGATCACAGACGAGATCACTTCGGTCGGCATCGTCTCGGGGCGCGATCATCACGTGAAGTCGGGCGAAAGCGTGGAGCAATTCTTCGAGTGGACGATTAACTTGAACCCGACGCTGGCCGAGCGCATGCGCGGCGCGAGCCGCCAGCGCGAACTGCGCATGGACGGCAACTACTGTTACGGGATGGAGCGTTTCATCGGCGACGGCTGGCTGATGATGGGCGACGCCGCCTTCTTCGTCGATCCGATTTTTTCGTCCGGCATCGGCGACGCCCTCCACTCGGCCAAGTTCGCCTCTGAGGCGATCAAGGACGCCTTCGACGCAGACGATCTCAGCGAAGCCAGCTTCCTCGATTACGAGCAGAAGATGCGACGCGGCATGACGGTCTGGCAAGACTTCGTTAATTTGTTCTACGAGATCGCCCCGATCTTCAGCAATGTGCTCGCCGAAAGCGAGAACCGCGTGCCGATTCTGCGCGTGTGCGAAGGCGAGGTGTATACGGACGAGGCGGCGCAGGCGGTGGCGCAATTCAGAAACGACTTTGTCGAACTTCGAGCCAACCCGGCACACCGGCTGACACAGGTTCTCGCCAACGCGATGACAGAATAAGCCTCCGGAGCTTCAGGCAAAACTTTCAGGCGCAAAAGTTCACACGCAAAAGTTCGGAAGCACAAGTTCTCGACGGCAGATGATCGATCTCCTCTCTCACGCACGCGCTAATATGCGACGCGGCGGCGCGCGTGCCGTCGCGGGAAACGTTCAATGAGTAACTTTCAGGATCAAATCGCCGGTCTGTCGCCTGCTCAACTCGCGCTGCTGCAAGAGAAGCTCAAGGGGTTGAAGCAGACTGCGGCCAAAGACACGGCCATCCCGCGACGGGAGATGCGCGAGACCGCGCCGCTCTCGTCCGCGCAGCGGCGCGCATGGTTTCTAGACCAGTTGGATTCCGGCAACCCGGCCTACAACCGCCCCGCCGTCTTCCGCCTCAAGGGGACGCTCGATCTCAAGGTGTTGGAGGACAGCCTGACCGAGATCGTGCGGCGGCACGAAATCCTGCGCACGAGATTTTCCGCCGCCGCTGACGCCGAACCCATACAGATCATTCTCACCGGCGAACGCTTCTCCGTGGCGGTCGAGGACATCGCGGACGTTCCCGACAATTTGAGAGAACGGCGGATGCTGGAATTGATCAGAGAGGACGGGCAAAAGTCTTTCGGTCTTGAGCAGGGCGCGCTCCTCAGCGCGAAAGTTCTACGGCTCGCAGAAGACGACCACGTCCTGCTCGTCAACATGCATCACATCGTCACAGACGGCTGGTCAATCGGCATCTTCATACGCGAACTGGCCGCCTGTTACGAAGCGTACAGCGCGGGCGCACAGCCGCAACTGCTGGAGTTGCCGGTGCAGTACGCGGATTTCGCCGTCTGGCAGAAAGAGTGGTTGCGGGGCGAGGAGTTCGAGAAACAACTGGCCTACTGGAAGCGGCAGTTGGCGAACGCGCCGGAGTCCTTCGAGTTGCCCACGGATCGCCCGCGCCCCGCGGCGCAGAGTTACAACGGCGCGGTGCTCCGACTCGAAGCCGGAACGGAACTGACGGCGCAACTCAAACAGGTGTCGCGCAAAGAGGGCGCGACGCTCTTCATGACGCTGCTCGCCGCCTTCAACACGCTGCTCCAGCGCACCGTCGGGCGCGATGATGTGCTCGTCGGCACGCCCATCGCCAACCGCGGCCGACGCGAACTCGAAGGGCTGATCGGGTTCTTCGCCAACACGCTCGTCATGCGCACGAACCTCGGCGGCGACCCGACCTTCAGGGAATTGTTGAAGCGCGTCAGAGAGGCCGCGCTCGGCGCGCACGCGCATCAGGAGTTGCCCTTCGAGAAGTTGGTTGAAGAGCTGCACGTCGAGCGCGACTTGAGCCGCCACCCGCTGTTTCAGGTGATGTTCGTGCTGCAAAATTCGCTGATCCAGCCGCTGGAGTTGTCGAGCCTGCGCGTAGAGCCTTTGGAGGTCAGCAACGAGACGGCGAAGTTCGACCTGACGCTCATCATCACCGAACAGGGCGGGCAACTCGTTTTCCGCTTCGAGTACAACACCGATCTCTTCGACCCTGAAACCATCGAGCGGCTGGCCGGCCATTTTCAAACTTTGCTGGCGGCCATCCCGTCGAATCTTGAGCGGCGCATCTCGGAGATTCCGCTGATGACGGCCGGGGAGTTGGAGCGCGTGGTGTCTGTGTGGAACCGTACGTGGACTGACTACCCGCGCGACCGCTCGATCCACGAACTGTTCGATGAGCAGGCCGCACAGATGCCCGACCGCGTGGCCGTCACGTTTGGCGATGAGCGTTTGACCTACGCCGAACTGAACGCGAGCGCGAATCAACTTGCCCATTATCTTATGGCGCGCGGTGTCGGGCGCGGCACGCTCGTCGGTTTGTGTCTCGAACGCGCGACGCGCATGCTGGTCGGGATTCTGGGAAATATCAAGGCGGGCGGCGCATACGTCCCGCTCGACGCGAGTTATCCGCCCGAACGCCTCGCCTTCATGTTGGGCGACATACGCGCAGAGGTCTTGATTACCGAGCGGCAGTTCGCAGGACGCTTCCCGCTCCCCGCCGCACAAATTATTTATCTGGACACGGATTGGGAAGAGGTGGCGCGGCAACCGGCGCACAATCCCGCGCTTCCCTCCAACCCGCGCGACACGGCTTACGTGATGTACACCTCCGGCTCGACCGGCACGCCCAAAGGCGTCTCTGTCCCGCATCGCGCAGTGGTGCGTCTGGTGCGCGAAACGAATTACGTCGATCTCAATCCCGAAGAGGTCTTCTTACAGTTTGCGCCGATCTCGTTCGACGCCTCCACGCTTGAGATTTGGGGCAGCCTCCTGAACGGCGCGCGCCTCGTGCTCATGCCGCAGGCCATGGCTTCGCTCGAAGAACTCGGGCAGACCATCCGCGAGCACGGCGTGACGACGCTCTGGCTCACCGCCGGACTCTTTCACCAGATGATCGAGCACCGGCTCGAAGACGTGACATCAGTGCGCCAGTTGCTCGCGGGCGGCGACGTGCTCTCCGTGCCGCACGTGCAAAAATTTCTGCGCGCGGCGCGCGGCAATAAACTGATCAACGGTTACGGCCCGACCGAAAATACCACCTTCACCTGCTGTCACCCGATGACCGACGCCGCCGATGTCAACTCCACCGTGCCTATCGGTCGCCCCATCGCCAACACGCAAATTTACCTGCTCGACGGTCGCCTGCAACCCGTCCCCGTCGGCGTCGTCGGCAGCCTCTACATCGGCGGCGACGGATTGGCCGACGGTTATCTCAATCAACCGGAATTGACGGCCGAGCGTTTCATCCCGCACCCGTTCAGCGCGGAGCCGGGCGCGCGTCTCTACCAGAGCGGCGATCTGGCGCGCTATCGCGCGGACGGTATCGTAGAGTTTATCGGGCGCAAGGATAATCAACTCAAGATACGCGGTTTCCGCGTCGAGTTGGGAGAGATCGAAGCGGTGCTCGGCCGCCACCCGGCCGTGAAAGATGCGGTCGCCGTCGCGCGCGACGAGACGGACGGCGGCAAGCGTGTCGTGGCCTACGTTGTCGGCGCGGAATCGAACGAACTTAACCCGGCGGAGTTGCGCAGTTATCTCAAACAGAAACTGCCCGCCTACATGTTGCCCGCCGCTTACGTCGTGCTGGACGAGTTGCCGCTGACGCCGAACGGGAAAGTTGATCGCGCCGCGCTGCCCGCGCCCGAAAGTCTGAGCGCCGACCCGGACGAGAACTACGTAGGCGCGCGCGACGGCCTTGAGGAACTGCTGGCGCGCATCTGGGAAGAGGTGCTCGGCCTGCAACGGGTCGGCGTCTTCGACAACTTTTTCGACCTCGGCGGGCACTCGCTGTTGGCGACGCGCGTAGTCAGCCGAATCAGGCAGACCTTCAAGGTCGAACTCGGCGTGCGCGCGTTGTTCGAGAGGCCGACGGTGGCCTCGCTCGCGCTCGGCATCGCGGCGGCCATCGGCGGAAGCGACCACGAGGGAGCGGGCGACTCAAGCATTCAGCCCGTGGCGCGTGAGGCGGGCGTGCCACTTTCATTCGCGCAGGAACGGCTCTACTTCATGGAGCAACTCGCGCCGGGCAGCCCCATCTACAATGTGCCGGTCGCCTACCGCATTGCGGGCGAACTCGACCCGGCGACGCTGGAGCGAAGCCTTGCTGCCGTCGTCGTGCGACACGAGACGTTGCGCACGAGGTTCGAGGCGGTCGAAGGCGAGATGCTGCAATTCGTTGATGCGAGCGTCGAGTGCCGTATGGAGTTGATAGACCTCTCCGGGCTGAGCGACGAAGAGCGCGAGCGGGAGGCGCGGCGCATGGCGACCGAAGAGGCGCGAAGGGGCTTCGATCTCTCGACCGCCCCGCTGCTTCGGGCGAAGGTGCTCCGCCTGTCCGCGCGCGAACACCTGCTCCTCGTCACGATGCATCATCTCATCACCGACGGTTGGTCTATGAACGTCCTGATGCGCGAAGTGGCTGCGTGCTACGAGGCGTTCGGCCGAAACGCGGAGCCGCAACTGCCGGAGTTACACATCCAGTATGCCGATTACGCCGCATGGCAGCGTGGGATGTTGAGCGGCGCAGTGCTCGACGCGCAGCTCGCTTACTGGAAGCAGCAACTGGCGGGCGCACCCGTCGTGCTGGAATTGCCGACGGACGCGCCACGCCCTCCGTTGCAGACCTTCCGCGGCGACACAGAGCGTTTCGAGATCGACGCGGAACTCACAGCGCGCCTCAAGCAACTCAGCCGCGCAGAGGGTGCGACGCTCTTTATGACTCTGCTCGCCGCCTTCAACGTGCTGCTCTCGCGCTATAGCGGACAGGATGACATCCTCGTCGGCACGCCCGTCGCCAACCGCAACCGTCTGGAAGTCGAAGGCTTGATCGGCCTCTTCGTGAACACGCTCGTCCTGCGCACGCGGCCGGAAGCCGGACTGAGTTTCCGACAGTTTCTCGGACAGGTGCGCGAGGCTTGTCTGGGCGCATACGCGCATCAGGAAGTGCCTTTCGAGAAGTTGGTCGAGGAGTTGCACCCGGAACGCAGCCTCAGCCACCACCCGCTCTTTCAGGTCGTGTTCAGTTTGGAGAACGAGCCGAACGAGGTGATCGAGTCGGGCGGCGTCAGGTTAAGCCCGGAGAAGCTCGAAACGCAGACTTCAAAGTTTGATCTGTTCCTGCAACTTAACGAGGAGCAGGATCGTCTGCGGGCGCGGCTCGTCTACAGTTCAGACCTCTTCGGCAGCAGCACGATCAAATACATGCTCCGGCACTTCGCACGCCTGTTGCAGAGCGTGGCGGCCGACCCCGATGCGAAACTCGGCGAACTCGACATGCTGCTCGAAGAGGAGCGTGCGCTGCTCGGCGGCTCGCGCGACATCAACGAATTTGAAACGAACTTTTCGGAAAGCAACGACTGGGAGACTTCTTTATGAGCAGAGACGAGCGCGAAGACAACACGACCTACAAAGTGGTGGTGAACCACGAGGAGCAATATTCCATCTGGCCGGCCGACCGCGAGAACGCGCTCGGCTGGACGGATGCGGGCAAGTCGGGCAAGAAGGAAGAGTGCCTCGCCTACATCAGAGAGGTCTGGACGGACATGCGCCCCCTGAGTCTGCGCAAGGAAATGGAAGAGCGAGCGCGGCAGGGTGACAAGTCGTAGCCGAGCGCGAGCGGCTTGCCCGGCGATGTGGTTTCGAGTTTATGGGGCGGTGCAGCTTTGGGTAGGAATATGCCAGTGTGGAAGAGCCTGTTCGGCGCGATAGCTTTCCTGTTGCTCTTGAAAGCGGGATGTACGCCTGTGACTAACCTCGCACAGCCCGAACTGACGAAGCCCACGGCCAACGCCGCAGTGGACACGGGCAGCGCGACGGCGGCAGCGGAGAGCGCGGGACAAACGCCCGCGTCCTTTCGCTTCACCTCTGGCACGAGCGCGCCCGGCATTCCTTACGAAAGCAACGCCAACAAGATTTACCTCTCAGCCACGGTCAACGACATAGCCTCCCGCTGGTTCATACTCGACAGCGGCGCGGCCTTCAACGTGGTGGACGAAGAACAGGTGAAGACGCTCGGCCTGAACCTGAGCGACATCTCGGCCGTCAGGGGCGCGGGCGAGCGTTCGGTCAACATCGCCGTCGGGTCGGCGGTGAAGATAAGTTTGCCGGGCGTTGAATTTAAAGAACAGAGCGTGACCGTCCTGCCGGTCAGCGACTCCATCGCGCGCTACGAGGGACGCAGGGTTGACGGCTTGCTCGGCTACGACTTCTTCAAGCGTTTCGTCGTCGAAATAGACTACGCCGCGGGGCGCATCAATCTGCACGCCCCGCAGACCTACAACTATGCGGGCGCGGGCGAGCGGATTCCTCTGGAGATCAACAAGGGACACATCTTCGTCTCCGCCACGCTCGCCTTGCCGGACGGAAAATCGGTCGAGTCCACATTGCTGGTGGACACGGGATTTCGCACGGGTCTCACTTTGAACACTCCCTTCGTCGCGGAGCACGGCCTGCTGGCGAGCGTGCCGAAGAAACTGGATTTCCTGAAGGCGGTCGGCGTCGGCGGCGAGTACAGTCTCGCCGTGGCTCGCATCAGGAGCGTGCGGCTCGGTCATCATACGATTGCGTCTCCGGTGGTCGCGCTTTCGCGTGCGGAGAGCGGCGTGTTGGCCGGCGGCGACTTCGACGGAATCATCGGCGCGGAGATACTCCGCCGCTTCAAAGTTATTTTCGACTATTCGCGCCGCCAGATGATCCTCGAACCGAACGCGCATTTCGACCAGCCGCACGACTACGACAAAAGCGGATTGCTCTTGCGCACCGCGGGGCGGAACCTGAGCGGCGTCGAAGTCTTTCAAGTGATTGAAGGTTCTCCGGCGGCCGCGGCCGGGTTGCGCGAAGGCGATACGATTGAAGCCGTCAACGGACGCTCCGCCGCCGCCTTCACGCTCGAACGATTGCGTCGTGGTTTCGCGCAGGCCGAGGGGACTGAGTATAGGCTGCGCATCGGGCGCGGCGGGAAGTTGACGGAAACGAAATTAAGACTGCGGCGACTGATCTGACATGTTCGCCAGACGGCTCTTTGATAACTCACATGAATGACAACAAACTCGCTGCTGCCGGACTAGCCACGGTTGCAGACCTCTCCGCTACGGAGCAAGTTGAATCGAATCTGCCGCCGCACCTCATGCCGCTCGCGGGCGGCGAGTGGGCTGTGTGGCGCACCTTCGCCCTGCGCGGCGCGGGCTTTCCCGCGAACGGGGTGCTTCGTCTCTCGGCCTCTGAGTGTGCCGCCGCCGCTGATGCAGTGGTCGAAGCGGAAGCGGAATTGCGCCGCGCCGGGACGGCGGCGCTGGAGTCGATCAGCCACGCGCGTACGAACGCCGAAGGCGCGATGCTCGACCAACTGGATAAAGCGAGCAAGAAACTCAAGCGGGGCTTACCGCCCGAACTGCCCGAAGGCGTGGACGACCGGCAGGCGCTCACCGAGCGTTGGCATGCTGCGGCCGGCCGGGTCGAGACGGCGCGGGCGGAGTTTGAGGGGGCGTTCAAAGCGGGGCTGGATAAAATTTCGCAGGCCATCCGCGAAGTGATCGGCGACCGGCAATTTCACGAGGCCGTCATCTGGCAGAACCGCCGCGTGTGGCGTAGCGCTGTCGAGCCGCTGCTGCGGAAAGATGCCGCTTCGTCCGCCGATGCCATTCGCGGCTCGAAAGCGCGTCAGCACGAAGAGGTGGTGGCAAGTTACGTGCAGCGTTACTGCGTCAAGAACGACACCATTGGTTTCTTCGGGCCGGTCGGGTGGGGCGAGTTTGCTTCGCGTGGCGAAGCGCTGTCGGTCAAGCCGGGAGATAGTCTGGTCTCGAAGCGAAACATTTATTTTGAATCGTGGGGCATCGATGCGCTCGCCGCCTCGCTGGCGACGGACAAGGCGCGCCTGCCCTGGCTGGCTCCCCGCCGGATGCCGTTTCTGGACATTCGCGACGGCGTGGTGAACCTGCCGGGGAACGGTTTGCTCAAACTCTCCGAGGGAGAAGCGGCGGTCGTGGAGGCGTGCGACGGCGAACGCACGGCGCGCGACATAGCCCTTGAGTTGATGCGCGTCCCTACGCTCGGACTGGGGAGCGAGGCGGACGTTTACCGGATACTCGAATCTCTCAAGACCAAGAGCGTGATCGCTTGGACGCTCGAAATCCCGGTTGACCGGCACGGCGAGCGAAAGCTGCGACGACTGCTAGAACGCATCGAAGACGAGCCTCTACGCGAATCGGCGCTCGCCGCCCTCTCCGAACTGGAAGCCGCACGCGATGCGGTCGCCGCCGCCGCGGGCGACCCGGAACGCCTCGACAGTGCGCTCGACGAACTGGAGGTGAAGTTCAGCCGCCTGACCGGCGCGGCTTCGACCAGAGGCGCGGGACAGACCTACGCCGCGCGCACGCTCATCTACGAAGATTGCCGCCGCGATATCGAACTCACCATCGGGCCACAACTTTTGCGCACGCTGGAACAGCCCCTCGTGTTGCTCCTGTCGAGCGCGCGCTGGGTGACGTACGAGGTGGCCGCGCGTTATCGCAAGACCTTCGCCAACATCTATGCGGAACTCGTTAAACGGGGCGGCTCGAAGGAAGTGAGCGCGACCGAGTTCTGGATGAAGGCCGATCAGTTTCTCTACAAAGACGGGACGCGGGTGGCCGATACGGTCGTGCCAGATTTTCAGAAGAAGTGGGCGGAGGCGCTCGCGCTCCCGGCCGGGGAGAACCGTGTCGCCTACACGAGCGAAGAATTGAGAGGGCGGGTCGGCCGCGCGTTCGCCGCGCCGCATCCGGGTTGGTCTACGGGACGCAATCACAGCCCCGACATCATGCTCGCCGCCGCCAGCCCCGAAGCCGTCGCGCGCGGCGAGTACGAATTGGTGATGGGCGAGATACACGTCGGGTTCAATAACATCAACAGCAGCGTCTTCGTCCCGCAGCACCCGCGCCAGGAGGAGATTCACGAGGCCGTCGAGTCGGACTTCCCCGAACCGCGTCTCGTGCCCATCCTGCCGAGATACTGGCCTGAGATGTCCGGGCGCATCAGCTTCGATTACGTCTCGCCGAAGAACTACCGCCTGCTCGTGACGCACGATTCATGCGGCGTTCCGCCTGCGCAGGCGTTGCCCATCGGCTCGCTCATCGTCACGGAGACGAGCGACGGCCTCATCGTCCGCGACCGTGACAACCGGGTGCGGTTCGACATCATCGAGGCGTTCTCGGAATCACTGTCGAGCCATGTCATCAACACCTTCGGCATGTTGCCGCCCGGCAAGCACACGCCGCGCGTGACGATTGATCGGCTGGTCGTCTGCCGCGAATCGTGGCGTTTCACTCCGGCGGAATTCGCCTTCGCTTATGAGAAGGACGAGGCCGCGCGCTTTCTCGCCGCCCGCCGCTGGCGACTTGAGCACAAGTTGCCGCGCTTCATGTTCGTCAAGACGAAGGTCGAACGAAAACCCTTTTATCTGGATATGGACAGCCCCGTCTACGTCAACATATTTGGCCGCGCGATCCGCCGCGCCGCGGAGAGCAGCAACCACGCCAAATCGCTGATCACGCTGTCGGAAATGATCCCCGATCACGGGCAGGCGTGGCTGCCGGACAGCGAAGGCAATCATTACACCAGCGAATTTCGCATCGTCGCCGTAGACCTCACGCATCGCAACAGCCGCGCCTCGCGTCGCTGAACCGGCGCGCTTCGGAGCATCGCCCCCACGGCCGAGCCGCACCGGCCGTCAACAACAACGAGTCAGAGGTGGAAGATGAATAAATTAAGGAGAAGATTTCTCAGCCAGCATCTCGAAAGGGAAAAAGAGTACTGGCAGGGGAAACTATCCGGCGATCTCAACTTGTTGGGGCTGCCCCCGGATTTCAGCCGACCCGGCACGCCGGGCGGACGCACCGCCACCGTTGAACTCGACATCAACCCCGAACACGCGGGCAGGTTGTTGCAGGCCGCCAATCGACAGGAGCCGGTGACCTTCGCGCTCCTGCTCACGGCGTTGAAGATTTGCCTCGCCAAATATAACGACGCAGAGGACGTGATCATCGGCACGACGATCCACGAGCGAAACCGAGAGGACGCGCTGCTCAACGAAGTGTTGGCGCTGCGCACGCGCGCGGGCGGCGAGGCGACGGCGAAAGAGTTGTTGCAAGAGGTCAAGCGCACGCTCTCCGATGCCTATCGAAACCAGAAATATCCGTTTGAATCAATCCTCGAAGACCTGAACATTGCGGGCGAAGAAAATCACGCGCCCCGCTTCGGCGTCGTAGCGATCCTCGACAACATCAACAACCGGGAGAACCTTCGCGAGTTACAAACCGATCTCACGGTGATTTTCTCGCAAGCGGCGGACGCCATCAACGGCCTCATCGAGTACGACGCCGATCTATACAAACGCGAAACCATCGAAGCCTTCGCCGCGCACTACGGACAGGTGTTGCGAATCATGCTGGATTCGCCCGAACGCAAAATCTCGCAGATAGATATGCTCTCGCCAGAGGAGCGACGACGCTTGCTCGGCGACTTCAACAATTCCCGCACCGACTATCCGAAAGACAAAGCGATCCACGAACTGTTCGAGGAGCAGGCCGCGCAGACGCCCGATGCCGTCGCGCTCAATTTCGCCTCAGATGAATTGAGTTACCTTGAACTGAACGAGCGCGCGAATCAACTGGCGCATCACTTGCGAAGCCTCGGCGTCGGCGCGGAGACGTTGGTCGGCCTGTGCGTAGAACGTTCAATCGAGATGGTCGTCGGCTTGCTCGGCATCTTGAAGGCGGGCGGAGCTTATGTGCCGCTCGATCCGCAGTATCCGCAGGAGCGCCTCGCCTTCATGCTGGAAGACGCAGGTGCGTCGGTGCTCTTGACGCAGGAGCGTTTGCTCGAATCGCTGCCCGTGTCGGATGGGCGTCGCGTTGTTCGCCTCGACGGTCAGTGGGGGGAAATCGCGCGGCACGATAAGGACAATTTGCGCGCGAGTGCGCGGCCGGAGAATCTGGCTTACATCAGTTATACGTCGGGCTCGACGGGACGGCCGAAAGGCGTCAGCGTCCCGCACTGCGCCGTGGTGCGTCTTGTTAAAGAGACCAATTTCGTTGAGTTCGATGCGGGCGACAGGTTTCTGCAATTAGCTCCGCTCTCGTTCGATGCCTCGACGTTCGAGATTTGGGGGAGCCTCTTGAACGGCGCGCGCCTCTGCGTGATGCCGCCGCAGACGCCCTCTCTGACGGAACTGGGCGCGGCGCTCAAACGCCACGAGATCACGACGCTGTGGCTGACGGCCGGACTGTTTCACCTGATGGTCGGCGAGCGTTTGGAAGACTTGACCTCCGTGCGTCAACTGCTGGCCGGGGGCGATGTGCTGTCGCCCGCGCACGTGGAAAAATTCCTGCGCGAAGCCCCCAGGTCTACGCTCATCAACGGCTATGGCCCGACCGAAAACACTACCTTCACCTGTTGCCACCGAATGACGGGCGCGACTGAGTTCGTCGAAGGCTCCGTGCCCATCGGCCGCCCCATCGCGAACACGCGGGTCTATGTGCTCGACAGATATTTGCAGCCCGTGCCCGTAGGCGTCGCGGGTGAACTCTACACGGGCGGCGACGGACTCGCGCGCGGTTATCTCAATCAACCGGAACTGACCGCAGAGCGTTTCATCCCCGATCCTTTCGGCACGGAGGGCGGCGGGCGTCTCTACAAGACGGGCGACCTCGCGCGCTTTCGCGCCGACGGCGTGGTCGAGTTTCTGGGGCGCAGCGACAATCAGGTGAAACTGCGCGGCTATCGCATCGAACTCGGCGAGATCGAAGCGGCCTTGAACGCGCACGAAGGCGTGCGTGAGAGCGTCGTGATGATGCGCGAGGACGCGCACGGCGAGCGCCGTTTGGTGGCTTACGTCGTCGCCGCAAACCCGGCGGCGGGGCAGTTGCGTCTCGCAGACTGGCACGATTATCTGAGAAGTAAATTGCCGGACTACATGTTGCCGGCCGCCTTCGTGTGGCTTGAGAGTTTGCCGCTGACGGCGAACGGAAAAGTTGACCGGCGCGCGCTGCCCGAACCGGAGGGCGCACGACCCGAAGCGGGCGAGGGCTTCGTCGAACCGCGCAACGAGATCGAAGCGCTCATCGCGGGCATCTGGGCGAACGTGCTGGGGCTTGAGAGCGTCGGCGTCGAAGACGACTTCTTCGAGATCGGCGGCCACTCGCTGCTGGCGACGCGCGTGATGCTGCGCGTGCAGCAATTGTTCGGAGTCGAGTTGGCATTGTGGCAGATGTTCGAGCGGCCGACGGTGGCGGGATTGGCGGCGGGCGTTGAAGCGGCGATGAGCGCGGGGCGAAACGCGCCGAAGATCGAGGCGGCAGTGCGCCCCGAAATTATCCCTCTGTCCTACGCGCAGCAGCGTCTATGGTTTCTCGACCGGCTCATGCCCGGCACGCCCCTCTACAACGTCTATATCGCCTTCCAACTCCAGGGCGCGGTGCGCGTCTCCGCGCTCGAACACGGCCTGAACGAGATCGTCCGGCGGCACGAAGTTCTGCGCACGACCTTCCCGTCCGTCTACGGGCAACCGGCGCAGCACATCGCGCCCGCCGCGCCGCTCAGTCTCACACTCGAAGACCTCAGCGCGCTGCCCGCGCCGGAGCGCGAGAGCGAAGCCGCGAAGTTGATCACCGCCGAAGCCCTGCGTCCTTTCGACCTTGAGCATGGCCCGCTCGTGCGCGCCATGTTGATTAATCAGGGCGACGATTCCGTGCTGCTCCTGACGATGCATCACATCATCGCCGACGGGTGGTCTCTGGATGTGCTCGCCAGAGAGTTGAACGCCTTTTATAAAGCCTCCGCCGAAGGGCAACTCGCGCCGCTCGCGGAGTTGAAAATACAGTACGCCGATTACGCACTGTGGCAGCGCGAATGGCTGCGCGGGGAAGTCTTAGACCGTCAACTCGATTACTGGCGGAAGCAGTTGGCCGGTGCGCCGACCGTTTTGGAACTACCCGCCGACAAGCCGCGTCCCGCCTCTCAAACATTTCGCGGCGCGCGCCATTCCTTCACCATCCCGGCCGACTCGCGCCAGTCTCTCGAAGCGAATTTGAAGTCGCTCAACCGCAGTGAAAACGCGACGCTCTTTATGACGCTCCTGGCGACCTTCAGCGCTCTGCTCTCGCGCTACAGCGGGCAGCGCGATCTGCTCGTCGGCACGCCGGTCGCCAACCGCGACCGCGCCGAAGTGGAAGACCTCATAGGCTTCTTCTCCAACACTCTCGCGCTGCGTGCGAACCTTGAAGGCGACCCCAGCTTCCGCGAAGTGGTGCGCCGCATCAGAGAGCAGGCGCTGGGCGCATACGCGCATCAGGACGTGCCTTTCGAGCGTTTGGTTGAGGAACTGGAAACGGAGCGGGATTTGAGTCGCTCGCCGCTCTTTCAGGTTCTCTTCAGCCTGGAGAATACGAAGGCGCGCGCGGGCGCGGACTTGAAGCTGACGCCGCTGCGGGTGGATACCGGCACGGCGAAAGTTGATCTCGCGCTCTACATGCTCGACACGGAGCAAGGGCTGCGGGGCGCGTTCGAATACAGCACCGATCTCTTCGAGGCTCAGACTATCGAGCGCATGGCCGGACACTTCCTCACCTTGCTGGAAGCCGTCGTCGCCAATCCCGATCTGCGACTGTCGGAACTCCCCCTCCTCACTCCAGACGAACAGCAGCAACTCCTCGTCGAGTGGAACGACACGGTCAGAGACTATCCGAAAGACAAAACGATCCATGAACTGTTCGAGGAACAGGCCGCGCGCACGCCCGATGCCGTCGCACTCAGCTTCGCCTCAGATGAATTGAGTTATCGTGAACTCAACGAGCGCGCGAATCAACTGGCGCATCATCTACAGAGTCTCGGCGTGCGCGCGGAAACTTTGGTCGGCCTGTGCATAGAACGTTCAATCGAGATGGTCGTCGGGTTGCTCGGCATACTCAAAGCGGGCGGCGTGTATGTGCCGTTAGACCCGCAGTATCCGCAGGAGCGCCTTGCCTTCATGCTCGAAGACACGCACGCGCCCGTGCTCTTGACGCAAGAACACCTGCTCGACGCCCTGCCGTCAACGCCTGCCCTGATCGTGAATCTGGATTCGGAGTGGGAGAGCATCGCGGCACACGGCAAGCAAAATCTCGGCGACACGACGACGCCTGGCGCGCTCGCCTACATCATCTACACGTCGGGTTCGACCGGCACGCCGAAGGGCGTGAGCGTCGAGCATCGCAACGTGGTGCGTCTGGTTAAGGAGAACGTCTATGCCTCGTTCGGCGCGAACGAGGTCTTTCTTCAGTTAGCACCGATCTCGTTCGACGCCTCGACGTTCGAGGTTTGGGGGAGTCTCCTGAACGGCGCGCGGCTCGTGGTGATGCCGCCGCGCCAGCCGTCGCTGGAAGAGTTGGGGCAGGTCGTGCGTGAGCAGGGCATCACGACCCTGTGGTTGACGACGGGCTTGTTTAACCTGATGGTAGCAGAGCGTTCGGAAGACCTGCGCTCCGCGCGACAGTTGCTTACGGGCGGCGATGTGGTGTCGCCCACACACGCCCAAAAATTCCTGCGCGAAGCCGCCGGGTGCACGCTCGTCAACTGTTACGGCCCGACCGAGAACACCACCTTCACGACCTACTATCGGATGAACGAGGTTGAGGAATTCGGCCACTCCGTCCCCATCGGGAAGCCGATCACGAACACGCAGGTCTACTTGCTGGACGAGCATTTGCAGCCCGTCGCCGTCGGGATGACGGGTGAACTCTACACGGGCGGCGAAGGGCTTGCGCGCGGTTATCTGAATCAACCGGAACTGACCGCCGAGCGCTTCATCCCCAACCCGTTCGGCGCGCAGGCCGGGTCGCGCCTGTACCGGACGGGCGACCTGTGCAGGTTCAACAACGACGGCCAGATAGAGTTTCTGGGACGCAGCGATAACCAGATCAAACTTCGCGGCTTCCGCATCGAGCTGGGCGAAATCGAAGCCGCGCTCGCACGCCACGAGGAGGTGAGGGAAGCCGTCGCCGTCATCCTGAAAGACGAGACGAGCGGCGACAAGCGGATCGTCGCATACGTCGCGACGGCCGGGGCGGACAGCATCGGCGGCGACGAGTTGCGCGCACGGCTCAAGGAGACGCTGCCCGATTACATGGTTCCCGCAGCAATCGTTGTGATGGATGCGCTGCCGCTCACGCCCAACGGAAAAATAGACCGCGCCGCGCTGCCCGACCCGGACAGCTTCGGGGCGGGAGAAGAAGAGGAACGCACGTCTGCGCGCTCCGGGATCGAAGAGATCGTGGCGGGCGTGTGGGCGCAAGTGTTGGGCATCAATACGGTGGGGATGCACGACAGCTTCTTCGATGTCGGCGGCCACTCGTTGCTGGCGACGCAGGTGGTCTCAAGATTGCGCGAGGCGCTCGGCGTCGGGTTGGAGGTGCGCAGCCTCTTCGAGAACCCGACGGTGGCCGAACTGTCCGAGGCCGTCGCCACGGCCTTGCGCGGCGGCGAGCAGGTCGAGATGGAGCCGGTGCGGCGCGCGAACCGCAAACGGCAGCCGCTCGTGCTCTCCTACGGGCAGCAACGCCTGTGGTTCCTTGAGCAGTTGATGCCCGGCTCTTACCTCTACCACGTCCCCGTCCATTATCGCCTGCAAGGCGACCTCGACGTGGAAGCGTTGGAACGGAGCTTCAGCGAAATCATCCGCCGCCATGAAGTGTTGCGGACGCGCATCGGCATGGCGGGCGGGCAACCCGTGCAGGTGATCGATAAGCCGCGCAAGGTGAAACTCGATCTCCTAGACCTGAGCGCGTTGGCGACTTCGCCCGAGGAGCAGCGCGCGCAACTCGTGAACGAGTTGGGCGTGCAACTGCGGCAGCCTTTCGACCTCGAACGCGGCCCCCTGTTCCGTCTCAAGCTCGTCCGCTACAACCGCCAGGAGCACCGGCTGTTGTTGACGATGCATCACATCATCTCGGATGGATGGTCTGTGAGTTTGTTGACGCGCGAACTGGCGACGCTCTACGAAGCCTACCGCAGCGGCGGCGATTCGCCGTTGGAAGATTTGACGATTCAATATGCGGACTACGCCGCTTGGCAGCGGCAGCCGCAGCGCGAAAAGGTGCTGGCGAAACAACTGGCCTACTGGAAGCAGCAGTTGGCCGGCGCGCCGACCGTGCTCGAACTGCCCGCCGACAAGCCGCGTCCCGAAGTGCTCACGCACCACGGCGCGAGCGTTCTCTTCACCCTCAACGAACAATTGCGCGCGGGGCTGAAAAGCATCAGCCGCGAAGAGAGCGTGACGCTCTTTATGACGCTCCTGGCGGCCTTCAACGCGCTGCTCGCGCGCCACAGCGGACAGCGCGATCTGCTGGTCGGCACGCCGGTCGCCAATCGCAACCGCGCCGAGGTGGAAGACCTCATAGGCTTCTTCTCCAACACCCTCGCGCTGCGTGCGAGGGTGGAAGCGGGGATGACTTTCCGGGAACTGTTGAAGCAGGTCAGGGAAGTTTGCCTTGCGGCTTACGCGCATCAGGATGTGCCGTTCGAGCGGTTGGTCGAAGAGTTGACGGCGGGTAGGGATTTGAGTCGCTCGCCGCTCTTCCAGGTCATGTTCAGTCTGGAGAGTTCGGTGAGCAAGGCCGTGGAGTTGGGGGGCTTGAAAATAAGTCCGACCGTGATCGACAACGAGACGGCGAAGTTCGATCTGTCTCTCGGCCTCTTCGAGACGGAGCGTGAATTGACCGGCGCGTTCGAGTACAGCACCGATCTTTTCGAGGCGGAGACAGTGGAACGCATGGCCGGACACTTCCGCACACTGCTGGAAGCCGTCGTCGCCAATCCCGATCTGCGTCTGTCGGAACTGCCCTTGCTCACGCGCGACGAGACGGAACTCCTCGCCACCTGGAACGACACCGGCAGAGACTACCCGCAACACCGCTTAATGTATGAACTGTTCGAGGAGCAGGCCGCGCAGAAGCCCGATGCCATCGCGCTCAGCTTCGGCTCCGACGACTTGAGCTACCGCGAACTCAACGAGCGTGCGAATCAACTGGCGCACCACCTACAGAGCCTCGGCGTCGGCGCGGAAACTTTGGTCGGCCTGTGCGTGGAGCGTTCGGTCGAGATGGTCGTCGGATTGTTAGCCATCTTGAAGGCGGGCGGCGTGTACGTGCCGCTCGACCCGCAGTACCCGCGTGAGCGAATCGCCTTCATGCTCGAAGACACGCGCGCGCCGGTGCTTTTGACGCAGGAGCGGCTGCTCGAATCGCTGCCCTCAACGGGCGCGCGCGTCGTTCGCCTCGACGGTCAGTGGGACGAAATCGCGCGCCACGATAAGGACAACCTGCCCGCGAGCACGAAGCCCTCCAATCTGGCTTACGTGATTTACACCTCCGGTTCGACGGGGCGGCCGAAGGGCGTCGCCATCAAGCATCGCAACGCGGTGACATTCCTGCACTGGGCGCTGGAAGTTTTCGACGAACAACAACTGGCCGGCGTGCTGGCCTCAACTTCGATCTGCTTCGACCTCTCGGTCTTCGAGATTTTCGCGCCCCTCAGTCGCGGCGGCCGCATCATCCTGGCGGAAAACGCGCTCGCGTTGCCGACGCTTCCCGCCGCGCATCAAGTGACTCTGATTAACACCGTGCCTTCGGCCATCGCCGAGTTGGTGCGCATGCACGGCATCCCCGCCTCTGTGCGGACGGTGAATCTCGCGGGCGAGGCGCTCAAGCTCTCGCTCGTGCAGAACATCTACGAGCAGCCGACCATCGAGCAAGTCTTCAATCTCTACGGGCCTTCCGAAGATACGACTTACTCGACCTACACGCTCGTCAAACGCGGGCAGACCACGCCGATGACGGTCGGACGCCCCGTGGCGAATACGCAAGTTCACCTGCTCGACGCTTCGTTGCAGCCCGTGCCGCGCGGCGTCGCGGGCGAGTTGTGCCTGAGCGGCGACGGGCTGGCGCGCGGCTATCTCAACCGCCCCGAACTGACTGCCGAGAAATTCATCCCGAACCCGTTCGGCACAAAGCCCGGCTCGCGGCTCTACCGGACGGGCGATCTCGCGCGCTACCGTGCGGATGGCGAGATCGAATACTTGGGGCGCGTGGATCATCAGGTCAAGCTCCGTGGCTTCCGCATCGAGTTGGGCGAGATCGAGGCCGCGCTCGTGAGCTACGTCGGCGTGCGCGAGGCGGTGGCCGTCGTGCGTGAAGATGCGGCGGGCGATAAGCGTCTGGTGGCCTATCTCGCGGCACCGACGGAGTACGCGCCGTCCGTCAAACAACTGCGTGACTACCTGAAAGAGAAGTTGCCGCACTACATGATCCCCTCGACCTTCGTGGTGTTGGAGGCATTGCCTCTCACGCCGAACGGGAAAGTGAATCGCGCGGCCTTGCCCGAACCCGTCGAAGCCCGACCCGAACTGGCCGCCACTTACGTTATGCCGCGCACGAAGGCGGAAGCCGCCATCGCCGCCGTGTGGCAGGAAATCCTCGGCGTCGAACACGTCGGCGTCAACGACAACTTTTTCGATCTCGGCGGCCACTCCCTGCTCATGGTGCAGGCTCACGGCAAACTGCGCGAGTTCTTCGAGAACCACGAACTGTCTGTCATTGATCTGTTCAAGTATCCGACCGTGAGCGCGCTGGCGAAGTTTCTGACGAAGGAAGAGACGGACGCGCCCGCCGCCGCGCGCGCCGAAACTGTGACCGAGAGTGTGGGCGCGAGTGTGGGCGCGAGTGTGGCTGAGAGTGTGACGGTGGCGGCGGCCGCCCCGGCGCAGAGGGAGACGGCCGTCGCGATCATAGGGATGGCCGGGCGTTTCCCCGGCTGCCGCGACCTAGACGAGTTCTGGGAGAAGCTCAAGGGTGGCGTCGAGTTGATTTCGACCTTCTCGGATGAAGAATTGTCTGCGCGCACGGTTGACCCCGCGCTCCTCTCCGACCCGAACTACGTCAAGGCCGGTTCGGTCGTTGACGACGCAGACATGTTCGACGCCGCCTTCTTCGACATGAATCCGCGCGAGGCCGAAATCACAGACCCGCAGCACCGGCTCTTTCTCGAATGCGCGTGGCAGGCGCTCGAAGCGGCCGGTTACGATTCGCTTCGCTACGACGGGCGCATCGGCGTCTATGCGGGCGTGGGCTTGGGCGGCTACCTGCAAAACGTCTATGCCAACGCGGAAGTGATGCGCTCGACGAATCCTTACCAGATCGTCATCGGCAACGATAAGGACTATTTGCCGACGCGCGTCTCCTACAAGCTCAACCTCAAGGGGCCGAGCGTCAACGTCCAGACCTCTTGCTCCACGTCGCTCGTCGCCGTCCACATGGCCTGTCGCAGTTTGCTCTACGGCGAATGCGAGATGGCTCTGGCCGGTGGCATCTCGATCCGCACGCCGCAGAAGACCGGCTACTACTATCAGGAGGGCGGGATCAATTCGCCCGACGGCCACTGCCGCGCCTTCGACGCGGGCGCGCAAGGGACAGTGCCCGGCAACGGCGGCGGCCTCGTCCTGCTCAAGCGACTCGCCGACGCCATCGCCGACGGCGACACGATTCACGCAGTCATCCTCGGCTCGGCCATCAACAACGACGGCTCGGAGAAGGTGGGCTTCACCGCGCCGAGCGTGGACGGGCAGGCGCAGGTGATCGCCGAAGCGCAACGCGCGGCCGCCATCAGCCCTGAGAGCGTGACCTACATCGAAGCGCACGGGACGGGCACGCCGCTCGGCGACCCCATCGAACTGACCGCGCTCGCGCAAGCCTTCCGCACGCAGACGCCGAAGAAAGGCTTTTGCGCCGTCGGCAGTCTCAAGACGAACCTCGGCCACCTCGACGCGGGCGCAGGCATCGCCGGGTTGATCAAGACGGTGCTGGCTTTGAAACACCGTATGATTCCACCAAGCCTCCACTTCGCGGAGCCGAACCCGCAGGTCGATCTCGACGACAGTCCGTTTTACGTCAACCGCATGTTGCGCGAGTGGATCACGGAGGGCGCGCCGCGCCGTGCGGGCGTCAGTTCCTTCGGCATCGGCGGCACGAACGCTCACGTCATCCTTGAAGAGCCGCCGCGCGCCAGGACGCAACCCGCCGCTGCCGATGCCCGCGCGCAACTGCTGGTGCTCTCGGCGAAAACTCAACCCGCGCTCGAACAGATGGCCGCCAGCCTCGTCGCACGCCTCAAGCGACCGGGCGACCTCGACCCGCGCGATGTCGCGTACACGTTGCAGGCCGGGCGGAGAGTTTTCGAGCACAAGTTGATGCTCGTTTATAAAGATTTGGCCGATGCGGCGGCGCAGCTTAAGAGCGCCGACCCGCGTCGCGTCTTCAAGGCCGCGTCGCAACGGTCGCACCGCCGCGTCGTCATGATGTATCCCGGACAGGGGGCGCAGCACCTGCGTATGGCGCGGGGCATCTACGACACGCAGCCCGTTTTCCGGCGCGAGGTGGACGCCTGCGCCGAACTGCTCAAGCCGCATCTCGGCCTAGACCTGCGCAGCCTGCTCTATCCGGCCGACGCGGAAGCCGGAGCGGCCGCCGAGCAACTGAACGAGACGTTCATCGCGCAGCCCGCGCTTTTCGTCATCGAGTACGCCCTGACGAAACTCTGGATGGAACTGGGCATACAGCCCGATGCCTTCATCGGCCACAGCCTCGGCGAATACGTGGCCGCCTGCGTGGCGGGCGTCTTCTCGCTGGAAGACGCTTTGAAACTCGTGGCCGCGCGCGGCCGCCTGATGCAGGCGATGCCGAAGGGCGCGATGCTCATGGTTCCCCTGCCGGAGAGCGAAGTCTCTGCGCTGCTCGGCGAAGACCTCTCCATTGCCGCCGTCAACGGCGCGTCGCTGTGCGTCGTGTCCGGCGAGACGGACGCGATAGCCGGACTGGAAAGCCGCCTCGCCGAACGCGGCGTCGCCGGGCATCGCCTGCAAACCTCGCACGCCTTCCATTCGCGGATGATGGACGCGGCGGTGCAGCCCTTCGTCGAAACCGTGAGAACGGTGGCGCTGCACGCGCCGAAATTCAGATACGTCTCCAATCTCACGGGGACGTGGATCACGGCCGCGCAGGCGACCGACCCTTATTACTGGGGCGAGCATCTGCGGCGCGGCGTGCGCTTCAGTGATGGCCTCTCGGAGTTGTTGCGGGAGCCGGACGTGGTGCTGCTCGAAGTCGGGCCGGGCACGGTGCTCAGCACGCTGGCGAAGCAGCACGCGGGGAAGGACGCGGGGTTGACGGTGCTCTCAAGCCTGCGCCATGTGAAAGCGCCTGTGGAAGACGACGCGCACTTCCTGAACACCCTGGGACATCTCTGGCTCGCGGGGATGCAGATCAACTGGCTGGCATTACACACGGCGGGGCAACCACGCCGGGTCGCACTTCCCACCTACCCGTTCGACAGGCAGCGCTACTGGATCGAACGCGAACCGAAGCACGCCGCCGCACAGTCTGAACAACCTGCACAGACCGAATCTCGCACGCCGGAGCGGGTAGCGGCCGCACACGTCGAGACCGCGCCGACTCTTCCGCCGCCCGCCGCGCCCGCCGTGCGACCTGAACATGTTGTCGCCGCCGCGCCCGCGCCTTTGGCGGAAACGCCCTCTACGCTTGCGCCCGTGGCCGTGCGGGCGGCGGCCGGGCACGAGACGGCGAAGCAGAACGGCGCACCGAACGGCGCGCGGAACGGGCAGCGGCCGGATGCGGTGCGAAAGATCGTCGCGCAGCAATTACAGGTCAGCGCGCGTCAACTTGAAATCATGTCGCAGCAGTTGGAGTTGCTGCGTCGCAACGGCAACGGAAGCAAGGGGAAGACGGCTTCAACGGGAACAAAGGAGTGAGAACTTATCATGTCTGAATCGCAGGCGACCGCGCCGGAGCAAACGGTGCGGCGAGACTCGATTATCAAGATGGTGGCGGACGTGTTGGCGCGTCTGTTCGGGCGAGATGCGTCCGAGTTGGACATTCACACGCCGCTCATCAACATGGGCGCGGATTCGCTCTTTCTGTTGCAGGCCAGTCAGGCCATCAAGAAGACGTTCGACGTGAAAGTTCCCTTCCGCCTGCTGCTGGAAGAACTCTCGACCATCGCCGTCCTCGCAGAGCACCTCGAAGGGAAACTCCCGCCGGAGTTCGCGGCCGCCAACCCGACGCGCGACACCGCGCCCGCCGCCGCCGCTGCCCCTCCGCCCCCCGCGCACGCTGTCACCGCGCCCAACGTCGCCGCCGAACCTCCGCGCACAGCGGCCGTGGCCGAATCCCCGACTCTCCGCGAGACCGCTCCGCCAGCCACGCCGGGAAGGGAAGCCAACTTCGCCCCCGCGCCGCACGTGTCGGCGAAGGCGACGGCATTCGACTCAACCCCCGTGGCGTACGGGGACGGCGCGGAACCCGACGACGTGTTGCAGCAGATCATCGCGCAGCAGTTGCAGATCAGCGCGCAACAACTGGAGATCATGTCGCAGCAGTTGGAATTGCTGCGCGGCGGGGAAGCGAGGGCGGAACATGCGCCCGCCGCCAACGAGAGCACGCAAGCCGAACCTACCGCCGCGCCGCCACAACATTTACCCGCAGCCGCCACGGTCGTTGAAACGTATCGGGCGGAAGTCGGCGCGGGCGAGTTTTCCGTGCCCGGCGGGGGCAGTCCCGTCGCATCCGCAAACGCACCGGCGGCGGCATCCGTTAACACGGCGGCGACGGGCGGCGCGAAGGGCGGCGCGATTGAGCCGGAAACTTTCGTGCCGTTTCAGCCTTTCAAAAAAAACGTGACGACCGAGCTTGACGAACGCCAGCGCGCGCACCTCGATGGCCTCATCGCACGCATCAACCGGCGCATGCCCAAGTCGAAGCAACTGACCGAAACCTACCGGCCTGTGCTCGCCGATAGCCGCGCCGTCGCAGGGTTCCGAATGCTCTGGAAAGAGATGGTCTTCCCGGTCGTCGTCGAGCGCGGCGAGGGGTCGCACATCTGGGACGTGGACGGCAACGAGTACGTTGACATGAACATGGGATTCGGCTCGCTCCTCTTCGGCCACTCCCCCGCGTTCATCATCGAGACGATGCAGGAGCAACTCAAACACGGTCTCCAACTCGGCCCGCAGGCGCATGTGGCGGGGCAGGTCGCGCAGTTGATCTGCGAATTGACGGGTGTGGAGCGCGCGGCCTTCTGCAATTCGGGAACCGAGGCCGTGATGACGGCCTTGCGCATCGCGCGTGCCGTCACGGGGCGTTCCAAGATCGCGCTCTTCGAGGGTTGCTATCACGGCACTTTCGACGGCGTGCTCGTCAGGGGCGACAAGGCCGCCGACGGGAGCCTGCGCGCCGTGCCGATGGCTCCCGGCGTGCCGCAGCACATGATCGAAGACGTGTTGTTGTTGAAATACAACAGCCCTGAATCCATCGAGACGATCAAGGCGCACGCGCACGAGTTGGCCGCCGTCCTCATCGAACCGCCGCGCAGTCGTCGCCCGGACGTGCAGCCGAAAGCCTTCCTACAGGAGTTGAGACGATTGACGGAGGAAGCCGGAGTGGCTTTCATCTTCGACGAAGTGGTGACGGGCTTTCGCTTCCATCCCGGCGGCGCGCAGGCCATGTTCGACATCAAGGCCGATCTCGTCACTTACGGAAAGGCGGTCGCGGGTGGTCTGCCCGCCGCCGTCATCGCGGGGCGCGCCGCCTACATGGACGCCGTGGACGGCGGGCAGTGGAACTACGGCGACGCCTCCTACCCGGAAGCCGACGTGACCTATTTCACCGGCACTTATTTCAAACACCCGCTCATCATGCCCGCCCTGTTGGCGACGCTGAACCACGTCAAAGAGCGCGGCCTGAAATTGCAGGAAGAGTTGGACGAAAAGACGAGCTACGTGGTCGATGCGTTGAACGCTTATCTCACAGAGACCGGGACGCCGATGAAAGTGGTGCGGCTCGGCTCGCTCTTCCGCTTCCTCTATCCCGGCGAGTTGAAGTATGCAGACCTGTTCTACTATCACCTGTTGGAGAAGGGCGTCTATCTCTCCGAGACGCGCAACTTTTTCATGTCTTCGGCACACACCGCCGCCGACCTCGAACACCTGATCCGGGCGGCGAAAGAGAGCATCGAAGAATTGCGCGCGGCCGGATTCATGCCCTCCGTCGCATCCCCGGATGCGACGGAGCAGGCGAACGCTCGCGCGGTCTTATCGGTCGTCCCGCCGGCCACTGCCGCGCCGACGACAGAGGGCGCGCCCGCAACGGAAGCGGCGCGTGTGCCGCTCACAGAGTCTCAGAAACAGGTGTGGGCGCTCGCGCAGTTGAGCGACGAAGGCGCACGCGCCTACAACCTCTCCACGGCGCTCAGACTGCGCGGCCCGCTCGATGTGGCGGCGCTGCGTTCCGCGCTCCAGCAAGTCGTTGACCGCCACGAGGCGTTGCGCGCCACCTTCAGCCCGGCAGGCGACTACCAGCAGATCGCCCCGGCGATGCAGGTCAACGCGCCTCTGATTGATTTCTCACAGTCCGCGCCCGGCGAGCGCGAGGCAGAGGTGGCGACGTGGCTCGGCGAAGAGGCGCAGCGGGAATTCGATCTGGCCGCAGGGCCCCTGCTCAAAGCCTTCATCCTCAAACTGGAAGAAGAACGCCACATCTTCGTGCTCACCGCTCATCACCTCATCACCGACGGGTGGTCGTTCGGAACTCTGCTCGGAGAGTTGAAGGAAATCTACTCGGCGACGCGACGCGGCGTGTCCTGCGAGTTGATGCCGCCCAAACGCTTCAGCGACTATGCGCGGCAACAGGCGGCCAGACAGCAAAGCCGCGAGATGGCCGACGCCGAATCTTTCTGGCTCACGCAGTTTGCCGGTGCGCGCCCCGTCTTGAATTTGCCGACCGACCGGCCGCGCGCCGACGTGCAAACCTTCGCGGGCGCGCAACTGCACATGCGCCTCAATCCCGATCTCAGCGCGGGTCTGCGAGCGCTCGGCGCGCGCGAGGGCTGCACGCAGTTTATGATCCTGCTGGCCGCCTTCAAGGTGTTGCTGCATCACCTGACAGACCAGCGCGACCTCGTCGTCGGTATTCCTTCGGCCGGACAAATTTCGCCCGACGGCGGCTACCTCATCGGCTATTGCGTCAACCTGCTGCCGCTGCGCAGTCAGGTCGAAGACGGCATGACTTTCACCGGCTATCTCAACACGCTGAAGGGCGTGCTGGCCGATGCCTACGACTATCAGGATTACCCGTTCAGCAAACTGCTCAAGCGTCTGAACCTTCCGCGCGAGCCGGGTCGCTCGCCGCTCGTCGAGGTCGTGTTCAATCTCGACCGCGCCGGGGCAAGTCCGAACTTCTACGGTCTCGAAGTTGAAGTCGCGCCGAACCACAACCACTCTTCGAAGTTCGATCTCACCTTCGACGTGACGGAAACGCCGGCGGGTCTCACGCTCGATTGCGAATACGCCCTCGACCTCTTCGAGCGCGAAACGGCGCGACTGTGGATGGAGCATTACGAAACGATCCTCAGCCGCATCGCCGCCCACCCCGACATCACGATTGATGAACTGCGCGACGAGTTGCGCACGGCGGAACAGCACAGGCGGGCGGCCGAGCGACAGGAACTCGAACAGGTGCAACTCAAGAAAATCAGCAAGATGAAACGCAAGGCCGTGCATCAATGAGCAAGCCGGGGGCGCTTCGCGTCTCGCCTCAGACGGGCGCGGCGCGGGGCACAGACAAAATGGCAGTGAAGACGCTTTCAACTCCGTGGCTTGGCCGCTTCAAGCCCAACCCGCAGGCGCAATTGCGTCTCTTCTGTTTTCCTTACGCGGGCGGCGGCACGCTGGCCTTTCGCGGCTGGGCGGAGAATCTTCCGGCCGGAGTGGAGATTTGCCCGGTGCAGTTGCCGGGGCGCGAGCACCGTATGCGCGAGCCGGCGTTGACGAGCATCCCGGTCATCGTCGAAGCCGCCGCCGAGGCGCTCGCCCCTCATCTCGACAAACCGTTCGCCTTCTTCGGCCACAGCATGGGCGCGCTCATCAGTTTCGACCTCGCGCGCACACTGCGCGACCGCCACGGGATCACTCCTGTCCGTCTCTTCGTCTCAGGCTGCCGCGCGCCACATCTCAAGCGAAAGAGGCCGCCGACGTATAACCTGTCGGAGGCGGAGTTTGTGCATGAACTGCGCTCCCTGAACGGCACGCCACGCGAATTGCTCGACAGCCCAGACCTGATGCGCCTGCTGCTCCCGCTCCTGCGTGCGGACTTTGAAGCCTCGGAGACTTATGCATACGTTCCCGGCGCGCCGCTCGATTGCCCCATCCACGCCTTCGGGGGCACAGACGACCCGGAAGTTGACCGGCGCGAGATCAGAGAATGGTGCGAGCAGACGGTCGCAGAGTTTTCCCTCAAGATGTTTCCCGGCGACCACTTCTTCCTGCACTCGGCGCGCCCGCTTTTACTCGACGCGCTCGCCCAACAACTAAGACAGATCGTGACGACGCAAATCTGAACGGGCGTGCCCGTCAAGTAAAAGGGCGCGCGCGCTCGACGCGGAGGTAACAGAACATGGCTTACGTGGCAGCAAGAAACGAAACGGAAGAACAACTCGCGCAGATGTGGCAGGAAGTGCTCGGCGAGGAGCAGGTCGGCGTCGAGGACAATTTCTTCGAGTTGGGAGGCGATTCGATTGCGGCAACGCAACTCATTTCGAGAATCAACGACGCCTTCGCCGTCAACCTCTCCCTCAGCGCATTCTTCGACTCGCCGACCATCTCGGAGATGGCCTTGGTGCTCGTGCAGGCGCAGGCCGAACAGGCCGACTCCGAAGCGATCACGCGACTGCTGGCGGAAATCAAACAGCAATCCGGCAGCGAAATTTGATCGCCATGAGATTTGACCGCCGCGAGAGTTGATCAACGCGAACATTGCTCGATGCATACGGCGCGAGACTTCACGGCCGCCCGCGCATCGGGCGCAAAAAAACTTCGACCCCTTGAGGGAGCAATTATCTCGTTATGCAAACAGAGTTACTTGAAGGCTACAGGCTGTCTCCTCAACAAAAACGGCTCTGCCTCCTGCGGCAGGACGACGAGAGCATCGCCTATCGCGCCGCATGCGTCGTGTTAATCGAAGGTAACTTGAACACGGAACTACTCGCCGCCGCCGTCGGGGACGTGGTCGCGCGCCACGAAATTCTCCGCACCACGCTCAGGCAGTTGCCGGGGCTGTCCGTGCCCGTTCAGGTCATCAACGAAGCGGGCGCGCCCCAACTTGCGCAGACGGACTTGAGCGCGCTCAGCCCGCCGGAGCAGGCCGCGGAACTCGACCGTATGTTCGAGCAATCGCAGCGCGCCGCCGGCGACGCGGAGAGCGATGTGCCGCTCCATATCTCGCTCGCGCGCCTCTCCGATTCGCGGAGCGCGCTGGTGTTGAGTTTGCCCGCCACCTGTTCGGACAGAGCGGGGCTGAAGAATCTCGTGCGCGAGATCGGGCGCTGTTACGAAGCGCGCCGGGCGGGCGAGGAACTCGATGACGAGCCGGTTCAGTATGCGGACGTTTCCGAGTATCTGGCCGACCTGCTCGAATCGGAGGACACAGAGGCCGGGAGAAAATACTGGCGCAACTTCGCCGCGCTCGATCATGCCGATTTGAGATTACCTTTTGAACGTCCCGCGCCCGGCGATGCCGTCTTTGCGCCGGGACAGTCCATCGCCCGCACGGCGTCCGCCGAGTTGACGGCGCGCATCGAAGCGGCGGCGCGCGAGTCGGAAGTTTCCACCTCATCGCTCTTGCTCGCCTGCTGGCAACTCATCTTGTGGCGCATCTCCGGTCAGTCGGAGGTGTCAATCGGGACGGCCTTCGACGGTCGCGAGGTTGAAGGTCTCGGCAACGTGCCGGGTCTGTTCGAGCGATACCTGCCCGTGGCCGCGCATCTCGAAAACGGGATGCGGTTCGATGAACTGCTCAGACAGGTTGAAGCCTCCACCTCGGCCGCGGCGCAGTGGCAGGATTACTTCCAGTGGGAACGCCCCGCCGCGAACGCGACGGACGGCGGCGGCGGCGTGAATTTCTTCCCCGTCTGTTTCGAGTTCGACGAGCGCCCGGACGTGTTCCCGGCGGGCGACATCAAGCTCTCAATCATCCGGCAGCACTCGCGCACCGACCGCTTCAACCTGAAACTGTCCTGCCGCCTCCGCGATGATCATCTCGCCATAGAATTGCCTTACGACGCACGCCTCTTCGACGCGGCGGACATCCAACATCTGGCCGAACAGTTCCACACCCTGTTGCAGGATGTCGCACGCGATGCGGCCGCGCCCGTCGAGCGCCTGCGCCTGCTCGACGACGAGACGCGCGAGCGTCTCCTCTTTGATTTCAACCGCACGCGGGTCGCACGCAGGCGTGAAGTGTTAGTCCACCGGCGCATCGAGGAACAGGCCGCGCGCGTGCCGCAATGTCCGGCCGTCGCGTTCGGCGAGCCGGGGTTGTCATACGCGGAACTGAACGGGCGTGCCAATCAACTGGCGCGTTACCTGCGGCGTCTGGGCGTCGCGCCGGACGTGCCGGTCGTGGTCTGCATGGAACGCTCCGTGGAGTTGCTCGTGGGCATACTCGGCGTGTTGAAGGCGGGCGGCGCATACGTCCCGCTCGACCCGACTTACCCGCGCCAGCGCATCGCCTTTATTCTCGAAGAGACGCAAGCTCCCGTCATACTCACGCAGAGCCATTTGCAGGACAACCTGCCGCCGCACCACGCGCGGGTCATCCGCCTCGATGCGGAATGGAGCGCGGTCGCAGGGGAAGCGGCAGATGATCCGGCGGTCAAACTTGCGGGAGACAATCTCGCCTACGTCATCTACACCTCCGGCTCGACCGGGCAACCGAAGGGCGTCATGATCCCGCACAGCGGATTGACGAACTACCTCGACTGGGCTTGCGAAGCTTATCGCGCGGCGGAAGGCAAGGGGTCTCCCGTTCACTCCTCGGTCGGGTTCGACCTGACCGTCACCAGTTTGTTCACGCCGCTTATGGTCGGCGAGAAAGTGACGCTGCTGGCGAACGAAGAGGGGCCGGAGGCGTTGGCCGAACTCCTGCGCCGGGGCGGGGGCTTTAGCCTCGTGAAGATCACGCCGCCGCATCTCTCCATCCTCGGCGAATTAATGAAGGAGGGCGAAGTGGCGGGCGTCGCGAACGCGCTTGTCATCGGCGGCGAGGCGTTGTTCGCCGAAAGCGTCTCGCTGTGGCGCGCGCACGCGCCGCAGACGAGGATCATCAACGAGTACGGCCCGACCGAGACGGTCGTCGGCTGCTGCGTCTACGAAGTGAAGCCGGAGGACGCGGCGCGCGGCGCGGTTTCGATTGGCAGGCCAATCGCCAACACGGAAATTTACATCCTCGATGAAACGATGCAACCCGTCGCCTTGAACGTGCCGGGCGAGATTTACATCGGCGGCGCAGGGTTGGCGCGCGGCTACCTGAAGCGGCCGGATTTGACGGCCGAGAGATTCGTGCCGCACCCGTTCGGCGCGGAGCCGGGCGCGCGTCTGTACCGCACGGGCGACGCCGGGCGTCATCGTGCGGACGGCAACGTGGAATATCTCGGCCGCCTCGATCAGCAGGTGAAGCTGCGCGGCTATCGCGTGGAGTTGGGCGAGATCGAGGCGGCGCTCGCAGACCACGCGGGCGTGCGCGAGGCGGTGGTCGTCGTGCGCGAAGACGGCGGAGAGAAGCGTCTGGTGGCTTATCTCGTAGGGGAACGCGGCGGGGCGGAGTTGGACGCTGCGCGCGTGCGCGAACATCTGAAAGAGCGTCTGCCCGAATACATGATCCCGGCGGCGTTCGTCACGCTTGAGCGTTTGCCGCTGACTTCAAACGGAAAAATAGATCGCCGCGCCCTGCCCGCGCCCGACACGCACAATTCCGGCCTTGAGCGCACCTACGCCGCGCCGCGCACGGAGACCGAGGCGCTGCTGGCGGGATTGTGGGCGAAGGCTCTGGGGCTTGAGCGCGTCGGCATCCACGACGACTTTTTTGAACTCGGCGGCGATTCGATCCTCAGCATTCAAATCTCGAACCGCGCCAACAGTCAGGGCTTGCACCTCAGGCCGGGGCAGGTCTTCCGGCATCGCACCATCGCCGCGCTCGCCGCCGAGGTGCGACCGGTGAAGGCGGCCGAGGCCGAACAGGGCATCGTCGAAGGCGCGGTTCCGCTGACGCCCATACAGCACTGGTTCTTCGAGCAACAACTGGCCGAGCCGCACTACTGGAATCAGGCCGCGATGTTTGAAGCGCGCGAAGCGCTCGACCCGTCCATTCTCGAACAAGCCTTCGCCGAATTGGTGCGGCATCACGACGCCTTGCGGCTTCATTTCGTCCGGGAGGAGACGGGCTGGAAACAGTTCGTCGCGGGAGAAATATCGGGCGCGGGCGCGCTGCTCAGGCGGTTGGATTTAACGTCGCTCGCGGAGGATGAACAGGGCGCGGCTCTCAGTAAGTTCGCCGCCGAATTGCAGGCGAGCCTCAACCTGTCGGAAGGAGAAGTCGTGCGGGCGGCGCTCATCGAGCGCGGCGGGGGCAGGCCGAATCTCCTGTTGGTGGTCATTCATCATCTGGCGGTTGACATCGTTTCATGGGGCATCCTCGTAGAGGGATTGCAGGAAGCTTACCGGCAACTCGTGCGCGGGCAGAAAGTGCAACTCGCGTCCAAGACCACTTCCTTCAAAGAATGGGCGGAGCGGCTCGTGCAGTATGCGCAGACGCCGAAGCTGCGTCGCGAGGCCGACTTCTGGCTCGAAGAGACGAGCCGCGCGGCGGCCGCAATGCCCGTGGACTTCCCCGGCGGCATCAACACGGAAGCATCCGCGCGCAGCGTCTGGATGTCGCTCGGCGCGGAAGAGACGAGAGCCTTGTTGCAGGAAGTGCCGCGCGTCTATCACACGATGATCAACGACGTGCTGTTGACCGCGCTCGCGCAGGCCTTCACACGCTGGACGCGCTCGCCCGCGCTCATCATCGATCTGGAAAACCACGGGCGCGAAGAGATCTTCGATGACGTGGATTTATCGCGCACGGTCGGCTGGTTCACCTGCATCTTTCCCCTGCGGCTCGACCCGGGCGGGGCGCGCGGCGAACCCGGCGCGGCTTTGAAGGCCGTCAAGGAACAGGTGCGCCGCGTGCCCGAAGGCGGCATCGGCTACGGCCTCTTGCGTTACCTGTCCGAGGATCGAGAGATCGCCGCACGGCTCGCCGCTGCGCCGCGCGCGGAAATTTCCTTCAACTATGTCGGGCGCACCAACCGGAGCGAGGCCGAGTCGGCGCTCTTCAAGGCGTCGGCCGAGCCGGCCGGAGCATCGCACAGCCCGCGCGGGCAGCGCGCGTACCTGATCGAAATCAACGGCGGCGTTGACGGCGACGGACGCCTGCGGATGGCTTTCACCTACAGCGAAAATCTGCACCGCGCTTCGACCGTTGCGAACTTCGGCGAAAACTTCATCAGGTCGCTGGCCGACATCATCGAGCACTGCGTCTCAACCGAGGCCGGTGGTCACACGCCTTCTGACTTCCAACTGGGACACATGAACCAGCGGGAACTCGATGATCTGATGGCGGAGTTGGGAGAGTTGGAGGATTAAGGATGAGCCAGAGCCAAGTCAAGAGTCGGAGCAGTAATAAGAGCGGCAACGTCGAAGACATCTACCTGCTTTCGCCCTTGCAGGAGGGATTGCTGTTCCATTCCCTCTACTCGCCCGAAACCGACTCCTATCTCCAGCAGTTGAGATTCACTATTCGCGGCGGCCTCGACGTACAGGCGTTCGAGCATGCGTGGCAGCGGGTCATCGAGCGCCACCCGATCCTGCGGACGGGCTTCGTCTGGGAGCGGCAGGAGAAGCCCTTGCAGGTGGTGCGCCGCAGCGTCAAATTGCCGTGGACGGAACTTGACTGGCGCGGCCTCTCGCGGCAGGAACAGCAGGAACGCTTCGTCGCCCTGCTCGAAGAAGACCGTCTGATTGGATTCGATTTCGCCAAAGCCCCGCTCCTGCGCATGACGGTCGTGCGCATGGCCGACGACGTTTACGAGTTGTTCTGCACGCTCCACCACCTGCTCACAGACGGCTGGTCAACCTCGATTCTCATCAAAGAGATTTTTGCTTATTACAACGCGGCGGCCGAGGGGCGAGAACCGCAACTCGCGCGCCCGCGCCCCTATCGCGACTACATCGATTGGCTCAGCCGTCAGGACTTGGCCGAGGCCGAACAGTTCTGGCGCGGGATGCTCGGGGGCTTCAACGTCCCGACGCCGCTCATCGCCGATCCGTCTTTGCCGCCAGCCGCGCCCGCCGCCGCCGTCACGGGGACGGAGATTCAGAGGGCGTGGCTCAGCCCCGCGACGACCGAGCGTCTGCAAGCGCTCGCGCGCCGCAACGGCATCACGCTCAACACGCTCGTGCTCGGCGCGTGGTCTTTGCTGCTCAGTCGTTACAGCGGCGAGCCGGACGTGGTCTTCGGCGTCACGACCTCCGGCCGCCCCGCGTCGCTCGCCGGGGTCGAAACGATGGTCGGGTGCTTCATCAACACGCTGCCGATCCGCGTGCAGTTGCCGCCCGACGCGCGGCTCATGCCGTGGCTGGCGGAACTGCAACACCGGCTGCTCGAAATTTGCGAACATGAATACAGCCCGCTCGTACAGGTACACGGCTACAGCGACGTGCCGCGCGGCGTGCCTCTCTTCGAGAGCATGGTGGTGTTTGAAAACTACCCGCTCGAAGCCACCACGCAGGACTTGAGCCGGCGGCTCGAAGGCGTGGCCGTCCATTCCGTCGAACGCAGCAACTTTCCGCTCGGCCTCGTCGCCGCGCCCGGCCCGAAACTCTATCTCCAACTCGGTTACGATCCCGGTCGTTTCAGTTACGACACGGCCGGACGCATGCTCGCCCACCTCGAAGCGGTGCTCGAAAACATAGAGGCCAACCCGGAGCAGCGGCTCGCCGACGTGTCGCTCCTGACGGCGGCCGAAAGGTATCAACTGCTGACCGCGTGGAATGCGACCGCGAGGGCAGCGGAGGATGAAGAGACAGGTGAAGACTGGGACGCGGATGCGTGCGAACCGTGGGGCGAGACTTGCCTGCACAGACTGTTCGAGGAACAGGTTGAACGAACTCCCGAAGCGTTGGCCGTCGTCTCCGGCGACGAACGACTGACCTACGGCGAACTGAACCGGCGCGCCGACCAACTGGCGCACTACCTGCGCGGCAGAGGAATCGGGGCGGAAGGGCGCGTCGGCATTTGCGTGGAGCGTTCGGCGGAGATGATCGTCGGGCTGCTCGGCATACTCAAAGCCGGGGGCGCGTATGTCCCGCTCGATCCGACTTACCCGGCGGATCGCCTCGGCTACATGATCGAAGACGCCGGGGTGTCCGTCCTGCTGACGCAAAAGTCTCTGCTCGGAAACCTGCCCGCCGACGCGGCGCGAGAGGGCATCTGTCTCGACGCCGACTGGGAACTGATCGCGGCACACGCCGCCGCCGCTGCTCCCGAACACAACGCGCACGCCTCCGCGCTCCCCGGCAACACGGCCTACGTCATCTACACTTCCGGCTCGACCGGGCAGCCCAAAGGCGTGTTAGTGCCGCACCGTGGCATCTGCAACACGCTGCTCTGGCGGCGCGAAGCTTTCACGCTCGGCGGCGCGGATCGCATCCTGCAAAACCTCTCCTTCGCCTTCGACGCCTCGGTCTGGCAAATCTTCGGCGCGCTCGTCAGCGGCGCGCAGTTAGTCCTGACGCACGCGGAAGATCATCGCGACAGCGCCTCCCTCATCAAAATGATCGTCGAGCACGGCATCACGATCACGGACTTCCCGCCGTCGCTGTTGAAAGTTTTCCTGAGCGAGAACGGCGTCGAAAAGTGTCGCAGCCTGCGCCACGTCTTCTGCGGCGGCGAGGCCATGACGAGAGAGTTGCAGGAGCAGTTCTTCGCCCGGCTCGACGCCGACCTGCACAACGTTTATGGCCCGACGGAAGCCTCTGTGGACGCAACCTGCTGGACGTGCCGCCGCGACGACGAGCGGCCGTTGATCCCCATCGGCCGCCCTATCTGCAACAAGCAGATGTACGTGCTCGACGCGGAGCTGCAACCCGTTCCCGTGGGCGTCTCCGGCGAACTCTACATCGGCGGCGCGGGGCTGGCGCACGGTTATGTCCGACGCCCCGACGCGACGGCCGAGCGTTTCATCCCGCACCCGTTCAGCACGGAGCCGGGCGCGCGTCTCTATCGCACGGGCGATGTCGGGCGTTACCTGCCCGACGGCGCGATCCAGTTTGTCGGACGCAACGACCAGCAGGTGAAGGTGCGCGGCTTCCGCATCGAACTCGGCGAGATCGAGTCGGCGCTGGTCGAACATCCCGCGGTGCAGGAGTGCGTAGTCATCGCGCGCGACGACGACGCATCGGGCAATAAGACTCTCGTCGCCTATGCGGTGGCGGAGACGGAGGCCGGGGCGGTCGCGCCGGGCGTGCTGCGCATTTATCTCAAGGAGAAACTGCCCGAATACATGTGCCCTTCGGCCTTCGTGATGCTGGAGAGCCTGCCGCTGAACGCCAACGGGAAAATCGACCGCCGCAGGCTGCCCGCGCCTACAGAGGCCGACTGGGAGCAAGGAGAAAACTTCGTCCGGCCGCGCACGCTCGTCGAAGAGTTGCTGGCGGAGATATGGGCGCAGGTCTTGGGCGTCAAACGGGTCGGCCTCAACGACAACTTCTTCGAGTTGGGCGGCCACTCGCTGCTGGCGACGCGCATCGTCTCGAAGGCGCGCGAGGCTTTCCACATCGAACTATCTCTGCGTGCGCTGTTCGAGAAGCCGACCGTGGCCGGGCTGTCCGCCGTGGTCGAAGCGGAGATGAAGCGCGCGCAGCAGGGCACGCCGACGCCGCCCCTCCTGCCCGTGCCGCGCGATGGCGGCGGCCTCCCCATGTCTTTCGCGCAGCAACGCCTCTGGTTCCTCGACCGGCTCGTGCCCGGCAACGCTTTTTATAATTTGCACGAAGTCTATCGCATCAAGGGGCAACTGCATGTGCCGACGCTCGTCGCTGCGCTGAACGAGATCGTCAAACGCCACGAGATACTGCGCACCACGCTCGTCGAAGACGAAGGGCGTCTGTTGCAGGTCGTCTCTCCGGCGGCGACGTTGGAGCTGCCGTTGGTCTCTCTGGAAGACTTGCCGGAGGAGCGTGACCGGCAACTGGCGGCCGCGCGGCTGGCGCGCGAAGACGCGCAGCGCCCCTTCAATTTGAGCGAGGATATGTTGCTGCGGACGACGCTCGTGCGGCTCGGCGCGGAAGATCACCGGCTCATCCTGACCATGCATCACATCGTCACGGACGGCTGGTCGATGGGCATCCTGCTGCGTGAATTGATCGCGCTCTATCAAGCTTTCTCGGCGGGACGCCCTTCGCCCCTGCCCGAACTCGCCGTGCAATACGCGGACTTCTCGCAGTGGCAACAGGATTGGCTGTGCGGCGAGGTGTTGGAGACCGAGTTGAGTTACTGGCGGGAGCAACTGGCCGCCGCGCCGCCCGCGCTCGTGCTGCCCACCGACCGCCCGCGTCCTGCGACGCAGAGCTTCTCCGGTGCGACGCACAGATTTCAACTAGACGAGGCGCTCGCGCGCGAACTCGTCGCGCTCAGCCGCCGCGAGGGCGCGACGCTCTTTATGACTCTGCTCGCCGCCTTCAACGTGTTGCTTGCGCGCTACAGCGGACAGGATGACATCCTCGTCGGCACGCCCGTCGCCAACCGCAACCGCGTCGAGGTCGAACACCTGATCGGCTTCTTCGTCAACACGCTCGTCCTGCGCACGCGGCTGGAAGACGGGCTGAGTTTCCGCCGGCTCGTGCGGCAGGTGCGAGAGGTCTGCCTGGGCGCATACGCGCATCAGGAAGTGCCTTTCGAGAAGTTGGTCGAGGAGTTGCACCCGGAACGCAGCCTCAGCCACCACCCGCTCTTTCAGGTGATGTTTACCGCCGACCACGCGCCCGCAGAGGAAGCGCCGCCCGAAGGGTTGACTCTGGGTCTCATCGGGACGAACGACGAGACCGCGAAGTTCGACCTGACTTTCTCTTTCACTGAATCGGATCAGGGGCTTTCGGGAGCCATCGAATACAACACGGATCTGTTCGACGCCGCGACGGTCGCGCGCATGTCGAACCACTTCCGCCAACTGCTCGAAGCGATCATCGATAACCCGGACATGCCCGTCTCGCGTCTCCCCCTGCTGGCCGAGGACGAGCAACGTCAACTGCTCGTCGAGTGGAACGATACGGCCGCCACTTACCCGGATGCCTTGTGCGTTCACCAACTCTTTAAGGCGCAGGCGGCGCGCACCCCCGAACAGATCGCCGTCATCGCAGACGACGAACAACTCAGCTACGCCGAACTCGACGAGCGAAGCGATAAACTCGCACACTACCTGCGCGGCGTGGGCGTCGCGCCGGAAGTGACCGTCGCCGTCTGCATGCCGCGCTCGGCCGGGATGGTCGTCGCCCTGCTCGGCATACTTAAAGCGGGCGGGACTTATGTGCCGCTCGACCCGCAGTATCCGCGCGAACGCCTCATCTTCATGCTTGAAGACGCGGACACGGCCGTGCTCCTGATGCACAAATCCCTCTCACACCTCTTCGAAGGCGATGTCACTGACCGGAGGAAGCTGGTGTGCGTAGATACGGACTGGGACACCATCGTCTGCCGCATGGACGACGCACTGGCAAACGACGTCGAACTGATGCGCAACGAGTGGCAGACGCTTCCCGCGCCGAGTCCCGATAACGCGGCCTACATCATCTACACTTCGGGTTCGACCGGCAGACCGAAAGGCGTGCCCGTCACGCATCGCGCCCTCGTCAATCACAATTTCGCCGTCAGCGCTTACTATGAACTGGAGGCGCGCGACCGCGTGCTGCATTTCTCCTCGATCACTTTCGACGTGGCCGCCGAAGAGTTGTTCCCCACACTGCTCATCGGCGCGAGCGTCGTCCTGCGTGCCGACGATGTGGCGCGCTCCATCGCGGAGTTCAAACGGTTCGTGCGCCGACACGAAGTGACTGTCGTTAACCTGCCGACGCCTTTCTGGCACGAGTGGGTGGCGGCGATGGGCGGCGGCGAACGCTCTCTGCCCGAGACGCTGCGGCTCGTCGTCATCGGCAGCGACCGTGCTTCGGTTGATCACTATGCGACGTGGCAGCGCGTGGTGGGCGAGCGCATCCGGCTCGTCAACGCTTACGGCCCGACGGAGGCCACCATCACCGCCACGGCTTACGAAGCGGCGCGGCCGGGCGACGACCACATCGCGGATTCGGTTCCCATCGGGCGGCCGCTCGCCAACATGGAGATTTACGTGCTCGACGGGCACTTGCAGCCCGTGCCCACGGGCGTCACGGGCGAGATTTACATCGGCGGCACGGGGCTGGCGCGCGGCTATCTGAACCGCACGGATCTGACGGCCGAACGCTTCATCCCGCACCCGTTCTCGACCGTGGCGGGCGCGCGCCTCTACAAGACCGGCGACTGCGGGCGGTATCTGCCCGACGGCACGCTGAAAATCGTCGGGCGCGTCGATGAGCAGGTAAAGGTGCGCGGCTATCGCATCGAGTTGAGCGAGATCGAGGCGGTGCTCGGCATGCACCCGGCGATCAAAGAGACTGTGGTGCTGGCTTCGGAGACGGCCGCGGGCGACCGCCGCGTGGTGGCTTACGTGGTGGCCGATCAGACGGAGACGTCGATCTCTGCTGACGACCTGCGCACATACATGAAAGAGAAGCTGCCCGAATACATGGTTCCCTCGGCCTTCGTGCTGTTGGATGAACTGCCGCTGACTCCGAACGGCAAGGTTGACCGGCGCGCTCTGCCCGCGCCCGACCTCGACCGCGCGGAGGCGGGCGGGTCCTTCATCGCCCCGCGCGACTTCCTCGAACAACCGCTCATCAAGATTTGGGAAAATGTTCTGGGCGTTAAACCAATCGGCGTGACCGACAACTTCTTCGATCTGGGCGGCCACTCGCTGCTCGCGCTTCGCCTGATGGGCGAAATTCAACAGCAGTTCGGGCGCGAGTTGCCGCTCGCGATTCTCTTCGAGCAGCCGACGGTCGAGCATCTCGCACGCGCTCTGCAGCAACAGTTCGAGACGCTGCCGCATTCGCCGCTCGTCCCGCTCCAGCCGCACGGCACGCGGCGGCCGCTCTTCTTCGTCCACGTCGGCAGCGGTCAGGTGCTCTGTTATCTCGAACTGGCGCGACAACTGGGAACGGATCAGCCCTTCTACGGGCTGCAAGACACGTCTATCTACGCGCCCGAAGGCGACGAAGAGGCCGTGCCCGACATCCCTATAGAAAAGATGGCCGCCTATTACATCGAGTCGCTGCGCGCCGTGCAGCCCGCAGGCCCGTACCTGTTGGGCGGCTGGTCGTTCGGCGGCCTGATCGCCTACGAGATGGCCGTGCAGTTGACGGCGCGCGGCGAAGACGTGCCGCTGCTCTTTCTGATCGACACCGGCACGCCCGAATTCATACGCGAGCTGGGCGCGGAGGACGACACGGCGCTGCTCGGCATACTCGCACGCGAGATGAGTTTGCCCGTCACAGACGACGACCTGCGGCCGCTCTCGCAAGAGGAACAACTGCGCCTCGTCGTCGCCGAAATGGAAAAGGCGCGTCTCGTCTTCGACGACTCGCTCGCTTACCTGCGACGCCAGTTGGACATCTTCAAATCGAGAGTGCGCGTCATGCACGCCTATCATCCGCCGCAATACGGGGGGCGGATCATTTTCTTCAGCGCCAGCGAAACGAACCTCGAAGCCGACCTCATGCCGCTGGCCTTGAACCCCACGCTCGACCCGATGCGCGGCTTCGGGAAACTTGCCACCGGCTCGCTCGAACTTCACACCGTGCCGGGAACTCATAATCAACTCGCCAGAGGGGCGGGCGCGGCCGTCCTCGCAGAGATGCTCAGAAGTCGTATCGACAGAGAAGTGCAGGCGGAGCCGCTCCACAACTTAAAGCTCTCCTCCAGCGCCTAGACACGCGCGCGCAGAGGGCAAGACGCAGCCGTCGGCGGCACAGACGCTAAACTGATGATGGAAACAACAACAGCCCGCGGGATGTCAACCTTTTTAGTGATCTGGTTCGGTCAGGTGATCTCAATCATCGGCTCCAGCCTGACCGGCTTCGCCATGAGCGTCTGGGTCTACCAGACGACCGGGTCTGTGACGAAGTTCTCCATCGTGATCCTGTTCACGGTGTTGCCGGGGATCGTGCTGTCGCCCGTCGTCGGGACGCTCGTAGATTTGTGGGACAGGCGTTGGCTGATGATTCTCAGTAACGTCGGCGCGGCCTTGAGCGTGCTGCTCGTCGCGGGGATGTTCTACTACGGCACGCTCCGCTTCTGGCACATCTGTTTTCTCGCCGGGGCTGCCTCGGTGGCTAACGCCATTCTGTCGCCCGCGCTGACCGCTTCGATTTCGCTCATCGTGCCCAAGAAGCATTTCGGGCGCGCCAGCGGCATGTCGCAATTCGGCGAGGCCACTTCGCAGATCATCGCCCCGCTGCTCGGCGGGCTGCTCATCACGCTCATCAAGATCGAAGGGATTTTGATTCTCGACGGCATAACCTATGCGGTCGCCACGCTGACGCTGCTCGTGGTGCGCATCCCCAGACCGGCCGCCGTCCGGCGCGACGGGGGCGACGGCGTCTCGCTCTGGCGCAAGGCCGCCTCCGGCTGGACGTATCTCGTCGCGCGACCCGGCCTCTTTAGCCTACTCATCTTCTTCGCCGTGACCAATTTTGCCGTCAGCATGAGCAACATCCTGATCACGCCGCTCGTCTTGAGTTTCGCCGATGCGAGCGTCTACGCGACGGTCATTTCCGTGGCGGGCGCGGGGCTGCTCGCGGGCAGCATTTTAATGAGCGTGTGGGGCGGGCCGCAGCGGCGCATTTACGGCGTCTTCGGCTACGGGCTGCTGCTCGGCATAGGGTTGATGCTCGAAGGCTTGCGCCCAAACCCGGTGCTGATCGGCATCGCGTTGTTCATCATCGGCTGCATCGCGCCGGTCGCCAACGGCTGCATCATCCCGATCCTGCAAACCAAGACTCCGCCCGAACTACAGGGGCGCGTCTTCGCCGCCGTACGCATCGTGGCCTGGTTCTCCGTCCCCATCGCCTACATCTCGGCCGGGCCGCTGGCGGACAAGGTGTTCGGGCCGTTGCTGCTGGAAGGCGGGGCGCTGGCGGGGAGCGTGGGTCAGTTGATCGGCGTCGGGGCGGGGCGCGGCATCGGGCTGCTGCTGATCCTCTTGGGGTTCGTCTCGGTGCTGGCGACGGTGAGGGGATATTTCTATCCGCTCCTCCTGAACATTGATACGGAGATGCCAGACGCGATCCTTGACAAGGCGGCGGAGGGGGTTTAAAAAACAGCCTATCTCACCCGCCGCAGGCCAGGCCGCCAACTTATCTTCAACTAAAACGGACAGACGAATTTTGCGCAGACTTCCACCGCGGAGACTTAGGAGATGTCACGCCATCGGCGCGCTTTCTAGCGGGTGGCAAAAGGGAAAACGAAGAGATGAATAATTTACTCCGAGATATTCGTTACGGCGCTCGCCGGCTGCTGAAGGCTCCGGCCTTTTCGGGTTTCATAATCATTACGCTGGCTCTGGGCATCGGCGTCAACACGGCAATTTTCAGCGTCGCCTACGTCGTCCTGTTCCGGCCGTTGCCTTACAACGACCCGAACCGCATCGTCATGATCTGGGAAAACAACCCGCGCCTCAAGCTCGGCGTGGATAAACTTCCGGCCTCGCCCGCAGACTTTCTGGACTGGCGCGAGCAGAACAAAGTTTTTCAGGACATGGCCGCTTTCTCGACCTTCTCCTTCAGCCTGACGGATGGAAACGTGCCTGAAAAAATTGACGGCGCGTTGTGCTCGGCCGGTTTCTTCCCGGTGATGGGGACGCAGGCGGCGCTCGGGCGCACGTTCGCCGCCGGGGAAGACAAACCGGGGAGCGCAAACGTTGTCGTCATTAGCGACAGCCTGTGGAAGCGACGGTTCGGGGCTGACCCGAATATCATCGACAAGACCGTCACGCTCACCGGCCAGAAGTACAGCATCATCGGCGTGATGCCTCCCGGTTTCGACTTCCCGCAGGCCTCGGCCGTGCCCGACCTCGGCTTCACGGCGCACACCGAAGCCTGGGCGCCGCTGCCCTTCGACGATGTCACGGCGAAAGACCGGCGCACGCTGAGCCTGCCCGTCATCGCGCGCCTCAAGCCGAACGTCTCGCTCGAACAGGCGCAGGCCGACATGAGCAACGTCGCCGCGAGCATCGATCAGCAGTACAAGAAGAGCGCGGGGTTCGGCGCGACCGTCATCGAACTGCGCGAGCAGATCGTCGGCGACCTCCGGTTGGTGCTGTTGGTGCTTCTGGGCACGGTCGCCTTCGTCCTTCTCATCGCCTGTTCCAACGTCGCCAATCTCCTGCTGGCGTGGTTTCTCCAACGGCAGAAAGAGTTCGCCGTGCGCACGTCGCTCGGGGCGTCGCGCGCGCACCTCATTCGCCAGATGCTCACCGAGAGCATCATGCTCGCAATCGTGGGCGGGGTGGTGGGTCTGGTGCTGGCGTCGTGGGGAACGAGCGCACTTCTGGCCTTGAACGCAGACAAGATTCCACACGTGGGCGAGATCGGGATCAACCGCTGGGTGCTCGGCTTCACCTTCCTCGTCTCGTGCCTGACGGGCGTGTTGATCGGGATGGCTCCGGCGCTTCAGGCTTCCAACACGGACATCAACGCGGTGCTCAAAGAAGAGGCGCGGGGTTCGAGCGGTGGCGTGCGCGTACGCCGCTTCCGCAACCTGCTCATCGTCTCGGAAATCGCGTTGACCCTCGTGCTCCTCATCGGTGCGGGTCTGTTGATCAAAAGTTACTGGCTGCTGCATCAGGTGAAGTTGGGTTTCAACCCGGAGAACGTGTTGACGATGCAGATGGCTCTGCCCGAGTACAAGTACCCGACCGACGCACAGCGCGCGGACTTACTCAACCGTGTGCTCCAGAGAGTCTCCGTGCTGCCGGGCGTGAAGGCTGCCGCCATCTCGACCAGCATCCCGCTCACCGGGACGGACACGAGTTCAACCTTCGAGGTCGTCGGACGCCCGCCCGCCTCGGCCGAAAACAAACCGCTCATCAACCTGTCCATCGCCACGCCCGATTACTTCAAAGTGCTGGAGACGCCGCTCACGCGCGGACGCTTCTTCACGGATCGCGATGCGGGCACCGCGCCGCCCGTCGCGCTCATCAACGAGGCTTTGGCGCAGAGTTATTTCCCGAACGAAGACCCTGTAGGCAAACAACTGGCGGCCGCGCTCGAAGGCGGCACCGTCAAACGTGAGATCGTCGGCGTCGTCGGCAACGTCCGCAGCGCGTCTCTCGGCGCGGAGCCGAAGGCGAGCATGTACATCCCTTACGCGCAGGTGTCGCCGCAACTCGTGTTTCTCACCGCCCGCACGCAAAGCGCGCCGCTCAATCTGGCCGCCGCCGTGCGCAACGAAGTGCAGGCGGTTGACCGGGATCAACCCGTCTATGAAATCCAGAGTATGGAACAGGTCGTTGACCGCTCGGCGGCGCAGCAAACTTTCAGCATGCTCTTGCTGAGCATCTTCGCCGGGCTGGCGCTGATTCTGGCCGTGATCGGCGTCTATGCCATCGTCGCCTCTTCGGTGGCGCAACGCACGCAGGAGATCGGGGTGCGGATGGCGCTCGGAGCGACGCCCGGCAACATCCTCAAACTCATCATCCGGCAGGGCATCGTCTACGTTCTGATCGGGCTGGCGATTGGGCTGGTGGCGGCCTTCGCCATGACCCGCGCGATTGAAAGTCTGCTCTATCAGATCAAGGCGACCGACCCTTTGACTTTCGGCGTGGCCGTGGCGGCGCTCATCGGCGTGGCGCTGCTCGCTCTCTACATTCCCGCGCGCAGGGCGGCCAAACTTGAGCCGATGAACGCGCTCAGAAAAGTGTAAACCCGTAGCAGTGTAAATTCGGAGAAGTGTAAACTCGCAGGCTCGAACGCACACTCAAACGCAGACCAGCCGCTCCCGTCACCTGTGCCGGGTCGGGCGACGGGATTCATTCCCCGCCTGACCCGACGAAAATAATCAACAGCCCAAACGAAAAACCACGCGGGCGGGGACTTCAGTCCTCGCCCCCGACAGCTTTGCGAATGATGGAGGCGAACCCTTGAAACCCACAGAGGCGCAGAACTCTACAGGTAAAAGCCCGAAATTGTTCGGCCGCAAGAAGCCGGTGACGATCTCTTCCGAGCAGTTGGTCAGGACGAGCGATCTACAGCCGGGACAATCGCTGCCGCTCTTAATTCAGCCGGCCGTCCCGGACGTGGATTTGCCGCGCTGGGCGCAAGGCAATCGAGACTTCATCGACGCTGAATTGTACCGGCACGGCGGCCTTCTGTTTCGCGATTTCAACGTCAGGGACGTTTCCGTCTTCGAGCAATTCGTGCGGGATACTTCGGACGAGATGCTGGCCTACCGCGAGCGTTCTTCGCCGCGCAGTCAGGTGAGCGGCAACATCTACACCTCGACCGATTACCCGGCCGGGAAGAGAATCTTTTTACACAACGAGAATTCCTACCAGCACGTGTTCCCGTTGAAACTCTACTTCTGCTGCGTCGTGCCGCCCGCGCAGGGAGGGCAAACTTCCATCGCCGATTGTCGCCGCGTGCTCGCACGCATCTCCGCCGAGACGCGGGCGCGTTTCGAGTCGAAGGGCGGCTGGATGCTCGTACGCAATTTCCGCGACGACCTCGGACTCCCGTGGCAGACCGTTTTCCAAACCGAGAATAAAACCGAAGTGGAACAGTATTGCGCCGCCGCGGGCATCGAGTGGGAGTGGCGCGGAAATCTGTTGCGCACGCGGCAGGTGCGTCCCGTCGTGGCAAAGCACGTGCAGACGGGCGAAGAGGTGTGGTTCAACCACGCGACCTTCTTCCACCTCTCGACGCTCGAACCGGCCGTGCAGCAAGCGCTCGCGGACGAGTACGGAGAAGAAGACCTCCCGAACCAAACTTATTACGCCGATGGCTCGCCCATCGAGCCGTCGGTGCTCGACGAACTCCGCGACGCCTACCGGCAAGAGACTGTCATCTTTGATTGGCAGCGCGGCGACATTTTGATGCTGGATAACATGCTGGTGGCACACGGGCGCGAAACCTTTACCGGCGCACGCACAATCGTGGTCGGCATGGCCGACCCGGCCACCCGCGCCGGGAGCGCCGCCATCCCGGCCGCCGAGAAATCATTACCTTAGAGAAAGTGAAAAGGGGAGAAGATATGAAAGCAGTATTGAGAAGAGTAGCCATCTTCGCCGCTGGCGTGTTGATGATCATCGTGTTCGTCCGTGCCGGTTTGCCGCCCGCGACGGCGCAGGAGAAGGGAACGGCGCAGGCTAACGGGAAAGACTACGCCGCACCGAAAGCGTCTGATGCGCCGAAGGCGTCCGCATCGGCCGTTAAAAGTAATGCCGCGCCGCAGAAGCCCGGCTCCGACACAATCGTCTATTCGACGTTTCGCCCCGGCAATTGGGATGTCTATTATTTCGCCCAGCGAGGCAGCGCGCCGAAGCGCCTGACGGACGATCCGGGTCTCGATTACGACCCGGTCTTTTCGCCGGACGGTCGTTGGGTCATCTTCTGCTCGGAGCGTCGCGGCAGTCCAGACCTCTACGTGCTCGATCTGCAAAACGCGGGCGCGCCCCGTCTGCTCATCGAAGACGAGGCGTTGGAGGATCAGGCCGTCATTTCACCCGACGGGCGGACGATGGCCTTCGTCAGCGACCGCGAAGGCTCGGCCGACATCTACCTCATCCCCTTCAAGCCCGACAAGACCCAGAGCATGAAGAACGCGACGCGACTCACGACCCATGCGGGCGGCGAGTTTCGCCCGGCCTTCTCGCCCGATGCGAAGTCAATTGCTTTCTCCGCCGATTGGGATGTGACGCCGACGGGGCCGGCCGCGCAGCGAAGCAGGGAAGGCGAGTTATATTTGATGGACGCCAACGGGCGGAACCTGCGTCGGCTGACCACCTCGCCCGGCTGGGACGGTTCGCCCGTCTGGTCGCCGGACGGCCGGACGATCTACTTCTACGCCAAGCGCGGCGATAAATTCCGCATCTGGGCGATGAACGCAGACGGCACAAACCCGCGCGCCGTCTCGCCGGCCGCATTGGGTTCCGCGCTCTCGCCGACCTTGTCGCCCGAAGGTCGCATCATCTTCGCGGCCAATCTCGGCACCATGGATGTGCCGAACTGGAAGATTCTCTCGGTCGCGCCCGACGGCACAGACCAGCGCACCGAGAGCGATCAGGCGACCGATTACTGGAACCCCACCGTCCATCCCAAAACCGGCGCGATGCTCTGTCACGGGCCTGGGCCGTTGCAGAAGGAACTGCCCGCGGGCGAACCCGGACTGACCGAAGGGCCGCTTTTGACTCCCAACTCGCCCGCCTACGTGCGCCTGCCAGACCGCACTCTCGCCGTCTACCCGGTGCGCAATTTCGCCGTCACGGTCGCGCCCGCCGGGCGCAAGATCGCCACGACCGATTCCTTCTACAACTCTCACTACCTCGCCGTCTCAAACATCGACGGCACCGAGCAGAAGATCATCTTCGAGCGCAAGGATCAGAAGAAGACGCCGCCGCTCTACGTGCCGAGTTGGTCGAAGGACGGCCAGTGGATCGCCTGGATGGGCGGCCTGCCCTTCGGGCCGCCGACGGAGAACGCGGACATCTGGAAGATGCGCGCCGACGGCACGGGGGCGGTCAACCTGACCCCCAACAGCCCCGGCAACGACGGCTTCCCGGACTTTTCCGGCGACGGCAACTGGATCGTCTTTCGCAGCGGACGCGCCGGAAATTTCGACATCTTTCTCATGAAATCCGACGGCTCGAACGTCGTCAATCTCACCAACCATCCAGCCTACGACGCCTTCCCTTCATTTTCGCCCGTGAGCCACGAGATCGCCTTCGCCTCGAACCGTGACGGCGTGCTGGACGAGAAGATGAAACTGAAGACTTTCGAGATTTACACTTTGAAGATCAAGCCCGACGGCACGGCGGGCGAGTTGCGGCGGATCACGAACAGCGCGGGGCAGGACAGCCATCCGCGCTTTTCGCCCGACGGCCGCTGGCTCGTCTTCGCCTCCGAACAGGGCGGGATCAACGACGAAGAGCCGCTCGTTCAGGAGTTGTTCTTCTCGCCGCAGTCCTACGGCGAAATTTACGCCGTCCGCCTGAAGGATTTGAAAGTGGTGCGCGTCTCACACAACAAGTGGGAAGACGGCACTCCGAGTTGGGGCGCGCCCTTCAAACCATAAGGCTCAGCCCGCGGCGTTTGTGCGCCAAAGTTTGGGAATATCGGGCAACTTGGCGGGCATCCGCGAGGCCGTCAGAAGCATCGTAATGGCCTCGGAAAGGCGTCGCCCCATCCGCGACGCCGGTTACGCTTCCGGCGACACGCGCCCGGCCGAAAACACGACACAGCAATAATGGCGCACGCATAAATCCGTGCCTTTAACTTTTAGTTCAAATACCCACCGCCTCGCATCCGCGCGGGCATGAAAGAGAGACGACTAGATGAACCGAAGATTTTTTGCAATTTCTATGATACTGCTTCTGGCCGGCGTCCTGTTCGCGCAGGAGCAGCAAGCTCCGCAAACCGTGAAGATGACCGGCTATCTGGTGGACAATATGTGCGCCGGTTCGGCCACAGACGAGAAGGATTTCGAGGAAGAGGCGAAAGGCCATTCGGTGCGTTGCGCCATGATGGCCGCCTGCGTGCGCAGCGGCTATGCGCTGGCCGTCGGCAAGAAACTCTACAAGTTGGATGAAGCGGGCAACAAATCGGCGCTCGAAGTGTTGAAGGCGACGAAGACCGCGCAGGGCTTGAAAGTCGAAGTCGAAGGCACGGTCGAGGGACACACTTTGCACGCGACGAAGATCACGGAAGTCGCGGCCAAGTAGCAGCGACCACGCGAGTAATAACAGGCGGCTCGATTGAAGGCCGCCGCCCCTGTTTCGGGCGTCGAATGATTCGGCGCGCGGGACAGGGGCGGCGGCCTTCTCGTCTTCACGTGTCAATAACGCGCTGCGGTTTTAAACTGCTCGGCAGAGGCAGCGGGCTTACTTGTCCGGCTAACGCTTTCGCTGAGAAGTGGTCTATCTTCGCGCTGCATCGACGCATCGACGCATCGACTCTACGCTTTGCGTATTATAATTTCTGTCGTCTGCGCAAAAACGCTTGCGCCGTGCGCCCGCGCTCTGAGGCGTGCATGAGGGGCACGCCTCAGAGCGTTGCGGGAGAAAGTCACGCCGCGCGGTTAGGGCGCTGTCGGCGAGAGCAGTTTGAGACGTTGAGGCATATCGCCGGATAAAGTTAAGAGAGGATGAAACGATGAAAATAGGAATTATCGGTGCGGGGCATATCGGCGCGACGGCCGCGCGCCTGTTTGTTAAAGCGGGACACGAAGTGGCGCTCAGTAATTCGCGCGGCCCGGAGACGTTGAAAGAGTTGGCAGGGGAACTCGGCGACAGGGCGCACGCCATGACGGTCGAGGAGGCAGCGCGCTTCGGCGATGTCGTGCTGCTCGCCATTCCGTTCAGCAAGTATAAGGCGCTGCCCGCCCAGGCCTTCGAGGGCAAGGTGGTCATTGACGCGAACAACTATTACCCGGAGCGCGATGGAGAAATCCGCGAACTCGACGCCGGCGAGACGACTTCGAGCGAATTGATTGCGGCACACCTGAAGGGCACGCGGCTCGTCAAGGCTTTCAACACGATCTATTACGTGCATCTCGCCAAACAGGGCGACGCGAGTTTGCCGCTCGAAGAACGCCGCGCCATTTTCATCGCGGGCGACGATGCCGATGCCAAATGGAAAGTGAAGGAGTTGATCGAGGGGATCGGGTTCGCGACGGTTGATACGGGATTATTAGCCGAGGGCGGCAAAAAGCAGGAGGTGGGCACGCCCGTCTATAATCAATCGTTGTCAGCCGCAGAGGGGAAGAGAATGGTGGGGGAGATTTAAGTTACATCGACAATGCCTTCTTTGAGTCGCTTTGATTAGTTCCGTGCCGCACGGTTACTTTTTGAGGTTCACGTGCGCGCCTCCTCCTGCGACCGTTTCATTTAGAGCCTGAACCGGCACGTGGCCGACCCCGGCTCGGAATGTCTCGCCTCTCGCCTCCTATTGCCTCGCCATACGAAGTGTGATACGTTCCTATGCCATTCCAATAGGAGGTTCTCTTGATGGGAGATAAAACCGACATCTGGCAGGGCACGCTCGCCTTGATGGTGCTGAAGACGTTGGAAGCCATGGGGGCACAGCACGGTTACGGCATCGCGCGGCGGATCGAGCAGACCAGCGGCGACCTGCTTTGCATTAACTACGGCACACTCTATCCGGCGTTGCTCAAACTCGAACAGGAAGGTCACGTCTCATCGGAGTGGGGCGTCTCCGACAACAATCGCAAGGCCAAGTATTACAAGTTGACGCGCGCAGGCCGCAAGCAGCTTGCCAGAGAAACACGCGAGTGGGAGCAGACCACCGCCATTCTGGCGAGGTTTTTCGCCCCGGCAAAGGAGTCCTGATGTACATGCGACAACTGCGCGGATGGCTGGCGCGCGCGGCCGGCATCTTCGGCCGCGCGCGGCGCGAGCGTGAACTGGCGGAGGAGTTGGAGAGTCACCTCCAAATGCACGTCGAGGACAACATCAGGGGCGGGCTGTCGCCGCAGGAGGCGCGGCGGCAGGCGCTCGTCAAACTGGGGGGCGTCGAACAGACGAAAGAAAAATACCGCAGACAAAGCGGCGTGCCGATGCTCGGCGACATGTGGCAAGACCTGCGCTTTGGCGCGCGCGTGCTGCTCCGGCAACCGGCCTTCACGCTCGTCGCCGTGTTGACGCTCGCGCTCGGCATCGGCGCTAACACGGCGCTCTTCTCAGTGATCAATGCGGTGCTGCTCAGACCGCTGCCCTTTCCCGATTCAGAGCGACTCGTCGCGCTCTACGAGACCTTTCAGCCCTCAGGCCAGAGCGCCGTCTCCGTCCCGAACCTGCGCGATTGGCAGCAGCAGAACACAGTCTTTGAAGGGATCACGGCCTATGTGGACGGTGCTTTCAACCTGCAGGCCGGCGACAGCCCGCAAAGACTGGAAGGGTTGAGCGTGCAGGCTAACTATTTCGACGTACTCGGCCTCAGGCCGCAACTCGGCCGGGCGTTCCTCAAGGGCGAAGACGAGGCCGGCAGCGAGCGCGTCGTCATCTTGAGCGACGCGCTCTGGCGCAACGGTTTCGGCGCAGACCCCGGAATCGTCAACCGGACGATTCCGCTCAACGGGCAGAAGTACACAGTCGTCGGCGTGATGCCGCCGCAGTTGAGCGCGCTCTCACGCACGCAGCTCTGGTCTCCGCTCGTCTTCGCCGAAGGCGAACGGCAAGACCGTCGCAGCCGCACTTACTTCACTATCGGAAGACTGAAGCAGGGCGTGACGCTGGAGCAAGCGAGCGAGCAGATGAGTCTCATCGCGGCGCGGCTGGAGCAGCAGTACCCGGAGGCGCAGGCGGGGCGCGGCGCGCGCCTGCGCAGGTATGTGGATGAGATCGTGGGCGACGTGCGCCAGCCCCTGTTTCTGCTGATGGGCGCGGTCGGCTTCGTGCTTTTGATCGCCTGCACCAACGTGGCGAACCTGCTTCTGGCGCGCGCCGCCGGGCGTTACCGCGAGACGGCCGTGCGCGTCGCGCTCGGCGCAGGCCGTTGGCGGCTCATTCGCCAGTTTCTGACCGAGGGCGTGCTGCTCTCGGTAGCGGGCGGCGCGGTGGGCGTCGCAACCGCGTGGCTCGGCCTAGACCTGCTCGGCAAGCTGGCCTTTGCCTTCCTCCCACGCGCGAGCGAGATCAAACTCGACCTGCGCGTGCTCGGCTTCACGCTGCTGGTCTCGCTGCTGACGGGCATCATGTTCGGCATCGTCCCGGCCGCGCAAGCGCTCAAGACCAACGTGCAGGAGGCGCTCAAGGACGGAGGCAAAGGCTCCGCGCAGGGCTTCGGCGGCAACCTGATGCGCAGCCTGCTCGTCGTCGCCGAGATCGCGGCCGCCTTCGTCCTGCTCATCGGCGCGGGGCTGTTGATCAAGAGTTTCACGAAACTGCAAGCGGTCGAACACGGACTCAAACCGGAGAACGTTTTGACGGCCAAGCTGTCGCTCGCGCCGGAGAGATATACGGACGGCGACGCGCTCAGGCGCTTCCACGGGCAGGTGCTTGAGCGCGTGGCGGCGCTGCCGGGCGTAGAGGCCGCGGGGCTAACCTCGCACCTCTCCGTCGAGCAGTACGGGACGAACGGATACCTGGCCGTCGAGGGCAAGACCTATCCGCCGACGCAGGAGCCGCTCGTAGAGTTGCGCGTCGTCAGTCCCGGCTACTTCCGCGCGATGGGTGTGACGATTGTGCGTGGGCGCGCGTTCGACGAGCGCGATACGAAAGACTCGCCGCTCGGCGTCATCATCAACGAGACGATGGCGCGCGCCATCTGGCCGGGCGAAGACCCAATCGGCAAGCGCGTCTCCGGTCGGCCGATCCGGCCGGACTGGGTGCCAATCATCGGAGTGGCGGCCGACGTGAAGAATATGGGACTCACGCAGCCGCCCGCCCCCGAGTTTTACTTCAACTACGCACAGGGCGGCGAGGACATTCTGCGCAACATGACGCTGGCCGTGCGCTCGCGGCTCGACCCCGCATCGCTCGGCACGGCCGTGCGGCGCGAGGTGCAGGCGGTTGACCCGGCGCAGCCCCTCTTCAACGTCCAGACGATGCAGGCCGTCCTAGACGACACGGTCTCAGGGCGGCGACTCAACATGACGCTGCTCGGCGTGCTGGCGGCGCTCTCGCTCGTCCTCGCCGTCGTCGGCATCTACGGCGTGATGTCCTACAACGTGACGCAGCACACGCGCGAGATCGGCATACGCATGGCGCTCGGCGCGAAGCCTTCGGACATACTCAAACTCGTCGTCGGACGTGGCGCGACGCTGGCGCTCGTGGGAGTGTTCATCGGACTCTTGGTTTCCCTCGTGCTGACACGTCTGATGTCGGGGCTGCTCTTCGGCGTGAGCGCCACAGACCCGGCCACCTTCGGCGGCATCGCCGCGCTGCTCTTCGCCGTGGCGCTCATCGCGTGTTACCTTCCGGCGTTGAGGGCGATCAAAATTGACCCTCTGATCGCGCTGCGCTACGAGTAAGCGTGCGCCGGCCAGCCAAGTCGCCGGAGGAAGATGGCGGCAGCGGAAAAGTAGCATCAGCGTGGCAGAGGGAAGACGAGGAGAGTGCTGATGTCGAATGAAGAACAATGGCTCATGCGGATTGAAGGTGCGCTCAATGCACATTTCTTTCAGGCGGACGGCAGCAGCCGTCCCGGCACGGATTGGGCTGTCGGGTTGAAGAGAGGCGACCAGACCTACAACGTGATGGTGAGAGCTTATCTGGACGACCACATGACCAAACGCGCGCGCCGCGACACGGAGTATCAGGGACAGACCGTGATGGGATACTTGAACGACCTCTTGGAACAAGGGTGGACGCCTGAGCAGGGAGGCGAACTGGAGATCACTATCCAGAACCCGACGGGCGAGACCGAAGAGGCTAAGCCGTGGTGGAAATTGTGGTGAAGACGTTTCGCTGAAGCGCGCCCGCACGGCATCCACACGAGCGAACCGGCCGGGCATCCCCTCTCGCATCGTAAACCTGTAGAGGAAGAGGCCGCCCCAATCTTGATTAAAGATTGAGGCGGCCTCTTCCTCTTCCTACTGCTTTCCCGTCGGGTTGATATTGAACGCTTGCCGGGGCTTTTCTCGAAGCTCCCGTCAGCGCGTGCGAATCATCTTCCCGCGCTCTTGTGATAGTTCGGGTAAGCGGGTTTGCGCGGCGCGGGCAGGGGATTCTTGCGCAGCGCCTCCAGGACGACTTCCACAGCCTTCTCCAGTTGCGTGTCGCGTCCCTGTCGCCACGCCTGCGGGTCGAGTTCGACATCGACGTCGGGCGCAACGCCCACGTTTTCGACATCCCATCCGCCCTCCGGAGTGTAGAAGGCGACGCGCGGCGCGGTGACGCTTCCGCCGTCAATGAGTTGCGGATAATCGTAGATGCCTACGAGGCCGCCCCACGTGCGCTTGCCCACGAGCGGGCCGAGCTTGGCGCGGCGGAAGTACCACGGCAGCGCGTCGCCGCCGGAGCTTGAGTAGCCGTCGATGATCATCGCCTTCGGGCCGTAGATCGCGCCGACGGGCGTAGTGAAGTCTGCGCCCTCGCGCGTCGCCCAGTAGTTCATCAGCGGGCGGCGCATGTAGTCTATGAAGTAGTCTGCGGCGGTGCCGCCGCCGTTGAAACGCTCGTCAATGACGGCGGCTTCCTTGTCGATCTGCGCGAAGTAGTAACGGTTGAAATTCGTGTAGCCGCCGGCCGAAGTGTTCGGCAGATAGACGTAAGCGACGCGGCCGCCGCTCATCTCCGAGACCTTCCGGCGATTGCCCTCGATCCAGGCGAGGTTGCGCAAGCCCGACTCGCTCCCGACCGGCACGACCGTCACTTCGCGTGCGCCCGCGCCGTCCGCGCTCGTCCCGACCTTGATCAGGGTCTGCTTGTTCGCCGTGCCTTCGAAAAAGCTGTAGATGTTGTCCGTCGAACGCAGCTCGCGGCCGTTGACGGCGAGCAGGTATTCGCCCACGCGCACCTGCACGCCGGGTTGCGTGAGCGGGGCGCGCAGATTCGGATTCCAGTTTTCGCCGTTGAAGATGCGCGCGAAGCGATAGCGTCCGTTCTCGATGCGATAGTCGGCTCCGAGCAGGCCGCCCGGCACGTTGGTGACTGTGGGCGAGTCGCCGCCGCCCGAGTTGTGATGGCCGACGACCATGTTGCCGAGCGACTCCTGCAAGAGGTAGTTGAGATCGGCGCGATGCGCGAGTCCTTCGACGTAGGGCGCGTAACGCTTCTCGGTGGCGACGATGTCGAGACCGTGGAAGTTCGGGTCGTAGAAGAAGTCGCGCTGGATGCGCCACGCCTCGTGGTAAATCTGCCGCCACTCGGCGCGCGGGTCAACGCGCACTTCGAGCGTGGCGGTGTTGATCTGTCCCTCGCCCGGTTTCAACGGCTGCATCGCCGGAACGATGAGCCAGCGCGCGCCCGCCTGACCGCCGGCCTGACCGCCGGCCTGACCCTGACCGCCGCCGAGTTGCAGGAGCATCTTCTCGCCGTTGGCCGACAGGTCGAAGGACGTGACGCCCTTCGTCACTTCCTCTATCTTGCGTTTCGACAGATCGAAGCGATGCAGGGTGAAGCCCTGCGCGTCCAGCCCCTGCCCGGCTTCGAGTAGAAAGAGCGTGCCCGTCTTGCCCTCGCGCATCAAAGCATAATTGCGCGCGGGGATGGGCAGCGCGAGCACACGCTGATCAATGCCCTCGAAATCTATCCGCACGGGTTCGGGTTTTTTGGCCGCCGCGGCACGCCCCGCCGCCGCCGCACCGCCCTGCTGCGGCTCTTGTGTTAACTCCGCTTCGGGCGCGAAGCCGGTCTCGCTCACGTTTTCGGCAGCCGCGACGTACTCAGCGGACGTGTCGCCGAGCGGCGCGGGCGTGGCCGTGGGCGAAGGGCCGGGGCGCGGCTCGCCCTTGTCCTCAGGGTTGTTCGTTTTCTGTTCCTCAGTGATCTTCTCCTCGTCGCTTTCGGGCGCGAGCGGGGAGGGGAGGTCTTTGCGCAGCACTACGACGTAGGCCGAGCGCGTCACGGGTCTGTCGAAGCTCGACATGTCGAGCCAGCCGGACGACGGCCCGGCGTTCGTAGAGGCCGTGAAGTAGAGGTGCTTCCCGTCGCGGTCGAAGCGCGCGAAGCGTGCGTCGCTCATGTTGTCCGTCACCTGATGCGTCTTGTTCTCTTCGAGCGAGTAGATGAAGACGGTGGCGAGGCGATTCTTGAGTTGCTTCGTGTAAGCGATGAAGCGTGAATCGGGCGACCATGCGGGGTCGAGCACGCGAAACGGGTTGTCGTAGGTGTTCGTGTCAACTTTGACGGGCGCGGCCGATGCTTTCTCCGCGTCGATGTACCAGAGGTTGAGCCGCTTGTCCGTGAACGCGAGCTTCTTCGAGTCGGGCGACCAGACGGGCGAGTAGTAGTAGGACGGCGAATTGCCGAGGGAAATTTTCTTCACCTCGCCCAGGCCGGTCTGCCGCCGCAGGTGCAACGCATACTCGCCCGACTCGTCGGAGAAGTAGGCGATCCACTTACCGTCGGGCGACCAGGCGGGGTCGCGCTCGGCCACGCCCGAAGTGTTCGTCAAATTGCGCGCGTCGCCCTTCTCGGCCGGGACGGTGATGATCTCGCCGCGCGCCTCGAAGAGCGCGCGCGCGCCCGTCGGCGAGAGCGAAGCATTGGAGAGGTTCTGCGCGACGCGGGCGAAGCGCGGGCGCACCGACGGCAGATCGCCCGCCACGCGCACAGGGATTTTCTTCGCCTGCCCGGAACTCAAATCGAGCGTGTGGAGCGAGCCGAACTGTTCATAGACGATCACGCCGTCGCCCGCCGAGGCCGATTTGATGTCGAGTCCAGTGTTCTTCACCGTCTGCGCGACGCGCTTGGTGCGCGTGTCGTAGGAGTAGAGCGTCACCGCCCCGTCGCGGTCGGAGAGAAAATAGATGCGGTCGCCGACCCACATCGGGTTGAAGTCGTTCGAGTTCTCGCGCGGCAGTTTCTCGACGCGCGAGTCGGCCAGATCGGCGATCCAGACGGGCGTCGTGCGCCCGCCGCGATATTGCTTCCACTGTGTGAAGGCGCGCAGGAACGGCACGTAGGCCACGCGCCGCCCGTCTGGCGAATAGCTCGCCTCGGACGCCTGCGGCAGCGGAACTTCGGAAGGGTGCGCGCCCGCGAGCGGCATCGTGAAGAGGCGCGGCGCAAAGGTCTGGCTGTCTCGTTGCGAGCGGAAGAGGACGGCCGTGCCGTCCGGCGTCCAACCGGCAACGATGTCCGCCGCCGGGTGATAGGTCAGGCGGCGCGGCACGCCGCCCGTCGCCTCGACGAGATACACGTCGGCGTTGCCCTCGTAGTCGGCCGTGAAGGCAATGAGCTTGCCGTCGGGCGAGAAGAGCGGGGTGGTCTCGGTTCCGGTGCCCGTCGTCAGGCGGCGTGCGTCGCCGCCCTCGCGCCCGACGACCCACAGGTCGCCTGCGAACACGAACGCGATCAAATCACGGCTGACTGCCGGGTTGCGCAGGATGAGCGACGTGTCAGTCTGTGCGAAGGTGGCTCCGCAGAGGCCGGAGAGCAAAAGGACGAGGGCGAGAAACGATCTGTACATGTTGGTTGGCTCCGAAGAATTAAAAGATAGAGGCGCAGGATCACCGTTTGCGAGCTAGTTTAACGAAACATCGCCCCTTTTTGTTTCGGCCGCTGTTTCGGCCGCCCACCGTGAGTCGCGGGCATGCGCAGACTTTGGCGCGGCCGGGAATGTAAGTTATATCTCTTCAGGGCTGATAGAGTTATCTGCCGCGAACGGCGGCGCGGCCGATGTTATGAGCGGCGGCTGAAGGTAAAAACGCTAGCCTTTCGGATTCATTAACATTTCGCATCTATTCAGGGAGATTGAGCATGAGGCGGAGAAATTTTTTGACGGGCGCGGGCGTGGCTGCCCTGTCACTTCCACTGGCGACGAACGTACTGCGCGGCCAAACCGCAGCACCGGGTGGCCTCATACGCCCGCGTGCGCTCCGGCCGGGCGACGTGGTGGGGCTGGTGACGCCCGCCACAGAGGTTCCAGACCCCGACCGCCTCGCGCTCGCCGAACACACGATCAAATATCTCGGCCTGCGCGTGCGGCGCGGCCGGAACGTGGGGCGCAGGCTGGGCACTTATCGCGAGTCGGTAGACACACGGCTCGATGATTTGCACGCGATGTTTCGCGACCCGGAAGTGCGCGGCGTCTTCGCCGTCCGCGGCGGCTACGGCTCGGCGCACCTGCTCGACCGCGTTGACTACGATCTCATTCGCCGCAACCCGAAAGTGTTCGTCGGCTACTCGGACATCACGGCGCTGCATCTCGCCATCCACCACCACGCGCGGCTCGTCACCTTCCACGGCCCCGTCGTGCTCTCGCGCTTCACCGATTACACGCAGCAGCATTTTCGCAAGGTGCTCTTTGAGATCGCACCGCCGGGAAAACTCACCAACCCGCCGGAGTCGAACCAAATGCGCCCGGCGCACACGTTGCGCATGGTGCGACCCGGCACGGCCACCGGCCAACTCGTAGGGGGCAATTTGTCGCTCATCGTCTCGACGCTCGGCACGCCCTACGAGATCGACACGCGCGGCAAGATTCTCTTCCTCGAAGACGTGGAGGAGCAGGCTTACAACATCGACCGGATGCTGACGCAACTCCGGCTGGCGGGCAAACTCAAGGACGCCGCTGGCGTCATCTGGGGCGAGTGCGACGCCTGCGGCGCGCGCGATTACAAGCCTTCGACCGTGCTGCCGTTCACGGTGGGAGAAGTGGTGGACAATCTCCTCGGCGCGTTGCGCATTCCCGTGCTCTCCGGGCTGACCATCGGCCACACGAACGATCAACTGACGCTGCCGCTCGGCGTGAAGGCCACGCTCGACGCCGCGGCCGGAACGCTCGACATAGAAGAGGCGGGCGTCGTCTGATGCGCCTCTCTTGATAGATAAATTTCAAACCGTAACGAGACGCATCTCGCAGTCCGCCGCGCATACTAATGCGACGCGCGACAGTTCGGGGTGGATGAAGGCCGCGCCCCGCGCCTTCGTCTCGAATGACTTCAAATCAGGCGGGCTTTAGTTTGACCCACAGCCGCAGACCCGCCTCGGTCGCTTCCAGACGGCGCGCCGCGTTGAGACGGACGAGACCTCGTTCGAGGAGTTCGGCGATTCCGAGCTTCGCGGTGTCCTCATCTACATCCGCATCCCGGCCGAGCACCCCGTCAATGATCCAGCCTGCTAATCCCACCCGCTCGCTATCGGCGGAGACGGCCAGCCGTTCGGGACTGTAACGCCCGTTTAATTCAGACACCACGCCGAGCAAGGCCGCGGTGGGAGCGTCCAGTCCCTCTGCCGCGGATGCTTTCGCAGCGGCAACCGTCGGTCTTTCAAGGAGGTCGGGCGCGGGCGTCTGCGCATCGGTCAAGGGCAGCGAGGTTTGTGCCGAGCGGGTTGTTTCCCGCAGTTGATAACTGGCGGACAGACCTCTCGCGAGCTGGTCTTCGTAAAGCAACAGAGTACACACCGCATCGAGCGCGGCGTAGCGCAGTTGATTGAGTGCGAGCGGACGGCGCGCCCAATCGCCGCGCTGTTCGCTTTTGTCGAGTTGGAAGCCGAGGTGAGTTTGCACCTGCGCCTGTAGTGAATAACGTTTCTCGCCGCTGCGCCGCGCGGCCAGCATCGTGTCGTGGATCGGAGAGGTGTGGATGCGGAAGTGACGCGCGAGGCGCACGGCGTCGTAGGCCGCGTTGTGGATCGCTTTCGGCACGGGACTCGATTCCAGACCGGGACGGAGATGTTCGAGATCGAGTCCGGCGAGCGCGTCAACGACGGCGACGCGCAGCCGTCCGCCTTCGCGGAAAGCCAACTGGATGAGTGCGACCCGCTCGACATGTCGATCCCACCAGTTGACCGTCTCGATGTCGAGCGCCAGCGCCGGTGCCGACGCCAGCCGGGCGGCCATCGCGTCGAACTCTTGCGGGCGGTTGATGAGTTTGATGCTGAAGTCGAACATGCAACCATTATAAGCCGCATCGCGCGTGCGAACAGTTGCCTTTCAACGTCAAGCTATGAACAGATGCAATTTTTTCTTCGCCCCCGATGGCCGCGCGCGATTGCTTGAGTATCTCGGCTGGCGAGAGTTGCTCGAACTGTCTTCCGTCAGTACGTCACAGCCCTGCGACGCGGCGCTCCAGTTCGGCGGCGACCTGCGCCGCTTCGACGCCCGCCTCAAAATTAAGGGGTTCACCGAAAACGACGGCGACTTGATCGCGCGGCGCAAAGTACTGCTTGCGCCGTTTGAGTTCGTATAAGCCGCGCAACTGCACGGGCACGACCGGCACGCCCAACTCTTCGGCCAGCACCCCGACGCCCGTCTTAAACGGACTCATACGCATCTGGCCGCGCGGCGCGCGTTCGCCCTCCGGGAAGACGAGCACGCTCTCGCCGCGTTCCACGCACGCGCCCGCATAGGCGAAACTGCGTCGAAAACCGCTCCGCTTGGGCAGCGGAAAGACGTTGAAAAAAGTTGTCACCAACCCGTACTGCGCGAGCAGCTGCAAGCGTGTGAACAAACTTGTGCCTTCCGGCGGATGCAGCCAGCCGCGCAAGCGTTCGCCTTCCATCGCAATCGCGAGACGGTGGCGCAGGCGCACGGGCAATGCCGCCAGAATCAGCGCGTGGTCGGCGAGCGTGACGTGGTTGGCGACGAACAACGCGGGGCTTGCGAGCGCGTCGAGATGTTTGCGCCCCTCGACGCGCATGCGGCTCATGACCAGCGTGATCGGCAGGATGATCGTGTAGAAGAGAAACACGCGCAGCCACCTGACGGGGGCGGTGCGGCTCCAACGTGGATAAGGGTAAGGCGCGGCGCGCGATTCGTCCGGCGTCTCGCCGCGAACGAGCTTTTCAATATCTTCGACGGTCGTCGCCGCCGTGAAAGCGGCCTCGTCAATCTCGATCTGGTAGCGGTCTTCGAGCGCGCTCAACAGTTCGACGCGCCCCAGAGAATCGAGTTTCAAATCCGTCGCCAGATTCGCCGAAGCGTCGAGCCGCGCCGGCGCATCGCCGCTCAGGCGTGCGGCCTCCGCGACGATGAAGGAGCGTGAAGTGAGATCGGGATCGCGCTCGTTCGCGTGTCCGGCCTGCGCGTCGCCCGGTGGATTGTCGCCGCGCCGATTCAACTGTTCAAAGACCGCGGCGGCGACTTCGCGTTTGAGCACTTTGTGTGTGGCCGTGCGTGGGAAATCGGGTTCCGTCCAGACGAACCAGCGGCGCATGCGTTGATGCTCTGCGAGGTCGCGATTGGCGCGCTCGACGACGGTCTCCACATTCGCTCGTTCGTCGCGCAGGATGACGACGGCGAGCGGTTCCGTCCCACGCGCTCCCTCCCAGGCGATGATGCAGCTTGAGCGCACTTCGGCCTGGCGGTTCAACGCGGCTTCGAGGTCTTCCGGGTAGACGTTCAGCCCCGCCGCCGTGACGATCACGTCCTTTTTGCGACCCTTAAAGTAGAGGTTGCCGGCGGCGTCCATCTCGCCGATGTCGCCGGTGCGCAGCCACCCGCCGTCGTGCGCGTCAATCTCGCCGCGCCCCGTCCAGTAGCCCGGCGAGACGCTCGCGCCGCGCACGATGATCTCCCCCGTTTCGTCGAGCCTCACTTCGTACCCCGGCATCAACTTGCCGATAGAGCCGTGGCTCTGTTTGAACGGATGATTAACCGAGATGAGCGACGCCGTCTCCGTCATGCCGTAGCCTTGCAGGACGGCGAATCCGAGCCGCCGCCAGAATCTGTCCGTCTCTTCGTCGAGCGTCGCGCCGCCGGATAGAAAAGCCCAGAATTTCCAACCGAACCGGCGATGCACACGGCGAAACTTCCACCACCTGCGCCAGAAGCTGACTCCTTTCGACGCGGCCGCGAGCGCGTTCAAGTCTCCGCCCCGGCCTCGCGCGGCCGCATCGCGCGTCACCCACTCGCGCAGACCTTCGAGCAGGCGCGGCACGAGGACGATGACGGAGATGCGCGCATCGTGCGTGCGGCGAACGATCTCGGCCGGATTCAGAGAGTCTTGAAAGTGAACTTCGCCGCCGAGCAGTTGCGGCACGAAGATGCCCATGAACTGACCGAAGACGTGGCTCAGCGGGACGAGATTCAAAAAGCGGATCGGATGAAAGGGGCGCTCCCACTTGATGTATTTTCCGATCTCGGCCTCAAGCGGTTGGAGGTTTGCGAGCAGGTTGCGGTGCGTGAGCAGCACGCCCTTCGGAGTTTGGGTGGTGCCGGACGTGAAGATGATTTCGGCGAGCGCATCCGGGTCTATGCCTTCCGACGTGTAAGGCTCGGCCGAGTGGTGCGCCACGCTTCGCTCAAGTTCTTCGAGCCAGAGACGCGGCGTTGCTAAACCTTCGAGCGCGGGAACGCCCGCGCCCGCCAGCAACATGCACGCATCAGTCTGCCGCGCCACTGTCGAGACGAATTCAGGGCTACTCTCTTTGTCGAGCGGCACGACGACCGCGCCGCGCAGGAGGCAGCCCCAGAATGCCGCCACCCATTCGGGACTGTTCTCGCCGCACAGCAACACGCGCTCGCCGCGCCCAACGCCTCTCGCCTCCAACTCGCGCGCGAGCCGCCGCGCCGTGAGCACGACTTTCTGATATGACCAGCGCACGCGCCGCAATCCGCGCACGCGCACGATCATCGTCGCACGCCCGCGATGCTGGTAGTCGTCAAGATAGCTCAGCAGCGTTTGACGGCTCGTTTGGCTGTGTCGCATAGACTTCATCTTAGGTGGATTATAAATCTTCAACTCTGATAATGAAGCACAGGGAAACTTAACAACCCGTAACCAAAAAGTTATTTGCAACCCTGCCCGCGCGGCAGAGATAGTTTAATCTGTAGCCATGAATAAGACCGGGAGTGATTCTTTAAACAGCCTGACGGCGGAGCAACCGGCGTCGCCCCAAACTGAATATGAGCAACGTCGCGCGGCGCGTCTTGCGGAAGCGGCGCGGCAGATGCATCGCTTTCGCACCGTCGGAATACTGCGCCTCGCCATGCTGGTCATCGCGCTGATGCTGGCCTGGCCTGTGTACACGGGGCTGGTCTCGTGGTGGTGGCTGATTCCCCCGGTCATCGGCTTGCTCGCGCTGGCAGACTTTCAGCAGCGCATGACACAGGCGCGGCGTCGCTGCGAGCGTGCGGCCGCGTTGTATGAGCAGGGGTTGACCCGGCTCGATGATCGTTGGGCGGGGATGGGGGCGACGGGCGAACGCTTCATCGATGGCGCTCACCCCTATGCCGAAGACCTCGATTTGTTCGGCCACGGCTCGCTCTTCGAGTTGCTTTCGAGAGCGCGCACGCGCGCGGGTGAAGAGACGCTGGCAAACTGGCTGCTTGCGCCGGCCGCGCCCGAGGTGGTGCGCGCACGCCAGTTCGCAGTTGCCGAACTTCGTCCCCGACTCGACCTGCGTGAAGATTTGGCGCTGCTCGGCGAAGGCGTCCGCTCCGGCGAAGACGCGCAAGCTCTTGCGGAATGGGCTGCCGCTCCGCCCTGGCCGCTCTCGCGCCGCACGCAGTTGGCCGCACCGGCGCTGGCACTGCTCGCCGTCGCTACTCTCATTCTCTGGATCGCGGGGTTCGGTGGGTGGCCGTTTCTTTTGGCGGTCATTCTGGGGAGAGTCTACACCTTCCGCATGCACGCGACGGTTGAGCGCATCGTCAACGCCGTGGACAGCCCGGGGCGCGACCTGACGCTGCTCTCCGAGGTGCTGCGGCGGTTTGAAGACGAGAGCTTCAAGAGTCCGCGTCTGGTCGAGTTGCGCGCGGCGCTCGATGTCGAAGGGCTGTCTCCGTCGCAACAGATCGCACGGCTCAATCGCTTGATCGATCTGCTCGACGCGC
>DASVPS010000077.1:0-7017 GCA_036389555.1 Pyrinomonadaceae bacterium
ACGCGCGCTCGACACGGAGAAGCGCGCCCGCGCCCGCGCCGATCTGGAAAGTCTGGCGGCCGCGCTCGAAGAGTACCGGCGAGCGCGCGGGTTCTACGTCGTCGCCGAGACGGCCTCCGATCTCGTGAATCATCTCAACCCGCGCTACACCACCGCGTTCATACGCTTCGACCCCTGGCATCGCTCCTATGAATACGAGGGCGCGCGCGAACGCTTCACCCTCCGCTCGCTCGGCGCGGACGGCAAAGTGAACACGGCGGACGACGTGACGATCAGTAAAGGATGAGGAAGAATTGGTTCATTGATCCATTGGCTCATTGAATCAATGAAGAAATGAATCAATGAACCAATTCTTCCTCATTCCCTTTCTTCTTGACGCTTCGTCGGCGTGTCTGTTAGCTTCAAATAGTGGCCTGTTTGCAGAAGGGCAGGCCGGATTTGAAGTCTCACGCCCCGCGTCGTTCGTGCCGCCCCCGCGCTCTTAAAGAGCGTCTGCGAGGTTGCCGGTTTGCCAACCGGACGACGCCCGCCTTCAAGGAGTTTAGTTTTTGCTAACGGGACGCAAACTGCTGCTCGCCGATGATTCTTTAACCATTCAAAAGGTGGTGAGCCTAACCTTCGGCGACGAGGCCATGCAGGTCACGACTGTCGGCGGCGGCGCGGAGGCTCTCGAAAAGCTCAGCGAAAGTTTGCCCGACATCGTCCTCGCCGACGTGTTCATGCCGGAGCCGAACGGCTACGCGCTCTGTGAACGCATCAAGACGGACGAACGCACGCGGCACATCCCGGTGGTGCTGCTCGTCGGCACGTTTGAACCTTTCAACGAAGCGGAGGCGCGCAGAGTCGGCGCGAACGAAGTCTTGACCAAACCTTTTCAATCCATACGCGATCTCGTCAACAAAGTCGGCGGCCTGCTCGGCGGCCAGCCGGAAGAGAAGTCACCTGACGCCGAACGCGCGCGCGATGAACGCCACGACGCGGAAGAGACCACGCAAGACCTCTCGCCCTTCGCCGCCGACGCACGCGCCACGAATCCCGCGACTGACGAGACTGACCCGGCATCCAACACCGCCGACGCCTTTACTGATTTCGACATGGACGACGCGACCATTCAAGCCACACCCGCCGCCGACTTCGATGCGCAGCATGATGCGCGACACGATGCGCCCGACTTCTCCGAGATTAACGTAGAAGAACAGTTCAGCGACCGCGGCGAGACGGACGAGGCTTTCGTCTTGAGCGACGACGATGAGCCTGCGCCGGAGGTACATGCGGCCACCGCCTCGGCTGCGGCAGCAGCAGGGGCGGGTTCGTCCGCCGGTTCTGTAGCCTCCGCGCCCGTCGCCGAGTCGGCTTTCGACGCGCATGCGTCGCGCGCCGCCGAAGCCGACGACGCGCTGCTCGACATCGGCGACATCGCGCCCGCACGCGGGGCGACCGACGAAGCCGACGATTTCATCCTCGACATCGGCGACGAAGACTCTTTCGACTCTGCCCCCATCGCCGCGCCCGCATCCGCACACGATGCGACCGCCGAAGCGGACATGTTCTTCGCGGAGCAAGCGCAAACGACGGAAGTGCCGGAAGCATTCGCGCGGCCTGAAGCGTTGACGGAACCGGACGTGTTTCAAGGGTCGCAATCCTTCGCCGAAGCGGAGATGTCAGCGTCGCCCGCCGCCCCCTCAGTCGCAGAGGTCGAACCCGCGTCCGCGTGGAGCAAGGATGCGGCGGAAGAATTGGAAGCGGCGGAAGAATTGGAAGCGCCGGAGATTTCGGAACCTCCCTCGCTACTCTTCGCGAACGAGCCTGCGCCGGAGACGCGCGAGCCGGAAAGTTTGCAGGAGCAGGAGGAGTCTAGCCACGCGCAGCACGCGCCTGCCTGGGACGGAGAGCCTGCGGCCGCCAGCGCCGTAGCGCATGCGGGCGGCGTCGCGACGGGCGCATCCGTCGAAGCCGTGGGCGAGAGCAAGACGGCGGAGCCGTTCGCGGCCGATGATAGTTTAGCGACGGCCACGAACGCTGCGAGTGCGCCCACTGGGAGTGTGCCTGCCGCGTCGTCCGAATCGAGTCAAGCGACTTCTTCTTCGGCGTCGTCTTCTCTGTCACCCGAAGTGATGGACGAGTTGGTGCGGCGCGTCGTCGCGCAGATGTCGGAACAGGTCGTGCGCGAGATCGCCTGGGAGGTCGTCCCCGATCTGGCCGAGCGGCTCATCAAGCAACGCCTCGAAGAAGAGCGAACGCGCACCCAATAGCGGGCGACACAGCGAACACACGAACGGATCGAGTTGAGGCGGAGACAGTCAAACCGCCGCGCTCGATCCGTTTTTTTATGTGGCCGACAGCCATCCGGCATCGGCCGTCAGCCGTCGGTCGAAAACCGCCGCCGATTCCTTTACAATGGCTCGGAGCAAAAATTTCTTATCTATCAAATGCTGAAAGCTGACGGTTGATGGCCGACAGCTCCTTTAACACATGGAAATCCCGAAGACTTACGATCCGAAACAGGCAGAGGAACGCCACTACGCGAACTGGGAGGCCGAAGGGTGCTTTGCGCCCGAAATCAACCGCGACCCCGAAGCCCCAGTCTATTCCATCGTCATCCCGCCGCCGAACGTCACGGGTTCGCTCCACATGGGGCACGCCCTCCAGCACACGCTGATGGACGTGCTCACGCGCTTCAAACGCATGAGCGGCTACCGCACGCTCTGGGTTCCCGGCGAAGACCACGCGGGCATCTCCACGCAGATCGTCGTCGAACGCGAACTTAAAAAGGAAGGCACGTCGCGCCACGCGCTCGGCCGCGAGAAATTCCTGGAGCGCGTCTGGCAGTGGAGACACGAGTCGGGTTCGCGCATCATGCAGCAGATGCGGCGCGAGGGCGCGTCCGTCGATTGGTCGCGGCAGCGGTTCACGATGGACGAGGGGTTGTCGCGCGCCGTCAACGAATTCTTCGTGCGTTGCTACGAGGAAAATCTGATCTATCACGGCGAGGGGATGATCAACTGGTGTCCGAAGGATCAGACCGCGCTCTCCGATCTCGAAGTTGACAAGGAAGCGCAGGCGGGAAAACTTTACTACCTGCAATACCCCGTGAAGGACAGCGACCGCCGCGTGACGGTGGCGACGACGCGCCCCGAAACGATGCTCGGCGACACGGCCGTCGCCGTCAACCCGGCGGACGAACGCTACCGAGAACTCGTGGGCGCGACGCTGCTATTGCCGCTCGCGGGGCGCGAGATTCCGGTCGTGGCGGATGAATTCGTCGACCCGGAGTTTGGCACGGGCGCGGTCAAGGTGACGCCCGCGCACGACCCGAACGACTATGCGATGGGCTTGCGCCACGAGTTGCCGCTCGTCAAAGTCATAGACCAGCACGCGCGTATGACGGCCGACGCGGGCGCGGACTTCGAAGGACTCGACCGCTATGAGGCGCGCGAGAAAGTGGTCGCGCAGTTTGAAGCCGCGGGACTATTGGAGAAGGTGTCTGACTACGAGTTTTCGATCTCGAAGTGCGGGCGTTGCCGCACGGTGGTCGAGCCGCTCATCTCTCTACAGTGGTTCTGCCGCCAGGCGGAACTCGCGCGCCGTCCGTTAGACTTGATGCGCGAGCGACACGAGCCGCGCTTCGTGCCGGAAAATCCGTATGAAAAAGTTTATACGAACTGGCTCGAAAATCTGCACGACTGGACGCTCTCGCGCCAACTCTGGTGGGGGCATCGCATCCCCGCCTGGTACACGGAGGACGGCCGCACCATCGTCGCGCGCTCGGAAGCAGAGGCGAGAGAGGGTGCGGGAACCGACCGACTGACGCAAGACCCGGACGTGCTCGACACGTGGTTTTCGTCCGCCCTGTGGCCGATCTCGACGCTCGGCTGGCCGGACGAGACGCCGGACTTAGAGACGTTTTATCCAACGTCCGTGCTCATCACGGCGCGCGACATCATCTTCCTCTGGGTGTCGCGCATGATGATGACGGGCATGAAGTTCACGGGCGAGAAGGCGTTCGACGACGTGTTCATCACGGGCACGATCTTCGACAAACACGGGCAGCGCATGTCGAAGTCGAAAAATAACGGCGTTGACCCGTTGGAGATTTTCGACAAGTACGGCGTAGACGCCACGCGCCTCGTGCTCGCGTCAATCGAGACGACCGACACGCGCTGGAACGAAAATCAGGTGGAGTCGTATCGCAACTTCGCCAACAAAATCTGGAACGCCGCGCGCTTCTGCCTGATGAACTCGGAGGGCGCGCGCGTCGGCGAAGGTTTCGACGAGAACCGCGATGCCTGGGCTTTGCACGACCGCTGGATCGTGTCGCGTCTGAATCGCACGGCGCGCGTGGTCGGCGAGGCGATTGAGAAGTACCAGTTTCACGCGGCGGTGCAGACGCTCTATCATTTCTTCTGGGACGATTTCTGCGACTGGTACATCGAGCTGACGAAGGCCGAGGTGACGGCGGGCGAAGAATCGCCCGCGCGCGACGCGGCGCGCAGCCGAGTCCTGACGGTGCTCGAACAGGCTCTGCGCCTGCTGCACCCGTTCATGCCGTTCATCACGGAAGAACTCTGGCAAATGCTGCCCGGCATCGCTGAACAACCGCTCCATCCGGCTTACGCGGGCGCGAAGCCGACGATCATGCTGGCCGCTTACCCGCAGGGACGCGAAGAGTTGATTGACGAGCGCGCCGAAGCGGAAGTGCAGGCGATCATCGAACTCGTCTCGCGCGTGCGCAACATTCGGTCGGAGATGAACATCAAGCCGGGCGAGGCCGTGCCGCTGCTCGTCGGCGCGCCGGACGCGAAGTTGCGCGCGGTGTTTGAGGCGGGCAGGGGTCAGATTGCGAGGCTCGTGCGCGCGTCGGACATCTCCGTCACGGAACATCTGGACGCGCCGCGCGCATCGGCGCGTGCTGTGCTGGCGGGCGGGGCGGAGGTGGCCGTGCCGCTCGAAGGGTTGATCGACTTTGCGCAGGAGCGCGAGCGTCTGCGTAAGGAAGAGGACAAGTTGGCGAAAGAGGCGGAGCGTTTGCGAGGCCAACTGGCGAACGAGAATTTCGTCGCGCGTGCGCCGGCCGAAAAGGTCGCGGAGTTGCGGCAACGCTTGGCGGACATAGAGCAACGAACAGGTGCGCTCAGGCAGAGCATGGAGGCGTTCGCGGAATGAAATGGCTCGACGAAGGTGCGCTCTTTCAACAGATCGGCGCGTTTCTCAGTGAAGACCTGGGACGCGGCGACATCACGACGCAATCCACCATCACGCGCAACGCGCACGCACGCGGCCGCTTTCTCGCCAAAGAGCCGCTCGTGATCGCCGGGCTTGAAGCGGCCGAGGCCGTCTTCTCCACGCTCGACTCGCAGCAGCAACTCGAAGCCTTCTTCTCCGACGGCGACGAGGTGGAGGCGGGCAAGGTCATCGCGCGCACGAACGGTTTCGCCGACGTGCTCTTGGCGGGCGAGCGCGTCGCTTTGAATTTACTGCAACGGCTCTCAGGCATCGCCACGACGACGCGCGCCTTCGTGCGTGAAGTCGAGGGTACGAACGCGCAGATCGTTGACACGCGCAAGACCACGCCGGGCTTGCGCATGCTTGAGAAGTACGCGGTGGAATCGGGCGGCGCGCGCAATCACCGCTTCGGTCTGGACGACGGCGTGCTCATCAAAGACAATCACATCGCGCTTGCTGGCGGCGTCGGCGCGGCCGTCGAACGCGCGCGTGCGGCGGTCGGCCACCTGCATAAGGTCGAGGTCGAAGTTTCGAGCGAAAAAGATTTGCGCGAGGCGATCACGAGCGGCGCGGACATACTTCTCCTAGACAACCTGACGCCGGAAGAGACGCGCGCGCGTGTCGAACTCGCGCGTGAGTTGTCTGCGGGCGTGCTGCTCGAAGCGTCCGGCGGCATCCGTCTGGAGAACGTGCGCGCCTATGCAGAGGCGGGCGTTGACCTGATCAGCGTCGGGGCACTGACGCATTCGGCGCGGGCGATGGACATCAGCTTCAAGATTCAACCGGGCTAAAGGCGGCCTCCGCGGCCGCAGACGTTTGGAACCGCACCAAGAGTCGGGCGTGTACATTAAAGTTGTCTGTTGTCAGTTGCCGGTTGATCTTTAGTCCGTGGTCAGTTGTCAGTGGTTCGTTGCTGGTGTTTATCAACTAAGTGGCTAAAGATTGATTTGAACAACTGACAAAGAACAACTAACCGCTGATCGGGGACAATTGACAAAGAACATTCTGCAAGGAGTTTGATGATGCGAAGTCGTTCAGGATTCAGATCGATTGCGGCATTGGCGTTGTTGTCGGTGCTGGCGTGGGGGACGTTTGAAGCGCAGTCGCAGCAGCGCAGGCGTCCGTCGCGTCGTGCGACCAGCCCTGTGCGCACGACGACCGCGCAGCCTGCGCCCGAAGCGACGCCGGACTACGAGCCGCGCGTCGTCAGCACGGCCGAGGAGCAGGCGACTCAGGAGGGACGCACGACGACCGGGCGCGGTCGCCGCCCCCGCCCCGCCGCAACGCCCGAAACGGACGAGACGCTGAGGACGGTGCAGAACTTGTTGGACGAGTTCGGCAAACTCAACAAGAAGGTTGACGATCTGGAAAAAGAGCGGCGCACCGATCTCATTCAGGAACGACTGACGCGCGCCGAGCAGCGCGCCGAAGGTTTGCAGACGCAACTGCGCGACGTGTTGGAGAAGGAAGTCGCTTTGCAGGCGCAGTTGGATCGGGTGGAGGAACAGTCGCGCCCCGAAAGCATCGAGCGGCAAGCCGCGCTGACCGGAACGTTTCGCCCGGACGAATTGCGCGACACGATTCGCCGCCAACTCGAAGCCGAGAAGCGGCGCATCCGCACACAACTCGACGTGCTGCAGGGAAGCCGCTCGCGGCTCGAAGCCGCGCTCAACAACGCCGACCAACTCGTCGGCCGTCTCCGCACGCAACTTGACGAGGCGATGCAGCGCGAACTCGACAGCGGCGATGCGGCGGGCACGCTCAACGCCCCGCGCACCACGCCGACACCTTCGC
>DASVPS010000078.1:0-1959 GCA_036389555.1 Pyrinomonadaceae bacterium
GTCGAGATATTCGCGCAGGCCGTCGCCGATGAAGTTGAAGGCGAGTACGGAGAGCGCGATGGCGATGCCGGGGACGAGCAGCGCGTGCGGCGCGGCTTGCAGCGTCGAGAGATCGCGCGCCTCTTCGAGCATCACGCCCCATGAAGGCGCGGGCGGCGGCACGCCCAGCCCCAGGAATGAAAGCGTCGCTTCCGACAACACCGCGCCCGCCATGCCGAGGCTCGCCTGCACGATGAGCGGTTGGATGGCGTTCGGCAAAATGTGGACGAAGAGGATGCGCATGTCGCTCGCGCCGAGCGCACGCGCCGCCTGCACGAAATCATATTCGCGCACCTTCAACACCTGCCCGCGAATCACGCGCGCATAGCCCACCCAGCCGATGATGCACAGCGCGAAGATCAACTTGTTCAACCCCGCGCCGAGAAATGCGACCATCGCGATGGCGAGCAACAGGCCGGGGAAGGCGAGAAAGACGTTGAAGAGATAGCCGTTGACGATGCGGTCGATCCAACCGCCGTAGTAGCCCGCGAGCGAGCCGATGATCGTCCCGATGAATGTCGAGACGAAGACCACCACGAGACCGACGCGCAGAGAGATGCGCGCGCCGTAGATGACGCGCGAAAACACGTCGCGACCCGTCGCGTCCGTGCCGAGCCAGTGCGCGGCCGAGGGCGCGGCGTAGCGGTTGAGCAGGTCAGTGTCGCCGACGTTGTGCGTCGCGATGAGCGGCGCAAAGATCGCCACCAAGACGAACAACCCGACGACGACGAGACCGAATTTTGAGAGGCGATTCATAATTAGTGAATCGTGAATCGTAAATCGTAAATAGATAAAACCAGTCTTCTTCTATTCACCATTTACCATTTACCGTTTACGAAACTCTTATTCTGGGATCGAGCCAGCGATAAATAATGTCCGTGAGCGTGTTGGCGAAAATGTAGGTCACGCTGATGACAAGGACGCAGCCCTGCACGAGGCGGTAGTCGCGTTTGCCGATGCCGTCGTCAATGAGCAAGAGACCGAGACCCGGCCAGTTGAAAATCTTCTCCGTGATGATCGCGCCGGCGAGCAGCACGCCGAGTTGCAGGCCGAGTATGGTGACCACCGGGATGAGGCCGTTCTTCAGCACGTGCTTGTAGACGACCGTCCGTTCGCTCAAACCTTTGGCGCGCGCCGTGCGCACGTAGTCTTCGCCCATCTCTTCGATGACGGATGAGCGCACCATGCGCGTCAGGAGCGCGGAGAGCGCCGCGCCGAGCGTCACGGCGGGCAGGATGATGTCATACCACTCGAAGCGCCCCGAAGGCGCGAGCCAACCGAGCTGGATGGCGAAGAGATAGATCAAGAGCGGCCCCAGGACGAAACCGGGCATGCTGATGCCGATGAGCGCAACGACGGAGAGCAAATTGTCGAGCCACGTGCCGCGATTTTTTCCGGCGACGACGCCGAGCGGGATCGCGATGCTGACGGCGACCAAGAGCGCGGCGACGGCGAGTTGGATGGTCGCCGGGTAACGCTGCATGATCAGTTCGATGACGGGGCGGTCGGTGCGAAACGAGCGACCCATGTCGCCGCGCAGGATCGTGCCCCAGTAATCGATGTAACGATTGTTCAGCCCGTGCCAGCCGAAGTTTCTTTGTCCCTGTTCGTCGCGCCCGTAGGAGAAGAAGAACGCGGGGCGGTCGAGATTGTGCTTCTGGCGAAACTGCTCGATCTGCGCGGGCGTGGCGTCTTCGCCGAGCGTGGCCGTTGCCGGGTCGCCCGGCACGAGTTCGATCAGGAGCGTGACGAGCGACACCACCGTCCACACCACGAGGAGGAGGATCAAGATGCGCCGCGAGACATCGAGTAGCTTGTGCTTCATCTTCGGCGAGAGAGCCTGCGTATGTTCGTAACAGTGTTTAGTTTGGAACTGCGCGGAGAATGATAGCAGGGAAGAAAGTAAATCGTGAATCGTCA
>DASVPS010000079.1:0-32362 GCA_036389555.1 Pyrinomonadaceae bacterium
GACGATGACGGCCAGGTCGACGCACGAGACGTTCGGCGTCGGCACCCGCATCGCGATGCCGTCGAGCCGTCCCTTCAGCTCGGGGAGCACCTCGCCGACCGCCAGTGCGGCGCCGGTCGTCGTCGGGATGATCGACAGCGCCGCGGCCCGCGCGCGCCGGAGATCCTTGTGCGGCAGGTCGAGCAGCTGCTGGTCGTTGGTGTACGAGTGCACGGTCGTCATCCACCCCTTGCGGATGCCGAACCGCTCGTGGATCACCTTCGCGACCGGCGCGAGACAGTTGGTGGTGCACGACGCGTTCGAAATGATGTGGTGCGCCGCCGGGTCGTACTTGTCGCCGTTGACGCCGAGGACGATGGTGATGTCCTCGTTCTTGGCGGGCGCGCTGATGATCACTTTTTTGACCGTGCCGCGCAGGTGTTTGCGCGCGTCCTCGGCATTGGTGAAGCGGCCGGTGGATTCGATGACGATTTCCGCGCCGACCGACTCCCAGTCGATCAAGGCCGGGTCGCGCTCGGAAAAGACGCGCACTTCGTCGCCGTCAACCGTGATGCTGTTGTCGGTGGAAGTGATCTCCTGTTCGAGATTGCCGAGCACGGAGTCGTATTTCAAGAGGTGCGCGAGCGTCTTCGTGTCCGTGATGTCATTGACGGCGACGAAGTCAATCTCCCTGTCGCCGAGCGCCGTGCGCAGGATGTTGCGCCCGATGCGGCCGAAACCGTTGATGCCGACTTTCACTGCCATGTTAATCCAGCCTCCTCACCATCGTTATAAATTAAGAGCCACGGGCTCTAGCCTGCGAGCAGTGCGCCCGTGCGCTTGACACACGACGCGCCGCGCCCGGCCGGGATGCTCCTGCTCTTAACGTGAAAATGATGTTGCAATATAAGATTGGCAAGATAATGCGCGCGCGCAGCGACTGTCAAGGAAGCCCGCCGAGGCCGCGCTGAAGTTCGCCCCGGCGCGCGGGGCGCGAAGACGGGCGGCCGTGTTTCGATATTGGGATGGCAGTTTGACGTTTTCGCGAATCAGGCGCGCCCGGCCGCCGTCGCGGGCTGCGGGCTGCCCGCTAAAAGCGCATGTATCGTGTGGCCTTCGAGTTGCCTTAGCATTACGTAATTTTGAAACTCCCCACGGACAGGTGTCGTAGTAGTGAACTGACCTGACGTGTTGAGTTTGAAGGTTTGACACAGACCCCGCCGCGGTGGGAAGTTCAGCAAAGTTTCAGTTGAGGAGTTTCCGGCTTGATGTTCAGTACTCGTATGCGTTCAACCTTGCAGACCGCCACGATGTGGATGGCAACCTGCGCCGTCGCGTTCGGGCAGACGCCCGCGCCGTCTCAGCCGAGTCCGGCGCAGCGCGACGCAACGCGGCCTCCCGGAGCGGAGCAACGCCAGACCACCCCCGATCAATCGCGCCCGCGCCCCTCCGACCCGACCGCGCCCCCGGCCACGCAACGCATCTCGCCGCAGACGCCGCCGGGCACGACCGACCCCGCGCGCCGACCCGCGAACCCGGCCGTCACGCCCGCCGAGCCGCAGACGCCGAGCGTCATCACGACCCAACCGACGCCCGACGCTTCGCCCTTGCCGTCCGACGCGACGACGACGAACGACCCCGTGTTCCCGCTGGCCGAGCGTCGCCCCGTGCCGCCGATGCCGTCGCTCGTACGCCTCGGCGTCCAGAGCAGCAACACCATCGCGCTTACGCTCAACGAAGCGATCCGGCGCGCGCTTGCCAACAACAACGAGATCGAAGTGGCGCGCAACGACGTGCGCTTCGCCGAATCCATCCTGCGCGGGCTGGAAGGCATCTACGACCCGGTGATTCAGTTCCGACCCGAAATTGACAATTCCGTCCGCCCGGTCATCAACATCTTCGGCGGCGCGGATCAGTCCGGCACGGTCTCCACCACCGACTACAACAGCAACCTGCAAGTGACGAAGCAGTTCGCCAAAGGCGGCGGCAGCTACTCGTACTTTTTCAACAACACGCGCGAAAAGACGAGCGCCAGCAACACGACGCTGAATCCCTTTTACTCTGCGAGCCAGGGCATCCAGTTCACACAACCTTTGTTTCGCAACCGCTCGATTGACAGCAACCGGCAGCAGATTCGCATCCAGCGCAAGCGCGTCGAACAGTCGGACGCAGACTTCCGCATCCGCACCATCGGCGTCATCTCCAACGTGCAGCGCGTCTACTGGGATTTGGTCTTCGCACTGCGCGACGAACAGAACCAGATCGCGAACCTGAATCTGGCGCGCGAGAATTTCCGCCGCACAGAGGCCAGCGTCGCCGCGGGCGCATCCGCCCCGCTCGAACGCGCCGAGGTGCAGACCGAACTCTCGAACCGCGAAGCCTCGCTCCTCATCGCGTCGCAAAACGTCTCCATCGCTGAGAACAATCTCAAGCAGTTGATCCTGCGCGACCCGCTCGCGCCCGAATGGTCGGCCGCGCTCGTGCCGACCGATGAACCCGCGTTCGACGAGACGCCCGTTAATCTCAACGACGCCCTGACCGAAGCGCGCACGAACCGCCCGGAATTGCGTCGCCTGAAACTTCAGGAAGAGATCAACAACATAGACATACAGTATTTCAAGAACCAGACGAAGCCCGTCGTTGACTTCACCGGCACGTTCTCCACGACCGGCCTCGCCGGTTCGCAGCAGACGATTCCCGGTTCGGACACGCCCCGGCGGCTCATCTCCGGCGACCCCAACACGAACCCCGATGCTTTCCTGCTGCAACAACTGATCAACAACAATCTGCGCATCGAGCCGATCCCGCTCGTCACGCCGACCACGGCCGCGCCGCCCCCGTTTCTCATCGGCGGCTACGGACAGACTTTGCAAAACCTGTTCGGCTTCAAAACCCGCAACATCGTCGCCGGCGTGACGATTCAACTGCCCCTGCGCAACCGCACGGCGGAGGCCAATCTGGCGGGCGCGCGCATCCAGAAAGATCAACTCGTCGCCTCGATGCGTGCGCAGGAACAGGGCGTGGAAGTCGAAGTGCGAAACGCGGCGCAGGCCGTCGAGACGGCGCGGCGGCGCGTCCTCTCCGCGCGTCAGGCACGCCAGAACGCCGAACTCCAACTCACCGGCGAGCAACGTCTCTATCAGGTCGGACGTTCGACGACCTTCCTCCTGTTCCAACGCGAAAACCAACTCGTCAACGCGCGCAATCAGGAACTCCGCGCCGAGACCGACTACAACAAGGCTCTCGCCGAACTACAGCGCGCCACCTCTACGACGCTGCGCGCCAACAACGTGATCGTCGAAACGCCTACGATGTAAACAAACTTCGTCGCCCTCCTGCGGCGACCGACCGACCGGCGCATGGCCGGGTGAGGCTTGAACCGCACGGTTCAAGCCTCACCCGGCCATACATTTTTCCCGCCCTCCCTGCACGCTCGTACTCGCCTCCAGGTTGACGCTCGCACGCCCCTCTTCGTATTCTCCACACGAGCACGACAGTCACACGTCTCTAACGCCCCGCGCCGTCGTTCATTAATTTGAAGACCACCGCCACGATCATCACTTTCAACGAAGCCGAGCACATCCGCGAGGCGTGCGAGTCTGTCAATTGGGCTGACGAGATTCTCGTCGTTGACGCCGATTCAACGGACGCAACGCGCGAGATCGCCGAAGCGTGCGGCGCGCGCGTCATCCGGCGGGCGTGGCCGGGCTTCGCCGCGCAGAAGCAGTTTGCCGCCGAGTCAGCCAGTCACGACTGGATTTTCAGCCTCGACGCAGACGAGCGCGTCTCGCCCGAATTGCGCGCCGTCATCGAAGACCTGCTCTACACCAAAGATGAACAACTCGCCGACGGCTATCGCATCGCGCGCCGCTCCTTCTACATGGATCGCTGGATTCGCGGCGGCGGCTGGTATCCCGATCACCAGTTGCGTTTTTACCGGCGCTCGCGCGGCCGCTGGGTCGGCGCGCACATACACGAGTCGGTGCGTATGGACGAGGGCGCGCGCGTCGAGACGCTCAGCGGCGGCGACCTGCTCCACTACACAGGGCGCGACGCGGCCTATCACCATCGCATGATCGGCGAACGCTATGCCCCGCTCGCCGCCCGCCAGATGTTCGAGGCGGGCAAGCGCACCACGCCCTTGAGCATAGCCCTCTCCGCCCCGGCCGCCTTCGCGCGCAGCTACCTTCTCAAAGGCGGCTTCCGCGACGGCTTCCCCGGCTACTGCATCGCGCGCTTCGCCGCGCACCATGCCTTCCTCAAGAATTTATTGTTGTGGGAAATGTGGAAGAGTAAAAAGTGAGCAGTGAGCAGTAAGCAGTTTGAAAACAGTTTTCACTGCTTACTGCTCACTGCTCACTGCTCACTTTTTACTGCTTACTGCTCACTATCATGCTATTCGGCGGCAACAACTGCCGGCGCGTGCCTGTGTCCAACAGGGGCGCGGGCTGGTGGCCGTTGATCGTTTCGGAGAGGAGTTGGTCGGCCATCTGCTTGTGCTCCCAGATGCGGTTGCCCTGCGCGAGGATGGCGAAGAGGATCGGCTCGCCCTCTCTGGTGTACACGATCCCGGCGAGGTTCGACATGCCGCCATCGGTCGTCGTCAGCGTGCCGGTCTTGCCGACGAGCGAACACTCGAAGCCCGTGCCTTCCATGCGCCGCCGCACCGTGCCCCAGTCGCAGCCGACGACGGGCAGCAGGTCTTCCGCTTTGAGATTGTGCCGCGCCGCCTCTTCGAGCAACGCTTTGATGACGATGATCACGCCGCGCGGCGTCATCCGGTTGTTATACAAGCCCGACGCCGTTTCGAGCGAGACCTGTTCCGGCGGCAACTTCAACTCTTCGACGAGTAAGCGCACGATCATTTGAGTGCCGCCGAGGAACGCGCCGAGCCGGTCTGCGACGAAGTTGTTCGAGTGTGCGTTCATGTAGAGCAGAATTTCGCGCAAGGGGTTGGAAGAGAGCACGAGCAACTCCTCGCCCTTCGCCTCTTCCATGCCCGTCGCAGACTGTTTGAGTTGCATTACGCGCGCCGCAAACTCCGCAGACTTTTCCGCCTGCTCGTTGAAGTTGAAAGAGAAGCCCGGCGCGGCCAGCAGTTTTCCCTTCACGCGCGTGATGCCGCGCGCGCGCAGTTCCTTCGCGATCAGGTTGGCCGAGGCGTCGCCGAAGGACGGGTCGTTGCCCGCGAGATAGAGGTTGCCGTCGAGCACGCCCGACCCGTCAACTTTCCCGTCGGCGTAGACGCGCGTCGTGAACCGGTAATCGGGGCCCAGTCGTTTGAGCGCCAGGAGTGTCACGGTCAGTTTGGCGAGCGAGGCGGGGTTGAAGGTCGTGTCCGCGTTGTGCGAGGCGAGGACGCGCTTGCCGTCGAGCGTCTGGATGAGGACGCCGTGCTTCTCCGGTTCCTCGCCGCGCGCGCCGTACCACAGCGCCACATCGTATTGCGGCACGATGGGCTGGCGCATCTCCGCCTCAAAGGCCGGCGACGCTTCTTTGCCGAGCGAGGTCTTGACGGCGGCGGCCATGTTGTGCCCCGCCTGCTTGACCATCGTGAGGGAATAGGGGACGAAAGTAAGGACGGCGATGATGATTGCGCCGACGCCGGCGACTGCAATGATAGGTCTGCGCGAGTTCATGCGTGATTCTTCCCCTCGGTTCGTTAAAAATTTAGGTCTTTCGCAAACCCCCTCGAACCATTAATATGCTTAAAGTTCGATGCGGGCGTCAAGCACGCCTTTGCCCGTTCCGACGTTAACTTCGACTTCATAATTCCTCTTGACTTGAACCGACAGGATGGCTCAACTGCAAAATCTAACTTCTTACGCCGACCCCTCGCTTGTGCCCTTCCCCATCGCACTCATCTTCGTCTCCACTCTCGGCGCGCTCATCGGCAGCTTTCTCAACGTGGTCATCCACCGCGTCCCGCGCGAGGAGTCCATTGTTTTCCCCAACTCGCGCTGCCCTTCGTGCGGCACGGCCATACGCCCTTACGACAACATTCCCGTTCTCAGTTTTCTCGTCCTGCGCGGTCGCTGCCGCGCCTGCGGCGTCTCGATCTCGCCACGCTATCCGGCCATCGAAGGACTGACCGCGCTTCTCTTCGGACTCGTCTTTCTGCACGACGGGCTGACGCTCGCGCTCCCCTTCGATCTCGTCTTCGTCGCCGCGCTCGTCGCGCTCGTCTTCATAGACGCCGAGCACATGATCCTGCCCGATGTGATCACGCTCCCCGGCTTCGCCTTTGCGCTCGTCGCGCGCGCCGTCGTGCCGAACGTTTACGGCCTCGCGTTTTTGAGCGAGGGGTTGCTTGAGGGCTGGCCGGTCTGGGCGGTGTCCGTCGCGGGCGCGCTCTTCGGGGCGGCCGTCGGCGGCGGCTCGCTCTGGTTGATGGGTTGGCTGTGGGAACGCCTGCGTGGCGTCGAAGCGATGGGACTCGGCGACGTGAAGATGCTGTTCATGGTGGGCGCATACCTCGGCTGGCCGCTGACGATATTGACGATCTTCCTCGGAGTGGTGGGCGGCGCGGTCGTCGGCGTCGGCCTCATGCTCTGGCGGCGCGAGCGCGACATGCAAATGCTCCTCCCCTTCGGCATCTTCCTCGGCATCGGCGCAATCGCCAGCCTGCTCCTCGGCCGGCAAATCATCGAGTGGTACATCGGGCACTTCATCCCTTAAAGTGATGAGTGATGAGTGATGAGTGATGAGTTAAAGACAAACTCTTCTTACTCATTACTCATCACTCATCACTCATCACTTTTATGTTGCCTCGTTACGAAAATCGCGTGCAGTTGGTGTTGGCGCTGGTCGTCGGGATGCTGCTCGTCGCGAATTTGTTCACGCTGACGCTGGTCGCCATGACGCCGCCGGAGCGGAGCGTGCGCGCGCCCGTCCTGTTCGCGGTCTTCACCGTCACGCTGCTGGTGAGCTTGCCCGGCATCTTCCTGTTGCCGCGCTGGCTGGTGCGCCCTTACCGGCAACTTGTGGGCGAGGCCGAGCGCGCGCCCGTCGCCGCCCGCCCCGAAGGCGCGCGCGACGAGACGGAATTCGTGTTGGAGACGTTTCAGGCGGTGGTGGCGCAGTTGCGCGCGCAGCAGCGCGAGTTGGAGAAGTTGAGCGCGCAGGCGAGCGCGCGCGCCGCGTCGGCTGAGATGTTCAACGAGCGCGTGGTGGCGAGCGTGCCCTCCGGCCTCGTCGCCTTCGACGCGCGCGGCATCGCCACGATCATCAATCCCCCGGCGCGCGCCCTTCTGGAAATTGACGCGGATGAGACGGGGCAACACCTGACGACTCTGCTGCGCCTCTCGCCGGAATTGTCGAACATCGTCGGGCGCTGCCTGCAAACGGGCGAACTCTATCGCCGCGTTGAGGTCTCGGCGACGACGGGCGACGGGCGCGTGCGCAGGCTCGGCGTCACGGTCGCGCCGGTTGACCCGCAGCCGGCCGACGGCGGCGCGGCGCGCGGCGTGCTCTGCCTGCTCACGGACATCACGGAGGTGGCGCAGTTGCGCGAGGCGGTCGCGCTCAAAAGGAATCTCGAAAGTCTCGGAGAGATGTCGGCGGGGCTGGCGCATGAATACAAAAACGCGCGCGCCACGCTCCACGGCTACGCGCAGCTTTTTCAGAACCTCGAACTAGACGAAGGCGGGCGCGGCGCGGCCGCGGCGCTCCTACAGGAAGTCCGCAGCCTGACGCAGATGGTCACGGCGTTTCTCAACTTCGCGCGCCCGCAGCCGCTCCAACTCTCCGAAGTCTCCATCCCCGAACTCCTCGCCGACTGTGCCGCAGAGCTACGGCCTCTCTACGAAGAGCGGCGCGTTTCGTTCTCCGTCACGGGCGTGTTTCCGGAAGTGCGCGCAGATGAGTTGATGCTCCGACAGGCGTTGCTCAATTTGCTGCGCAACGCCGCAGAGGCGATTGACGACTCGTGCGCGGAGCGGCGCGTCAGCGCGCACGGAAGCGTCGAGGCGGGAGACAACAACGGCGGCGAACGCCTCGTCCTCTCCATCGAAGACACGGGCACGGGTCTCTCCCCTTCGGAACTGCAACGCATCTTCATTCCCTTCTTCACCACCAAGACCAAAGGCCACGGCATCGGCCTCGCCCTCGCGCATCGCGTCGTCACCGAACACGGCGGCACGCTCTCGGCCGCGAACGCGCGCGGGGGCGGCGCGGTCTTTACCCTCCGGCTGCCGTTAGAAACTGATTGAAAAGTCCCGTCAGGGACGATTGATAATAGCCCGGCACTTTAGTGCCGGGGATAAGTTGAAAGATAATGATAGAGTCCCGTAGGGACGATTGAATTTGTTAAGACATTCAATCGTCCCTATGGGACTCTAGGTTAAAGACACGTTGACTCTCCCAGCCATCAATGGCTGGACTATTATCAAATGTCCCTGCGGGACAAGAATAGAATGTCAACTATGCGATGTCTCACCGCGCATTACTCCGAAGCGACGGCTTGACGTGTACGCGGCGGAGTCCGAAGGCGATGATGCGCGCGGGCAAATCTCTGAGGAACGGCGTGCGCAGAAAGAGGCGTACGACGCCGGGCACCTGGAGCGTTTGATTCGTACGCAGTGCGTTAGCGATGATCCGTCGCTGCACGAACGATTGCAGGGCTTGGATGAAACGTGTCGGCCAGATGCGCTTTCGCTGCACCTCGCGCAGATGCCTCAGTTCGACTCGTCCCTCGCCGAGCGGCGCGGCCAGAATGTTGGCGGCGACCGTGGCGTCCTGAATTGCGTAATTGATGCCGACGCCGCCGACGGGCGACATGACGTGTGCGGCGTCGCCGATGAGCAGCAGCCCCGGTTGATACCACTCCTTGAGCCTGCTCGATTCGACCGAGAGCATCGCCACCTGCTTCCACTCTTTCAAGTGCGTCACGCGGTCGGCAAACTCAGGCACGATGGTCGCGATTGATTGCCGGAACGCATCCAGGCCGGCCGCGCGTATCGCCTTGAAGCTGCCTTTGAGAATGATGTAGGCCACCTGCCATTCGTCCAGACGGTCGAGCATCGCGACGCCGTGGCCGCCGCTGAAACGTCCCACCGCGCCCTCCGGGTCTTCGGGCTTTCGCGGGAGGCGAAACCAGAGCACGTCCATCGGCGGCGAAGTCTTCACCGGCTCCATCCCCGCCAGATGACGCACGCGCGAACTGCGCCCGTCAGCCCCGACCGTCAGCGTCGCGAGCACCTCATGCACGCCCGCGTCCGTCTCATAGCGCACCCCGCGCACCATTCCGTCTTCTTCGATCAACTCTTCGACGCGCGCGCCCATCCTGAGTTGGAAGTTCGGATATAGCTTCGCCTCGGCGGTGAGGAATTCGAGAAAGCGCGACTGCGGGAGCATCATGATGTAGGGGAAGCGCGTCTTGAGTCTCCCGAAATCGAGAGCCGTGAACGCGCCCGCGGGCGTCATGAAAGTGGCCGTGCGAATTTTGGAATGGCGCAGTTCGTGGAGTCGTTCGGCGAGGCCGAGTTCGTCGAGAATTTCGAGGACGGAAGGGTGTATGGTGTCGCCGCGAAAGTCTCGCTCGAAATCTTCGTGCGCTTCCAGAAGTGCGACGGGAATCCCCTGCCGCGCGAGTATCAGGGCGAGCACCGCGCCCGCCGGGCCGGCACCGACGATGCAGCAAGAGGTTTCCAGCGTCTCTACAATCGCACGTTCGCTCATAAATGTTTCGCGTGCGAGGGGCTGCTGATTTAAGTCTCCGGCGCAGGATCGCCGGCCGGGAAATATTCGCGCCAGCGCCTGTCAACGAGTTCCTTGATGTCCGGGCGCACGATGAGTTCATCCGGGTACGTCGGTTTCATGCGCGCGTCTATCACGATGGGCGGCGAGTATGACAGATGGTGACGCTCAACGCTCGTCTTTTTCGCGTAAATGTCTGCGGCCGGCTCGAAGCGCGTCCACGTCGCCCAGAGAAAATCGGCCGATGAACGTGCGACGCGCGCATCATCGTGCAGCACGACGAGCGGCCATGCGGCGAACGCTTCCTCCGTCGCCAAACGCGCGGCCTGTTCGGGGTCTGCGGCGTAAGGCACGCCTTCGACGACGAGACAGCCGCCGCAGAAAACTTCTGCGCGCGCGATGCCCTGCGGCAGTTCCCCTGCGAAAGCGCGCGGCAGATCGCGCACGGCGTCGCCCAATCCGAGCAGGATCGCCTTGCTGCCCCGGTTGACACGGCCGCTCGTGTAATCGAGCGTGTCCATCGAGACGTTGGAGAAGATGAAGAGGTCGCTCTCGAAACGCGCGCGCGCGAGGATGTGCTCGAACAGGCGCGGGAAGTCGCGCAAGTCCTGCGGCGTGTCGGTCAGAAGCAGAAACTTCGTGAGCGAGAGTTGGCCTTCGCCGAGTATGCGAAAGCCGGAGACGAGCGCCTCGCGCGCGTAGCGTTCGCGCACGACGGCCGCCGCGAGCGAATGGAAGCCCGTCTCGCCGTAAGACCACAGATCGCGCACGCTCGGCATGACGAGCGGGAAGAGCGGCGAGAGAAGTTGCTGCAAGTAGTCGCCGATGAAAAAGTCTTCCTGTCGCGGCTTGCCGACGACCGTCGCCGGGTAGATCGCGTCGCGCCGATGGCAGACGGCCTCTGCGTGAAAGACCGGATAGTCGTGTTGCAGAGAGTAGTAGCCGTAGTGATCGCCGAAGGGGCCTTCGGGTCGGCGTTCGTGCGGGGGGACGCGGCCGACGATGGCGAATTCCGCTTCGGCGACGAGCCTGTGGCCGTGCGCGAAAGGCTCGCGCGTCACGCCGATCTTCTCGCCTGCGAGGACGGAGGCGAGCACAAGTTCGGGCACGTCTTCGGGCAGAGGGGCGATGGCCGCAAGCATCAGCGCGGGCGCGCCGCCGATGAAGATCGTGACGGGGAGCGACTCGTTCGCCGCTTCGGCCTCGTGATAGTGAAAGCCACCGCCCTTATGTATCTGCCAGTGGATGCCGGTCGTTTGGGCGTCGTGTCGCTGGATGCGATACATGCCGAGGTTGTGCTTGCGCGTGCGCGGGTGCTCGGTGTAGACGAGCGGGAGGGTGACGAACGCGCCGCCGTCTTCCTGCCACGTCGTTAGAATCGGCAACTCGTCGAGCCGCGCCGGGCGATCAATCACTTCGACGACGGGCGCACGCCGCACGCGCCGCGTCCCCAGCTTGAATGCTTCGCGCGCAAGCGAGCGGTGCTGCCAGAGTTCGGCGGGGCGCGGCGGCAAGAGCGACTCGACGACGTGGACAACCTCTTTGACGAGCGCTTCGGGTTTCCGGCCGAACGCCAGTTCGATGCGCCGCGCCGTGCCGAAGAGATTGGTCACGACCGGATAGCGGCTGCCCTTCACACGTTTGAAGAGAAGCGCCGCGCCGCCTGCGGCGATCACGCGGCGGTGGACTTCCGCCAGTTCGAGGTAAGGATCAACTTCCGTCTCGACGACGACGAGGTCGCGTTCGCGCGTCAGTTGATCGAGGAAGGAGCGAAGGTTTCGGTGCATAGAAAATCGTCTGCGGTTCGGTCGTCCGTGGTCAGTTGCCGTCAGTTGTCATCAGTTGTCAGTGGTCAATTGTTAATACCACATAAAAGCAAAAAGGGGCGAGATGTGCGTCTCGCCCCTTTCGGATGATGAACTCGCGCAGGACTCTAGGGAATGGTCGCCGTGGCTTTGCCGACCTGGCGCGTGCGCGTTTTGGCGTCGGGCTGTGCGGGCGCGTGTAGGCGGCGCGTGATTTCGCGTGTGGCGAAGCGCGCGGCGTCTGCGATCTTGGGGTCGATTGAAGCAGCGTATGGCTCGACGATTGGCAACGTGTCGGCGTTGCCCGTGCGCGCGAGGGCTTCGAGCAGTTTGACCTGCGTGTTGCCGTTGACTTGCGGGAGCAGGTTGTAGAGCGGTTCGGGCGTTTCGAGTTCGGCGAGATAGGCTTCCGATTGATTCCAGCGGTTGGAATCGAGATCGCGCACGACGGCAAAGAGCGCGGGCGCCTTGCCCATGCGATAGAGCGCCCAGTCGAGCGCGAGGCGCACGCGCGCGTTCTTCTCTTGCAGCCGGTAGCCTTCGACGAGTTTGCGCTGCGCCGGTGTGGCGAGCCGCGCGAGGTCTTCGGCCGCGCGCTGCCGCGTCAGCGCGTCGCGATCCGTCAGTTGGCGCATCAACATATTCACGTCCGTGCGCGCTTCGCCCTTCGCAGTATCTTGATCGGCCACCTTGTCTTGGCCGCTCGTCGTGTCCTGCTGCGAGGGCGCGGCCGTGATGCCAGAGGCAAAGGCCAACAGGATGGCGCACGCCGTGCGCAAAAGGGCGTTTTGTTTGAAGGCTGATGTATCAGGCATGTCGAATTCCTCTCTGGCTACTGTTGGGACGGGAGAGACGCGCGCGAAGACGTTAGATCGAATTGAGGAGAGGATGAACGAGTGTCGAAGGGCGGCGCATGCTCCCCGGTGACATTGTATCACCGTAGAGCACGCGCGCGCCTCCTGTCTGTGTTACTTCGTCTTGCGCAGTTGCGCGATGTTGAGATCGAGATCGGCGACGGGGATCACTTCCACGTTCTTGTATTGCTTCTGAAGTTCGGGAAGAAACTTTTTGGCGTCGCCGACGATGATGACGTGTGCGGCATTGGCCGCGAGGCGCGAACCGGCAAAGCCCTGCACGTCTTTGGCCGTGATGGATTGCACGTTGTTGATGTAGCTGTTGATCTCGTCGAAACTGATGCCGTAGAGCGCGAGGTTTGCCACCTGCGCGACCAGACCGCCCGCCGTCTCAAGATTGCGCGCGAAGCCGCCGATGAGCACGGCCTTGCGGGGCGTCAGTTCGGCGTCGGGCAGTTCGCCGCTGGCGAGCCGGCCGAGTTCGCCGAGCAGCAGCGAGGCGACGACCGCGCCCGACTCGTTCTTCGTCTGCGCCTCGGCCGTGAACGGCCCCGTATCGCGCCGCGTCTCCAGGGCGCTGCGCGCGCCGTAGCTCAGGCCGCGCTTGATGCGAATCTCTTGATTGAGACGGCCGGAATAACCGCTCAAGACCGAGTTGGCGACGATGCCGCGGAAAAATTCGGGGTCGGTGCGGCGAATGCCCGTGCGCGCGACGAGCACGGCGGCCTGTCCCGCATCGGGCTTATCCACGACGACGATGCGCGGCTGCGCGCTCGCGCCTGTCGTCGCTGCCGCTTTCGCGCTGGCGGCGAGCGGCGCGGTGGGTTTCTGCCAGTCGCCGAAGAAGCGTTCGGCGGTCTTGAAGGCGTCGGCCGCAGCGATGTCGCCGCCGATGACGAGGATGGCGTTGTCGGGTCTGTAATAGGTCGCGTGCATCCTGACGATGTCGTCGCGTTTGATTCTCGCGATGGATTCGGGCGTGCCGGAGAGCGGGTGGCCGTAAGGCGCGTCGCCGAAGACGACGCGCGAGGCGACGTAGCGGGCGATTGCGCCGGGCTGACCGAGCGCGACCGTGAGGTCGTCCAGATACTGCGCGCGCAGGCGTTCGATCTCTTCGTCCTTGAACGTCGGGCGGCGCACGACATCTGCGAGTATCTCCATCGCGTTGTTGATGCGCGAAGACATGACGCCGACGTTCGCCGTCGAAGCGTCCCAGCGCGCGCCCGATTCGATTGAGCCGCCGAGGGCTTCGATGGCTTCGGCGATCTGCGGCGCGGTGCGCGTCTGCGTCCCCTTCGTCAGAAGCGAAGCGGTCATGTCTGCGAGTCCGGCCAGTTGCGGCGGGTCAACTTCGCCGCCGTTCCTGATCATCAACGCGGCGGAGACGAGCGGCATGTTGCTGCGCTCGACGACCACGACGCGCAGGCCGTTCGCCAGCGTGCGCTCGACGGGTTTCGGGACGGTGACGCTGCGCGGCGGGGCGGGCGGTGGCGGCGTCGCCTGTGGTGCAGCCGCCTCTTGCGCCGCCGCCGGGAAAGACAGGGCGGCGACGAGCGCGGCGAGCGCGAGCGACGGCGCGAGTGTTTGTAGCGTGCGGCGCGAAAATGCTTTGATGATGTTCATCCTTATTTCCCTCCCCCGGCTTCGCGCGCGTCGCGCCCCAAGACACTTTGCCCGGTCTTCTCCGCCGCGGGTTTCGCCGGGCGCAGGGATTCGGGCAGGTAATAGATCACGAGACGGTTCGTATCCGTCAGATACTTACGCATCACGCGCTGCACGTCGGCCGCCGTCACTTTGGAGAGGCGTTCGATGTCTGTGTTGGCGCGGTTCGGGTCGCCGAGGAGGACGGCCGCGTCGCCGAGGGCGAGCGCCTTGCCGTTATTGGTTTCGCGCTCGCGCAGTTGATTGGTGATGATCTGGTTCTTGGCCTTCTCAAGTTCGGCGGCCGTGACGGGCGCGTCCTGCATCTTTTTGATCTCGGCCATCATGGCGCGTTCGAGGTCGTCCGGTTTCTTGCCGCTCGCGAGGATGCCGAGGAAACTGAAGAGACTCAAATCCTCGCGCAGGTCAGCCCCGGCGTTGGCGCTCTGCGCCACCTGCTGTTCGTAGACGAGCGAACGATAGAGGCGCGACGATTCGCCCGAAGACAAAATTGATTCGGCGATGCGCAAGGCGTCCGAATCCTCGCTCGCCTTCGGCGGCGCGAGGAACGTAAAGGCCACGGCGGGCAGCGGCACGTTTTGGCCGAACTCGACGACGCGCATCTCGCCCGTGCGCTCAGGCTCTTTGACGGTCACGCGCGGGAGCGGCTTGTCGGGCTTCGGGATGCCCGCGAAATACTTGTCCACCCAGGCATCGAGTTGCTTCGGGTCGAAGTCGCCGACGACGACGAGCGTCGCGTTGTCGGGGCGATAGAAGGTCGAGTGGAAGGCGCGCACGTCCTCGGTCGAGGCGGCGTCCAAATCTTCTATGCTGCCGATGCCGGGGCGTCGATACGGGTGTTTGGAGAAAGATTTCTGTTCGATCAGGTAGAAAAGTTTGCCGTAGGGCGGCGCAAGCACGCGCTCGCGAAACTCCTCTTTCACCACGTCGCGCTCGCTCTTGTAGTTCGCGTCGTCAACGGTAAGGGTCGAGAGGCGGTCGGCCTCAGCCCACAGGAGCGTCTCCAGATAATTGGACGGCACGACTTCGAAATAGACCGTCACGTCGTCGGCCGTGAAGGCGTTGTTATTGCCGCCCACGTCTTCCGTCAAACGATCCATCATTTCGGATTTCATGTTCTTCGTGCTCTTGAACATGATGTGCTCGAAGAGGTGTGCGAAGCCGCTGCGGCCTTCTGGGTCGTCCTTCGAGCCGACCTTGTACCAGACCTGAATCGCCACCGTCGGGCTTGACTTGTCCACCGCACTCAACACCCTGAGGCCGTTCGAGAGCTTGCGCTCGCGATAATCGAGGCGCGGCATTTCGGTTTGCGCCCACGCTTGCGGCGACGGCGCGACGACGAGCGCGGCCAGCGCGATGACGGATATTTGCAGAACTCTCCGTGAAAATCGAAGCATAAATTTGTTGGCTCCAGTATGGAAGTGTAGGCCGACCGGCGGCAGCCGCGCGGTCTGCGCTTTTGGATGCGGGGTCGCGCGCGTACTGTTGCACCCTCGTCGGCGCTGAACGCGCGCGGTTGTGTCTCTCAATCTTCCGCCGGGTCGCAGGGGTTTACGAGTTGCGGCGCGATTTAGTTTTGCCGGACAGCGCGTGGTCTAACGCATGGCCTCCCCCGCCGCGATAAACATCTGAGTCAAAGCAAGTCGCGCGCATGAAAGCCGCGCTATTCGCGGTCGGATGCATGCCGTTGTTGGGTGCGGCCTACTTCTCAGGCTCGCTGTCTTGGTATTCTTTGATGTCAAAGAAATCTATCCATCCGACCTTTCCTTTAACTTCGACTTTATAAACGGTAGAACTGTAATCTCCTGCGCCTATCTGTTTCTTCTCAAGAATTTTAGCTTTTGTCCCGTTTGGAACTCTCATTAGGATATTTGAATCATAGCGATTTCCATAGTCGTTCCAAACTCGCACAGAATTGGTATCTTTCTCTTTTAGAATTTCGGATTTAAGAGCCATTAATGTAACGACATCTCCGACGGATTGAGTTTTTTTAGGGTTCAGGTAGCTGTCTTTTACATTTACGATTACTTGGTAGTTTTGCAAACTCCCATCACTATCCCCAGCATTTTCCCATTTACCGTTTGGAGCAAAAACAGCGTCTCCGACCGTGAATGACTGTTTTATGTCGTCACCATTCTGGTAGCCCCAAATTGTAATAGCGTTCGGTCTTTTATCTTTGTATGTCTGCCAAATAGCATGCTTGAAGTTCTGCTCAACTTCTTCTTTGCTTAAGTTTGGTGGCAGCGTAATACTGACAACGTAGCGTTTGACCGTGCTAAAACTAACGTCTCTGGTTTCCGCAATTTTGTATGATGGTTTGAAATTAGCTGGCAGAGACAGAATTGTCTCAATGGTTTTCGGCTGGATTGATGCTGAATTATTCGTTGTAGGCGGAACGCTCTTAGATGATTCGTTGGCATTACATCCTGCCAAGATCAAAATTGAAATTAGGGCCAGCCAGCGCATTAACTTTCTACCTCCAAGTATTGTTGAAATCACCACGAAGCACCCAACTATCATTAGGCCGCTTGCGTGGTAGGGGCGGGCAGTTTCAACAGCGCGAGGCGTTCGACGACGCGCCCGCCGATGAGGTGCGACTCGATGATCTCCACAACGTCCGAGGCACGCACCTGCGCGTACCAGATGCCGTCCGGGTAGACCAACACGGCCGCGCCCACGGCGCAGAAACCGACCGATGCACACTCCGTCAACACGATGCTGCCCTGCGGGTTCTTGCCCTTTTTGGCCTTGCCGAACAAAAGCGCGCGCGCCTTCAACTCGCGCTCGAACGCCTCTTTCACTTCCGCGCTCCCGACGTTTGTGCAGGATTTTCCCCCGCACACCAAAACATGTTGGCGAATCGGCGCATAAGCCACCGGCGCGAGCGCGCACACTTGATCTTTATCTTCGATAAAAGAGATTTCATTCATAATCGTTTCCGTCACAACCCGGCGCGGGAAACGCCCGCCCTTCCGGCACGCCCGCGAATTAAACTCGAAGGATGCGTGCATCGCCCGTCTTTTACCCTTGCGCGACGCATCGAATAATGGCTAATTTTTGCCCGTATGGTTAATCTTAGTATAAAATAAGCGGCATTGGCGACTGCGCGCCGCACGAACGCAGAAGTTTCAGTGAGGCGGTCGCGTCGCGGTCGCCTCTTCACTTGAGGGCGACCGGGAAGCGGTAAGTTTTAGACGTATGTCGAGTGGTCTGGTTGTACACGTAGAGATCGGCGTGGAGCGGCACACGGAAGTGCTGATGCACGAGCGCATCCGCATCGGCACTGACGCGGATTGCGAGTTGCGCTTCCAGCCCGGCAGCATCCCGCGCGCCGACGGCTTCCTGCTCGAACTCCAACGCACGAACGGCAATTATCGCGTCGGGGATTTCGACCGCTCGCTCGGCCTGACGCACAACGGCGCGCCGCTCGCGCCCGCCGCCTCCATCGAAGACGGCGACACCGTGCGCATCCCCGACACGGATTTCATGTTGCAGTTCTTCCCCATCGCATCGCCGCCCGCGCTCGTCGCGCCGCGCCGCACGGACGTACACGTCGCGCCCTTCATCGAATCGGCGGCCATCGAATCGGCGGCCACCGCGCGGCGCGACGATGCGAAAGTCTTCCTGCGCGAGTTCACACGCGAACTCATACGCGAGATCAACCTGAGCACGAAGATCATCGCGCTCGTCATCGTCGTCGCGCTCGTCGGCGGCATCCTCTATTTCGGCTTCGCGGGCTTCAAGGAACTCAAGCAGAGCCGCCGCCACATCGAGGAACAGAACGCACAGATCGTGCGCCTCAACCAGAAGGTCGGCGAGTCGCAAAACCAATTCGAGGAAGTCAACCGCTCCAACAAAGACATCATCAACAGCCTCTCGCTCGCCCCCAAACTCCGCAGCGAATACGGCGACGGCGTCTGCATCATCTCCGGCATGTACGTCTTCGTCGAGGCGGGCACGGGGCGGCCGCTCCGCTACCCGCAGCGGGCGGCGGCCGACACGGAAGGCGACGGCGCGGACGGCGCGGAGGCCGGCCAGAGCGAGATACTCACGCCGGAGGGGACGGGCGCGGTTGCCGAATTTCCATACGTCGGCACGGGCTTTCACGTCGGCGGCGGTTACGTCGTGACGAATCGACACGTCGGCGTCGAGCCGTGGGTGGCCGACGAGCGTTCGATGGTCTTGAGCAGCACCGTCAGCGGCAAGCCGCGCCTGACTAAACTCATCGCCTACTTCCCCGGCCACCGGCAGCCGTTTCCGCTCAAGTTCAAACAGGCTTCGACGCGCGACGATCTGGCCGTCCTCTATTTCGAGACGGGCGCGCAACCCAACAACATCCCCGCGCTCCCCATTGACGACAATTCGGACGCGGGCGGCGTGGGCAAAGCGGTCGTCATGATGGGCTATCCGTCGGGGCCGGATCGCATCCTCGTTTCGCTGCCCGACGACGAGGCCAACGGCATCAAGCAGCGTTTCGGCTCGTCGCTCGACGTGCTCGTCGGCCACCTCGCCGAACGCAATTTGATCAAACCGCTGACGACGCAGGGGCACATCACCGACTCGCAGACGCGCCGCATCATCTACGACGCGCGCACGGCCGAAGGCGGGTCGGGCGCGCCGCTCTTCGGCCAGTCGGGGCGCGTCATAGGCATCAATTTCGGCATCTTCGAGGGATTGCAGGACGCGAATTTCGCCGTGCCCGTGCGCTTCGCCGTGCCCCTACTCGAACGCGCCGGCTGGAAACCGGCCGCGCCCCCCACCGAGAATTTGACGACGGCGGCCACGGCGGGCGATGCAACCGTCAAAGATGCGCGCCCGACGAACGCGCCGCCGAATCAACCGCGCTAATTTTCCGAAACCTGTCAATTGTTGCTTTACACGGCTCGGCCAGTTGTGTGCGCGCGCCGTGACAATTCGGAAAGTGTCATAACTGCGTGGCAGGCGTCGGGCGTCAAAGTTAAACTGCGCGCGCTTCGTTGTTTTTGACAGACCGCCGAAGGGCACAGTAATCTTTCGCCTTTTGTGCGGCACGCGCGAGCCGTGGAGTTTTTAAAGCGGCCGCAAGATTTTTCGAACGGGGTTCGACTAAACTTTTGTCTGCAACTGCCGCAACCGCCGTCACGGCGAGCATCACGCCCGAACTGTTCGGGGAACAGAGCGTGCGTGTGCCGCGCCGCGCGCTCGTCATCGCCGCGCTCGTCATCATCGTGGCGGCGGGCTTCGGCTTTCGCGCGAGCGGCCTCGGCGCAGAGGGTTTGAGCGAAGACGAGTTGAACAAACTACGCGCCGTGGCCGACTACCGCACGCGCGGTTTGACTTCGACCAACGGCGAGCACCCGTTTCTGATGAAAGCGTTGATGACGGCGAGCGTGGCCGCCGCCGAACGGTGGAACGCTTCAGGGATGGCCGCATCGCGCACGCCGCTTCGCATCTCCGAGGAGACGGCGCTGCGCCTGCCCGCCGCGCTGTTCGGCGCGTTCACGTCGCTTCTCATCTTTCTGGTGGTCTCCGAGTTGTTCGGCACGGCGACGGGTTTGATCGCGGCGGCGTTGTGGGCGTTCGATCCGTCCGGGATCAGTTTCAACCGCATCGCCAAAGAGGACACGTTCCTGCTCTTCTTTTTCCTGCTGGCAAATGTCTGCTGGCTGCGCGGGCAGCGCGCGGCCGAGTCGGGCGAGGCACGCCCGGAGCGTTACTACTGGGCGACGGCCGCCTGTTTCGGCGCGATGCTCGCCTCGAAATACATGCCTCACCTGATCGCCATCAGCGCGGCCTACTACTACATTTTTCAGGGCATCTCCGCGACGCGCTGGCGTCTGGGCAAGCGCAAGTGGCTTCTCTTTTTCGCCGTCATGGGCGCGGCCTTTCTCGTCTGCAACCCGACGATCCTGTTGCCCGGCACCTGGCACGAAATGCGCATCTTCGCCGGCGAGCGGCGCATCGGCCACGACGCCTACGAGTTCATGGGGCAACTCTATCGCAACCAGATGACGCTCTGGCTCAAAGGCTCGCCGTGGTATTTCTACTACGCCTTCATGGCCTTTAAACTGCCGCCCGCCGTGGTCGCCTCGTTCCTCGTCGGCCTGCCGCTGCTGCTCACCAGGCGACTCGGCGACGGGCGCTACTTCGTCTTCTTCTGGCTCTTCTTCTGGTTCTTCCCCTTCCCGCTGCTCGGCGGTAAATTCACACGCTATTTCACGCTGGCTCTGCCCGTCGTGCTGGTAGTGTCGGCCATCGGCATCAACGCCGTCGGCGGGTGGGTCGCGCAACAATTACGGCGCACCGCCGCCGCCGCCACGAACGTATCGCGCGGGTCGTCGCCCGGATACGCGCACGCCGTTGTGGCCGTCCTCGTCATCGCCTCTTCCGTGTATGCATCGGCGGGTGCGTCGCCGCACTTCCGTCTCTATACGAACACGCTCGGCGGCGGCGACGCGCGCGCCGGGAGCTATTTTCCGCACGACGAATTTTACGACGCGAGCGTGCGCGATGCCGCGCACAGGGTCGCCGCACTTGCACGCCCCGGCGCGCGCGTCGCCAGCGAAGCGCCCGAACTCTTCACGCATTACGCCGCGCGCGCAGGCCGCACCGATCTCCTTTCGATCTCGCTCTCCGACCGCGCAGCCTTGCGCGAGTTGGCTGCGGGCGACATGATCATCGTCGCGCGCGGGCGGCGTTATTTCAGCAACGACGCGCTCATCGCGAAACTGGCTGCGGCGACAGAACCCACGGTCGAACTTTCGCTCGCGGGTGTGCCGTCAACGCGCATTTATCAACTCGACGAGCGTGCCCTGCGCGCTGTTTCCGAAATCAGCGCGCGTTGAAGTTGAAATTAGATTGCAACGGATGATTGACGCGGGCGCATCGGAGGGCAAATCGAAAGTGTGTGTAAACATTTGGAGCCGCCGCAGCGTCAATTATAAAGTTGGTGTGCGATTTAAAGTCGCCGCCCTAACAATTTCTCTCCCTTTACGGCACACGGGTTGCGGTTCGATGGTGCGAACTTCTTTTACGGGGCGTTTAGAGAAGGCAGGGGGCTGCGTGCCAATTAAACGTCGGGTCGGACAGTGCAGCCAATTTGCTCCAGGAGGAGCAGATTTGTAAGCGACGGCAGGTATCGCACGAACGCATGAACTATGTGATCTCGAACGGGAGAGCGCGGCAAATTGCCTGTCTTATTTTCGCGCTCCTGCTCCTACAGTTGTCCGGCGCGAAGCTCATCGTCGTCGCGCAGGAACTCGCCGTCCCCGCCGCCCGCAGCGATTCCACTCCGGCACAACTTCAAACGTCCGGCTTTCGTCTCGAACGCATGCCCCTCGCGGGCGGCGCGGAACTCCTGACCGTCTTCGGCAGTCTCGACGGTCTGGCGCGCGAACAAGACTCCGACATTCCGCTCGTCAGCATTCTGCGCGACACGCTCGGCGATGAGACGAGCGAAAACGACCGGCTGCGCTACGTCTGGATGCACACCTACACGCGCCCCAGCATCGGCCAGCGCGCCGCCTCCGCCGTGCCTTTCCTCTACACGCGCGTCGCGAACAAAAAGCGCGCGGGCACAGATGCGCCGCCGCACCTGCTCGATCTCGCGGGCACGAAGCGCGAGGTCTGGCACAGGGTCTTCTGGAACGCGCTGCAAACGCTCGTCTTCAACCCTTACAGCCTGACCGTCAAAGCCACGACGCACGCCTATCGACGCAACGCAGACGACTATCGCAAGGCGCACGTCATCCGCGCCCTCGCCGTGCTCGCGCTCTATCAAGCCGAGTCGGGTGCGGAATCGGTCTTCGCGCCGCACGAGTTGAAGGAGATACAGGCGCGCCTCATGCTCACGCAGAAAACTTTCGGCGGCCTCATCGACGACCTCTATCTCGGCCGCGTCTATGACAAGCAGAATTCGCAGTGGCTCGACACGCGCGGCCACAACTGGGAACTCCTGCGCCAGCGCGCCGAGGCTGAAGGTTTATACTTCGAGCCGCTCGAATTGCCCGGCGGCAACGCCACGCACGCGCTCCTGTGGATCGCACGCTCCGACATCGACGCCAAGCGCGCGCGCCCCTACGGCAAACGCTTTCTCAACCTCGCGAACCCTTACGGCGACAAACGCCTCCGGCGCTGGCAGGGCTACACCGAGACACGCTACTTCGACGCGGACAACCGCCGCGTGCCGGCCGATGCTCCCGGCGCACGCGCGGTCGAACTGATCCCGCTCGCGCTCTACGGTCTGGATCATCCGAAGATTCCGATCCTGCTCGTAGACTTTCGCGACAACCTGAACCCGAAGCGGCGCGAGATGTCGCAGCGCGTCTTGCAGGACGTGGCGCGCACGACGGCGAGCCTCACGCATCTCGACCTGCCCTTCCTCCTCGGTCGCGCCGTCTACGATTTCGTCTCTGACCGCCGCGGCGCGGACATCAATCAGCCCTCGCGCCTGCGCGCCTATTCACAACTAAAACTGCTGCTCGCCCTCGACGCTTCGCTCGACCCTGAACTGCGCGAGGAAGTTTCCCGCAAACTTGAACGTGTCTCTTTGAACCCGCTCGAAAACGACACGAAGGCGGAAGCGCGCCTCGCCCGCGAACAATACGCCGCCCTGCTGGAACACGCGCGCCGCCCCTCCGGCGGACTCATTGACAAACTCGACCGCGACCGCCGCGCCGAACTCACGCCCCTCGTCCACTCGCGCACCGAGCAAGTTCTTTTGCGCGTCGCCAACGTCGCCACCTTCGGCCTCTACCGCCATCGCGAACGAGCTGCGCCCGCCGCACAGTTCGCCGCGCTCGACACGGCGCGCCGCCTCGCACATCACCGTCAATTCCTGCGTGAAGTCGCGCGTTCGAGCGCGTCGGTCGAAGTGCAGTGGAACATCGAGGACGTGCGTCGCTCGCTCGCCTTCGTCAACGAACACGGCGAGCGCGCCGACGGCAAAACGGCGTCGGCCATCGGGCGCATCTTCGCCCACACGAAAGACGAAGAGGCGCAAAGGCTCTGCCTCTCAAGTCTCTACCGCATCAACAACGAGACGGCGAAGACCACGCTCGTGCGCATCTACCGCGACGAGGCCGCCGACGTGCGCTGGCGCGCGCTCAGCGCGGAATACCTGCGCAAGGCCGCGCGCGAGTCGCAGCGCATCTCGAACGGCGACGCACGGATCATCGCCACCATCTCGGCCGCGGGGGGACAATAGGCGCGCGATGGACGAACGAAACGCACAGGGCACAGGGCGCGTGGCAGATCGCTCGCGGATGATTCCATACGGCGGCTTCTTGCCCGTCTCACGCGCCTCGCTCATTTCATTCTTTACAGGCGCTTCATTTGCTCCGTTCTCTTCAAGCATTTCGCCGTCTTCGCTCGCATCGTCGCGCCGGCGCGCGTCCTTCATCCTGCATCGTTGCGCGTTGGCGTTCATCGCGTGTGCGTGTCTTCTGCTCGCCGCGCAAAACTCTTTCGCCGGGGCGCGTCGCCTCGTCGTGGTTAAAGTTGACGGGCTATCGCAGGATGTCGTTGATCGCTTCGTGGGCGAGCGCGACCCGCGCACGGGCAAAAGTCTGCTGCCGTGGTTCGAGCACGTCTTCTACGAGCGTGGCACGCGCGTGGCAAATTTTTACGTGCGCGGCGTGAGTTTGTCCGGCCCTTCGTGGTCTCTCCTCGACACCGGCCGGCACTTGCAGATCAAAGGCAACGTCGAGTTCGACCGCCTCACGCTTCACTCCTACGATTATCTGAACTTCATCCCCTTCTGGCTCGGCACGGCGGGCAAGGTGCGCGTGGACATGCCCGGCGTGGAACTCCTCGACGAACTCGCCATCCCCCTCCTCGTCGACTCGTATCCTTACGACGAACGCCACATCAGTTTCCAACTCTACCAGCGCGGCACACGTTGGACGACGCTCGAACGCGGCCTCAAGAACCGCTTCCTGACGCGCACGCCGCGCGAGTTGTTCGACGAGTGGCTCGTCGAATTCGAGGGGCGCAACATCGTGATGGATCAACTTGAGCGCGAGGTGTTGGAGAAGTTGAAAGACCCGCGCATCCGTTATCTGGATTTCTACACGACCGAGTTTGACCACGCCGCCCACCACAACCGCGACCGCGAGACCCAACTCGTCGCCATGCAGGAACTCGACCGCATCATCGGCCGCATCTGGACGACCATCGAGGCGACGCCGCAGGCTTCTGAGACCGCACTCGTCGTCGTCTCAGATCATGGAACGAACTCGGACGAGCGCGTCTACAGTCAGGGCTTCAACCTCGTCAAACTGCTGGCGAGCCGCGCGGGCGGCGGGCATCACGTCATCACGAAGCGGCGTCTCTTGAGCGACTATGCGGTCAAAGGCATCTACCCGCTCGTGCCTTTGATCACGACGACCACAGAGGATTCTCACTACCTCGAAGGCCAGAGCGCGGCCTACCCGACCGCGCTCGTTGACTTCGACGGCAACGAACGCGCCTCCGTCCACCTGCGCCACAGCGACCTCAACGTGCTGCACATCCTGCTCACGGAGTTGCGCGGCAAAAAACTCTCGCCCGCCCTCGCCCGCGCCGCCACCGAAGCCTTCTTCCAGACCATCGAAGCGCACCGCGCCGACTGGCAGCGGTTGCACGCGAACTTACTGGAAGAACTCGGCGCGCTTCGCCGTCTCGTCGAGCGTGAGCGCGCGCTCGCCGCCGCGCAGCCGAAAGAGTGGACGAAGGCCGACGCCGACGCCGGGCGCGATCAAGAAGCGCGCCGCACCAAAGCGCGCGCCGACTCCTGGGCGACCGATGAATGCAAATACACCGAATACGCGCGCACGCTCTCCAATCTCCTCTCGCTCCGGCGCGAGAACTTCCAGCCTGCGCGTCTGAGCATCCCAGACCATATCGCTAAAGGCGCAATGGGCGAACAGAACGGCATCGGCGAATTGCGCAACTACGCCGTCGGCGTCGCGCCCGGCGGCCTTGCGCTCGCACCCGATGGCTCGCTCGACATGCAAAAGAGTTTCGCGCGCGTCAACTACTTCGCACTGCTGCGCGATGCGCGCGTGCGCAACAACGTGCAGCGCGGCGTTGACAACCGGCCGGTGGATTTCGTCGCCGCGCGCGTCCCGGCCGAAGCCCTGTCGGACGCACACGGTAAAGATTTTCGCGCCGACGAAGCCGTCTGGCTCTATCGCGGCGAAGACACGCAGGCGTTGCTGCTTGCGCGCCACGAACGCGACGGCGAACTGCGTCTGCGCTACGTGCCCGTCGCGAATCTGCGCCAGCAGCCCGGCGGCGCGATCCTGTACGACCGCGCCGAGTGGCGCGCGGAACTGCCTCTCAAGATTTGGGAAGATGCGAAACTCTCCCTGCCCGCGGGCGAGACGCGCGCCGGTTGGCTCGACCGCTGGCACACAGACCTCGAATGGCTGCGCGCCCTGCACCTGACGACTTACTCGAACGGCCTCATCGGTCTTCAGGAACACTTCGGGCGGCACATGACACCCGCCATCGAAACGGACGTGCCCGGCCTGTCCGCGGATGAACGACTCATCCGCCGTTTCCGCCGACGCCAACGCCTGCTCGTCGAAACCGACGTGCTCGTCCTTGCCAACAATCACTGGAACTTCGACGTGCGCGGCTTCAACCCCGGCGGCAACCACGGCTCATTCTTCCGCGTCTCCACACACTCGACCCTCATGCTCGCGGGCGGCGCGGCAACTCGCATTCCCCGCGCGTTGGTCATTCGTGAGCCGTATGATAGTTTGAGTTTCGTGCCGACAATCTTAGCTTTGACCAATCAACTGCCGGGCGCGCAAATTTCGCCCGTGAAATTCGACGCGCGGCCGCGCCCGTATCCCGGCCGGATCATCAACGAACTTTTCGACCCGCGACAGCCGCTCCCGGCGCGTCCCTCGACCGGCAGGACGGTCGGCACGGCGGCAACGGGCGCGAAGACCAAAGCGGAGGTCTCGCCTTGATTTCGCTCGACGAAAAAGTCGGAGCCGCGGCGGCGTCGAAGGCGGGCGCGGAATCGTCTGCGGTTGAAGTCGCAACCGCAGGGGGCAAGAGTCGTCGTCGCCGCATTGTCGGGCTGCAACTCGTGGCCTTTGCGCTCGGTCTCGCGCTGTTCGTCTACGTGGTCAACCGCGTCGGCGTGCAGTCCATCTTCGACACGCTGGCGCGCATCGGTCTCGGTTTCTTCGTCCTGCTCGGCATCAGCGGCACGCGCCATTTCTTCCGCGCCGTGCCGATGTATCTGGCCGTTCCGCCCGGCCAACGCGGTTTCAATCTCTGGCAGGCGTTCACGACGCGCCTGAGCGGCGAGGCGATTTCATTCCTCACCTTCACCGGGCCGCTTCTCGGCGAGGCGACGAAGGCCGCGCTCCTGCGCAAGCGCATCCCGCTCGTCACGGGCGTGCAGGCGCTCGTCGTCGATAACCTGCTCTACAATCTCTCGGTCGCCCTCTTCATCCTGAGCGGCGCGTGCGTCATGCTCGCGTCCTACAATCTGCCCGACGCCGCACACTACACTTTGCTCCTGATCGCCACCCTTGCGATGCTGACTTTGCTCGCCGTCGGGCTGGCAGCCTCGCGCCGCGTGATGCCGCTGACGTGGTTCATCGAACGCCTCGCCGCGCTCGGATTCAACCCGCGCGCGCTCTCCAAACGCCGCGCGCACATCAACGAACTCGAATCCAACATTTACGATTTTTACCGGCACCACCGCGGCTGGTTCTTCCTGATCGTTGCCTTCGATCTCCTCGCACACGTTTCGAGCGTCTTTGAAGTTTACGTCACGCTGCGCATGCTCGGTTTCCGCCCCGGCTTCGATGCGCCCTACGTCATAGAGTCTCTGACGAAGGTGATCAACTTCGTGTTCGGCTTCGTGCCCGCCACCATCGGCGTCTACGAAGGCGGCACGGAAGTCATCCTGCGCACGCTCGGCTTTGCCGCCGCGACGGGCATCACGCTCGCGCTCGTGCGCAAGGCCGGAATGATTTTTTGGACGGCCGTCGGCCTCGCCATGCTCGCCACCGGCACGCTCCCGGCGGCCACGCGCCGCATCATCGAACGCCATCCGCGTTTACAAAAAGCTATGGACAATCTCGTTCTCTCAAACATCGCACACCGCCCGGCGCGCACACTGGTGAGCGTCGTCGGCATCGCTGTCGGCGTGTTGCTCATCGTCTTCACCGTGGGGTTGGCGCACGGGGTTTTGCGCGAGCGCGGGCGACGCGAGGCCGGGGTCGGCGCGGAACTGATGCTGCGCGCCTCCGGCACGGTCGGCCTGAGCGGCTCGCAACCCTTCGCCATGCCCGTCGCGCACGCGGCGGAAGTGGCGCGCATAGAGGGCGTGCGCGCCGCCGTCCCGCTCGGCCAGACCACCGCCAGCAGCGACAGCGGCTTCGGCGTGCGCCTCGTTGACGGCATCGACTTCGGCTCCTACTCGCAACTTTCGGGGACGCGCATGAGCGAAGGCGAACCACTGCCCACGAGCGGCGACGTGGCAATCGTTGACGCGATCTGGATCGAACAGCGCAAGGCGCACCTCGGCGACACGCTCGAACTCTACGACCGCCCCTTCCGCATCATCGGCATCTACGAACCGCCCGGCGGCGCGCGCATCAAAATTCCGCTCGCGACGATGCAGGAACAGGTGGGCAGTTTGGAGAGTTGCACGAGCATCCTCGTCGCCGCCACGAACCCTGCGGAACAGGACGCTTTGGCCGAACGCATTCATCAGGCGTTCCCCGAAGATCAGATCATCTTCACACGCGATTTGCCGGAACTCTACGCGACGGGCGTGCCCGCCTTGAACGTCTTCATCAGCGTCGTCGTCGCCATCGCCGCGGCCATCAGCATGCTCGTCATCCTGCTCGCGATGTATACGACCGTCACGGAGCGCACGCGCCAGATCGGCATCCTCAAGTCGCTCGGCATGTCGAACACGATGATCGCGTGGGTGATCGAGCAGGAGGCTCTGCTGGTGAGCATACTGGGCGTCTTGCTCGGACTCGCGCTGACCTTCGCGGCGCGTTTCGCGCTGATGCGCGTCAGCAATCTGAGCGTCGAGATCGAGCCGCGATGGGTTCTGATATCACTCCTGATCGGCGTGGTGGGCGGCAGCATCGGCGCGCTCTACCCGGCGCTTCGCGCCGCGCGGCAGGACGCAGTGGACGCGCTCAGCTACGAATAGCCGCCGCCCCGAATTTATCGCCTTAACGAAATTCCGGCCGCCGTCTTTCTCGAAGACGACGGCCGGAATTTCGATTATCACTATCTCTATAAAAGCTGTTTGAGAAGTCCCGTAGGGACGATTGCTAATAGCCCGGTACTTGAGTGCCGGGGATCGTGCGTGCCTCTTGCAATAGAGTCCCGTAGGGACGGTTGAAGTTAATACACATTCAATCGTCCCTACGGGACTCAGACACTATTCTTCAACTTATCCCCGGCACTAAAGTGCCGGGCTATTATCAATCGTCCCTGCGGGACAATGACCGGTCTACGTTTCAAACCACTTCCGAGATCAATCTTACCGCTTGTTGTCCGCGCGCAACTCGCGCGTGGCGCGCGCCATGAAGTTCTCCACGTCGGCCAGCGTGCGCGGAAGCGCGACGGACATGTTGCGGTGGCCGTTCGCAGTGATCACCACATCGTCTTCGATACGCACGCCGATGCCCTTGTACTTCTCGAAGGCCGGGCGCACGGCCTCCGCGAATTTCCGGCCATCCTCCGTCTTCGGCAAATTGTCGAGCGCGTCTGGGCGAATGTAGATGCCCGGTTCGATGGTGAAGACCATGCCGGGTTCAAACCGCGTGTTGAGCGCGCCCACGTCGTGGACGTTCATGCCGAGCCAGTGCGACGTGCCGTGCATGAACCAGCGCGCGTGCTGGAACGAGTTGCGATCCGTGATGAGGCCGAGGCGCAAGAGCGCGTCTTTGATCACTTCGACGGAAGCCCTGTTCACGTCTGAGAAGGTGTTGCCCGGCCGCGCGGCGGCCATCGAAGCCTCCTGCGCCGCCAGCACCGCGTTGTAAATATCCGCCTGCGCCGCCGTGAACTTCCCGCTCACGGGAAACGTCCGCGTCACGTCCGCCGTGTAATGCCCGTACTCCGCGCCCACGTCCATCAGCAGCAGGTCGTTCGGGTTCACCGCCCCCTCCGATTCAACGTAGTGCAGCGTCGTCGCGTTCGGGCCGCAGCCGACGATTGACGGGTAGCCCCAGTTGTCGGCGTGCCGCCGTTTGAAGGTGTAGTCAACTTCGGCCTCGACTTCATACTCCCACTTCGAGCGCGACGCGACGGCCATCGCACGCCCCAGGGCTTCGGTCGTGATGTCCACTGCGTGCTGTAAGAGTTGCAACTCCATCGGCGACTTGCGCAGGCGCATCTCCATGAAGATCGGCCATGCATCGCGCACCGTCAACCCGCTCGAAGATTGCGCCCAGCGCGACGCGAACGCCTGCTCCTGCCTGAACTCGCGGCTCTCGCCCTCGCCGCCCGGAAGCAACAAATAGAGCGACCCGCTCTTTTGCACCATCGCGGCGAACAGCGTTTCAAAGCCACCCGCGTTCGGCGGTGTGCCGGGAGCGGGAGCGGCCGCCCCCGTCGTCGGCGTGGGAGTCGCGGCGGGCGCGACAGGCGGCGGCACGCTCGACAACAAGATCGACTCGTCTTTCGGACGGTAGCCGCGGCGCGCGCGGATCGCGCGCATGAACGGCTCAAACTCCGCGGCCTCCCAAATCTCGCCGATGCCGGACAGGGCGCGCGCCTCTTCGGGGCTGTACATGTGTCCCGTCCAGGTCTCCGCCGCAGGATTGCGGCGCGGGAGGAAGAGTATCTCGCGCGTCGTGGTGTGGCCGGGGACGAGCACGAGTGTCGCGCGTTGTTGCGCGAGTCCGGTCAGGTAGTAGAGATTGTTCTCCTGCCGGAATTCGTAATCAACGTCGTTGGTGTAGACGCGCGGCTCGCCGCTGAAGAGCACGAGGAGCGACTGCTTCCCCACCTCATTCGCCACACGCGCGCGGCGCGCGGCCAGTTCCGCCAGACGCGCCTGCGCGTCGAAGACCGGCGCGGGCGGCGTCACGCGAATCGCCGCCGCCGCGGCGGGCGCGCCCGCCACCGCGTTCTGCGAACTGACCGGCGTCACGCTCCCGCCCGCCACGGACAACACGAGCAGCATCGCCAGCAAACTAAAACTCACACGCCTTTTACACATAAACCCAAACCTCTTTCAACTCTTAGCTTATTACCAAATTTTACTCGACGTTCTCCCCTTTGCGCCTTCGCGCCTTTGCGTGAGGTTATTCTTTAGCAACGATAAATCCCACGCAAAGGCGCGAAGGCGCAAAGAGGAAACTTTGTACTCACAACTGAGGAAACTTTGTACTTACAACTCACGCCCGCAACTCATCTCTTGATCGTCACTTGTCACCCGTCACTCATCACTGTTTAGTTAGTACCCGACGGCCGCGCCTTCGTTTCGTGAATCGCTCGCGCCGAGCCGCATGCCGGTCTTCTCCTCGATCATGATGCCGTGCGCGTCGCCCATGTAGCGCGGGCGTGTGACGAGTTTATGCCCGCGTGCGGCGAGCGCCCGCTGCGTGTCGGCCGAGAGGCCGTAAGGCTCGTGTGTGATTTCGTCCGGCAGCCATTGGTGATGTATGCGCGGCGCATCTATCGCCTGCTGGATATTCATGTCGTGATCCACGATGTTGATGATCGCTTGCAGCACCGTGTTGATGATCGTGGGGCCGCCCGGCGTGCCGATGGTGAACCAGAGCGTGCCGTCTTTGCGCAGGACGAAGGTCGGCGTCATGGCCGAGAGCGGACGCTTGCGCGGCGCGACCGCGTTGCGTTCGCCCTGAATCAACCCGAAGGCGTTCGGCGTGCCGGGTTTGGCGGCGAAGTCGTCCATCTCATTATTCAACAGGACGCCCGTCCCGCGCGCCGTCACGCCGGAGCCGAAGCCGAGGTTCAGTGTGTAGGTGTTCGACACGGCGTTGCCCGCCGCGTCAACCACAGTGAAGTGTGTCGTCTCTTCCGACTCGTACCCTGCCGGTCGTCCCGCGCGTATCTCCGCGCTCGTCGAGGCTCGTTCGAGGTTGATGCTCGCGCGCTGTCGCTCCGCATACTTCTTGTCGATCAAACCGGCGATGGGGACTTTGACGAAATCCGCGTCGCCCATGTACTCGGCGCGGTCGGCGAAGGCGCGCCGCATCGACTCCGTCATGAGATGATATTTTTCCGACGAAGACGAATTCAGGCTCCGCAGGTCGTAGCCTTCGAGAATGTTGAGCATCTCGATGAGCACCGCCCCGCCCGAAGACGGCGGCGGCATAGAGATCACTTCGTAGCCGCGATAGGTCGTGCGCAGCGGCGTGCGCTCTTTCGCTTCGTAGCCGCGCAAATCCGCGAGCGTCATCAATCCGCGGTTGCGGCGCATGTCTGCGGCGATGAGCCGCGCCGTCTCGCCCTCGTAAAACTCGCGCGCCCCGCCGCGCTGCAAACGCGCGAAGGTCGCCGCGAGTTCCGGCTGGCGCAAGGTGTCGCCTTCTTTGAAGTAACGACCGCCGTTCAAAAAGATGCGCTTGCTGTCGGCGTAACGTCCGAGCAGTTCGTCGCTCGCGCGCAAACCGCGCGCGAATTGATGGCTGACGGTGAAACCGTCTGCCGCCAGACGTCGCGCCGGTTCGGCCAACTGCGCCCACGTCAAACGCCCCGACCCATACTTTTTGAGCGCGAGTTCCATCCCCGCGACCGTGCCGGGAACGCCCGCCGCGCGGTAGCCCACGGTGGACGAGCCTTCGCCTTTGATCAGATTGCCCTGTGCATCCAGATAGACGTTGCGCGTCGCGGCTTGCGGTGCCATCTCTCGGTAATCTATCGCGGTCGTGCGGCCGTTGCGCAGGCGAATCAACATGAAGCCGCCGCCGCCGAGGTTGCCCGCCGCAGGGTATGTTACGGCGAGAGCGAAGGCCACTGCGACGGCCGCATCAACGGCGTTTCCGCCGCGCTTCAAAATATCCACGCCGACTTCGGACGCGAGTTTATTCGTAGAGGCGACCATCCCACGCGGCGCGCGCACCGGATCGCGAGAGGCCGCGACTGCGACGTGCGTGCGCGCCGCGCGTGGCCGCACATGAGACAAAGGCGCGTTGACGAACAGGAAGGCGAGCAGAAAAAAGCCTGCGATGCGCAGTGTGGGCATGAATCTTGATCCTCTCCGGTGGCCTGTGAAAATCAATTCAGTTTCAACTCCATAAACAGCGTGCCGGCGACGGGGTTTGTAGCGATAAGGCTGGGTGTGTTCGCAGCCGAGCGAAGCGTAGAGCGCGACGGCTTCCGTGCATCGTCTGGAGCGTGTCGAGCCGCCAACGCTTACAGGGTGATGAGCAGACCGGC
>DASVPS010000080.1:0-13486 GCA_036389555.1 Pyrinomonadaceae bacterium
CCGCGTCCGCGAAAACTTCCGCGTCGAGTTGCCCGTGCGCGCCCTGTTCGAGTCGCCGACCGTCGCCGCACTGGCGGAAACGGTGGCGTCGAATCGCGGCGAGGACGGCGCAAGCGCGGCCGTCGCGCTCTCGGCGGTTGCGCGTGACGGCGAAGCGTTGCCGCTCTCGTTCGCGCAGCAGCGTTTGTGGTTTCTAGATCAATACGAGCCGGAGAGCGCGGCCTACAACATCCCCGCCGCCGTGCGTCTCAGCGGCGCGCTCGACTTCGCCGCGCTGGAACGAACTTTCGACGAGGTGGTGCGGCGACACGAATCGTTGCGGACGAGTTTTGCGATAGCCGACGGCGAGGCGCGTCAGGAGATCGCGCCGTCTGTCAGGATGAAGCTGCCAATCGTGGACTTGCGCCGGACGCCGCCCGGCGAGCGCGAGGCCGCGGTTCAACGCATGGCGGCAGAGGAAGCGCGTCGGCCTTTCGATCTGTCAACCGTCCCGCTGCTGCGTGCGAGCCTGTTGCAATTCGGCGAGCGCGAGCACGTGCTGCTTTTGACCATGCACCACATCGTCAGCGACGGTTGGTCAATGGCCGTCCTCATCCGCGAGGTCGCCACACTCTACGAAGCCTTCTCGCACAACTTGCCCTCACCGCTCGCGGAGCTTTCCATCCAGTATGCCGACTTCGCACACTGGCAACGGCGTTGGCTGCAAGGCGAAGTGTTGGAGCGACAACTCGCCTACTGGAAGCGGCAACTCGCAGACATGCCCGCCGCGCTCGAACTGCCCGCCGACCACCCGCGCCCCGCCGTGCAGAGCTACCGTGGCGCGACACATCACTTCGCGCTTCCCACAAACCTGTCCGACGCACTGCAAGTGCGCGCCGGGAGCGAGGGGGTGACGCTTTTCATGCTGCTGCTGGCCGCCTTCCAGACCTTGCTCTATCGCTACACGGGGCAGGAGGACATCAGCGTCGGCTCGCCGATTGCCAACCGCAACCGCGCCGAAACCGAAAGCCTCATAGGGTTCTTCGTCAACACGCTCGTCATGCGCACGAGACTCTCCGGCGACCCGACTTTTTCCGAGTTGCTCGGACGCATCCGCGAAGTTGCGCTCGCCGCCTACACGCATCAGGACTTGCCCTTCGAGCGTCTCGTCAGTGAGTTGCAGCCGGAGCGGCGCATGAGCCACTCGCCGCTGTTTCAAGTGTTGTTCGTCCTGCAGAACGCCCCGATGCCCGCGCTCGAACTGCCGGGGCTGACACTCACGCCGATCATCGCCGACACGGGCATCGCCAAATTCGATCTCACGCTTTCGATGGAGGAAACGCCGCACGGCCTCAAAGGTTCGTTCGGTTACAACACGGACTTGTTCGAGCCTTCCACCATCGAGCGCATGGCGGGACATTTCCGCACGCTCCTGGAAGGCGTGGCCGCGCATCCCGCGCGACGCCTCTCCGAGTTGCCGCTGTTGACCGGCAGGGAAAAACGTGAACTGCTCGATGAGTGGAATGACACGGGCGCCCCTTACCGGCAGGATGTGTGCTTCCACGAGTTGTTCGAGGGGCAGGTGGAACGCACGCCTGACAACATCGCGTTGGTCTTTGAAGATGAGACTTTAACTTACGCGGAGTTGAACGCGCGCGCGAACAAATTGGCGCACTACTTGCGCCGTCTGGGTGTCGGCGCGGACGCTTTGGTCGGCATCTGCGTCGAGCGTTCGTGGGAGATGGTGGTCGGCCTGCTCGGAATTTTGAAGGCGGGCGCGGGCTATGTTCCGCTCGACCCGGCGCACCCGAAAGAACGTCTCGCCTTCATGTTGGAGGACACGCGCGCGCCCGTGCTGCTGACGCAGGAGCGGCTGTTGGAAAGTTTGCCCGCGCACGGCGCTCAGGTCGTGTGTCTCGACGCCGACTGGCAATCAATCGCGCGCGAGAGCGGCGACAATCTCGACATTGAAACGGATGCGCGTAATCTGGCTTACGTCATCTACACCTCCGGCTCGACGGGGAAGGCCAAAGGCGTTCTCATAGAGCAGCGGCGGCTCGTGAATTACGTCTTCGGCGTGCTCGACAGGCTCAGGCTCGCGCCCGACGCTGCTTATGCGTGGGTGCAGCCTTTGACGGTTGACTCCTCTGTCACGGCCATCTACCCGCCGCTCTCGACGGGCGGCACGCTCCACTTGTTGTCGCGCGAGCGCACCGCCAGCGCAGAGGCGATGTCCGATTATTTCACGCGCCACCAGATCGACTGCCTCAAGATCGCGCCCTCGCACCTCGCCGCGCTACAGGCTGCTGCCGCCCGCCCCGAACAACTTCTGCCGCGACGCACCCTTGTGCTCGGCGGCGAGGTTTCACACTGGGCTTACGTGCGCGAACTGCAAGCCATGCCCTCGTCTTGCGAACTCTTCAACCATTACGGGCCGACCGAAACGACCGTCGGCGTTACGACCTATCGCATCGACCGCGACGCCGCGCAGGAAATCGACGCCGCGCAAAAAGCAACTTCGGCGACCGTCCCCATCGGACGCCCGCTCGCCAATACGCGGACTTACATTCTCGACCGCCACATGCAACCCGTGCCGGTGGGTATCCCCGGCGAGTTGTTCATCGGCGGCGACTGTCTCGCGCGCGGTTATCTGAATCGCCCCGAACTCACCGCCGAAATGTTCATACCCGACCCGTTCGGCGCAGAAGAGGCAGGCACGCGGCTCTACCGCACGGGCGATCTCGCGCGCTTCCTCGAAGGCGGCGCAATAGAGTTTCTCGGTCGGCTCGATCATCAAGTCAAGATTCGCGGTTTCCGCATCGAGTTGGGCGAGATCGAGGCCGCACTCTCCGAGCACCCGTCAATTCGTGAAGCTCTGGTGTTGACCTCCGACGACGGCAGTAGCAACGGGAGAGACGGAGGAAATCTTCGTCTGGTCGCCTACGTCGTAGCCGAGGCGGGACAGACGACCACGCCCGTCGAACTGCGCGGCTTCCTCAAAGAGCGGCTGCCCGAATACATGCTGCCGTCGGCCTTCGTGATGCTCGATGCGCTGCCGCTCACGCCGCACGGCAAGTTTGATCGCCGCGCCCTGCCCGCACCCACGTTTGAACGCGACGAGGCGGCGGAAACTTTCGTCGCGCCGCGCACGGCGGTTGAGCGACGACTGGCGGAAATCTGGAGTCAAGTGCTCGGCGTTCAAAGCGTCGGCGTTGACGATAACTTTTTCGAGTTGGGCGGCGACTCGATCCTCAGTATTCAGATCATCGCGCGTGCCAATCAGGCGGGGCTGCGCCTGACGCCGAAGCAGCTTTTTCAGTACCAGACGATTGCAGGGCTGGCGTCAGTAGTCGGAACGACGAACGCGGTCGAGGCCGAGCAGGGAATCGTGACCGGGGGCGTTCCGCTCACGCCGATCCAGCGTCTCTTCTTCGAGCATCACGACGCCGCGCCGCACCATTACAATCAGGCCGTGTTGCTCGAAGTGAAAGAGCCTCTCGACGCCGACCTGCTTGAGCAGACAGTGGCACACCTGCTCATGCATCACGACGCGCTCAACCTGCGTTTCGTGCGTGTGGAAGAGGGCTGGCAACAGTTCAACGCGGCGCACGAAGGCCAGACGCCCTTCCGCCGCTTTGACCTGTCCGCGCTCGCGGACGCGGAACAGGCTGCGGCCATCGAGAGGATTGCAGACGAGCTGCAAGCGAGTTTGAACATCACGGAAGGGCCGCTCATGCGCGTCGCGCTGTTCGACCTCGGCGGCGGGAAACAGCAACGCCTGCTGACGTTGATTCATCACCTTGCGGTTGACGGCGTTTCGTGGCGCATCCTGCTGGAAGATTTGTTGACGGCCTACCGGCAGTTGAGTCGTGGCGCGTCGGCGCGGCTGCCGCCGAAAACCACTTCGTTCAAGCAGTGGGCTGAACGGCTCTTCGTGCATGCCCAGTCCGAAGCGGTTCAATCCGAGTTGAATTACTGGCTCGCTCAATCCGAGCGGCAGGCGTCGGCCGCGCCGCTGCCGGTTGATTTCCGCGCGGGCGAGAACACGAGGGCTTCGGCCAGCGTCGTGTCAATTGCTTTGAACGCGGAGGAGACGCACGCCCTCTTACACGAAGCGCCGGAGGTTTATCACACGCAGAGCAACGACCTCTTGCTGACCGCGCTGGCGAAGGCTCTGACGAAGTGGAGCGGGCACACCTCTCTAGCGCTCGCGCTCGAAGGACACGGGCGCGAAGAAATCGCGGAAGACCTAGACCTGTCGCGCACCGTCGGCTGGTTCACGACCATCTTCCCCGTCATGCTCACCCTCGGCGACAGAGGCGCGCCGGGCGAAGCCCTGCCATCAATCGGTGTCGCCCTCCAATCAATCAAAGAGCAGTTGCGCCGCACGCCGGCGCGCGGCATCGGCTACGGCCTGCTGCGTTACCTGTGCGCGTCGGAGTCGGCGCAGGCAGAGATCGAACAACTGCGCGCCGCTCCTTTGCCGGAGGTCAGTTTTAATTATCTCGGCCAGTTCGATCAGGTGTTGCCTCAGTCCGCGCCTTTCGCGCTGGCGCGCGAATCGGCCGGGCGTCTGTCGAGTCCGGCGGCACACAGGCGACACTTGCTTGAAATCACAGGCGGCGTCATCGGCAATCAACTGCGTCTGGACTGGACTTACAGCGAGAACGTTCACCGGCGGGCGACGGTGGACGCGCTCGCGCAAAGTTTCATCGCGGAACTGCGCGCGCTCATCGCACACTGCCAGTCGCCCGAAGCGGGCGGCTACACGCCGTCCGATTTCCCGCTCGCCGCGCTGGGTCAGGAGCAACTGGATAACGTCTTCGCACGGCTGGATGAAGAAGAGTTCGAGGCCATTGATGAGTAGAAAAAAGGTCGAGGATTTATACCCGCTCTCGCCGCTCCAACAAGGGTTGTTGTTTCACACGCTCTATGCTCCCGAATCGGGAGTGTACGTCGAGCAGTTGAATTGCACGCTCGGCGGCGAGCTTGATCTGGATGCGTTCGGGCGCGCGTGGCGACAGACGGTTGAGCGTCATCCCATCCTGCGCACGGCCTTCGTCTGGGAGGGACTCGACGAGCCGGTGCAGGTCGTCCGCCGGAGCGTGCGGCTGCCCTTCGTGCAAGAAGATTGGCGCGCGTCGTCGGCAGCCGAACAGGGAGCAAGCCTGCGCGCTTACCTCAAGGACGATCTGCGCCGGGGCTTTGATCTTTCCAAAGCTCCGTTGATGCGGATCGCGCTGCTCCAACTCTCCGAAGACACATATCAATTCATTTGGAGCTATCACCACCTGATGCTCGACGGCTGGTGCATCCCGCTCGTGTTGCGCGAGGTCTTCGCTTTCTATGAAGCGTTCTCGCGCGGAGAGAGTTTCGCGCCGGAACGCCCGCGCCCGTATCGTGATTACATCGCGTGGCTGCGGCGGCAAGACTTAAGGAAGGCCGAGGCGTTCTGGCGTCAGACGCTCAAGGGCTTCCACGCTCCGACTCCGCTGCCGGGCGTCAAGGCTTTCGACGGAGCCGATGGCAAGGTTGGGCAGGCGGACGAGGAATACGGCGAACAGGAGATTTCGCTGCCGGCGGAGACAACCGCCGCGCTTCAATCGTTAGCGCGCAGTCAAGGGTTGACGCTGAACACGCTCGTGCAGGGTGCGTGGGCGCTTTTGCTCGGTCGTTACAGCGGCGAGCGGGACGTGGTGTTCGGCGTCACCGTCGCGGGGCGGCCTGCCGAGTTGGCCGGGGTTGAAGCGATGGTCGGCCTGTTCATCAACACGCTGCCGTTGCGCGTCGAGGTTGACGGCGGGCAAGAACTCCTGCCCTGGTTGAAGTCGCTACAGGCACAGCAGACGGAACTGCGCCAGTACGAATACAGCCCGCTCGTGCAGGTGCAGGGGTGGAGCGACGTGCCACGCGGCATGCCTCTCTTCGAGAGCCTGCTCGTGTTTGAAAACTACCCCGTCGATGCTTCCTTCCGGCAGCAACTTGCGCAACTGTCCGTCAGCAACATACAGAAAGTTGAAAGGACGAACTACGCGCTCAACTTGCTGGCCGTGCCCGGCACGCAACTCCTGCTGCGCTTCAGTTACGACCGCCGCCGCTTCAACGCGCAGACCATCGAACGCATGCTCGGTCATCTGCAAACCGTGCTCGAAAATTTCGTTACCCATCCGTCGCGCCGCATCGCCGCCGTGCCGCTCCTCGCGCCCGCCGAACAGCGACAACTGCTCGTCGAGTGGAACAGCACCGGCAGAGACTACCCACAGCACGTCTGTCTACACGAATTGTTCGAGGCGCAGGTCGAGCGCACGCCCGACGCGGTCGCGCTCGTTTTTGAGGATGAGAGCGTCAACTACAGCGAACTGAATCGCAGGGCTAATGCGTTGGCTGAACGCCTCCGAGCGTCGGGCGTCGAGGCGGAGACGCGGGTTGGAGTTTACGCAGAGCGTTCGGTGGAGATGGTCGTCGGGTTGCTCGGCGTGCTCAAGGCGGGCGGCGCATACGTCCCTTTGGAGCCGACGTATCCGGCAGAGCGTCTGTCGTTCATGCTCGCGGATGCGCAGGTCAGCGTGTTGCTGACACAGGAGCGATTCCTCGCAGCGTTGCCGCCAACGCAGCACGGCGCGGAGATCATCTGCCTCGATAGGGACTGGAAAGAGATTGACGGGCTGAACGCGGAGAACCGGCCGGGCGGCGCGTCTTCGGCGCACAACGCGGCTTACATCATTTACACCTCCGGCTCGACCGGCAGACCAAAGGGCGTCGTGAACACGCATCGCGGAATCTGCAACCGCCTGCTGTGGATGCAGGACGAATACGAGTTGACCTGTGATGACCGCGTGCTACAGAAGACGCCTTTCAGCTTCGACGTGTCGGTCTGGGAATTTTTCTGGCCGCTCATGACGGGCGCGCGGCTCGTCGTCGCACGTCCGGGCGGGCATCAGGACAGTGCATATCTCGTCAGGCTGATCGCGCGCGAGCGGATTACTACGCTGCATTTCGTGCCTTCGATGCTGTCGGTCTTCCTCGCCGAAGAGCAGGGTCTTGAAGCGTGTCGCAGCCTGCGTCGCGTGATCTGTAGCGGCGAGGCTTTGGCGAAAGAACTGCAAGAGAGATTTTTCGCGCGCCTCGCCGCCGAATTGCGCAACCTCTACGGGCCGACGGAAGCCGCCGTCGATGTCTCTTACTGGGCTTGCGTGCGCGACGACGCACGACTCTCCGTGCCCATCGGGCGACCGATAGCCAACACACAACTTTACGTTCTGGACGGGGAACTACAGCCCGTCCCCGTCGGCGTCGCGGGCGAGTTGTACATCGCCGGAGTTGGCCTTGCGCGCGGCTACCTGAATCGCCCCGAACTGACGGCGGAGAAGTTCATCGCGAATCCGTTCGGCCGGGAGGCGGGCGCGCGGCTCTACCGTACGGGCGATGCGGCGCGATTCCTTGAAGGCGGCGAGATCGAGTTTCTCGGTCGCCTCGACGGGCAGGTGAAGCTGCGCGGCTTTCGGATCGAACTCGGAGAGATCGAGTCGGTGTTGGCCGAACACCATCAGGTCGGCGAGTGCGTCGTCGTGGCGCGCGAGGACGCACGCGGCGAAGGCGGCGACGACCGGCGCATCGCGGCTTATTTTGTTCCCGCGGGCGAAACGCTTCCGACGCCGGACGCGCTGCGGAGTTTCCTGCGAGAGAAGCTACCCGAATACATGCTCCCGTCCGCATTCGTGGCCTTGCCCGCGCTGCCTTTGACGCCGAACGGGAAGCTCGACCGCCGTGCGCTGCCCGCGCCGGAGCCGGCGACGGCGACGCGGGACGGGCATGGCGAGGGCGTGCGCTGTAGTCCGCTCGAAGAAGTGTTGGCGGGAATCTGGGCGGAGGTGTTGGGGCTTGAGCGCGTCGGGCTGCATGACAACTTTTTCGAGTCGGGCGGTCACAGCTTGCTCGCGCTGCGAGTCGTCTCGCGCCTGCGTTCGACGTTGAAGATAGAAGTGCCGGTGCGAGAACTGTTCGACGCGCCGACCGTCGCAGGCTTCGCCGCGAGTATCAGTAACTTGCAGCGCGCGGAACTCGGTCTGCCGTCGTCGCCGTCGCTCGGCGCGGTCTCAAGAGATGGAGATTTGCCGCCGTCATTCGCGCAGCAGCGTTTGTGGTTTCTAGACCAACTCGAACCCGGCAGCGCGGCCTATAACATTCCCGCCGCCATTCGCCTCAGAGGCAAACTGGATGTGCGCGCGCTCGAAGAGAGCTTCAACGAAGTCTTGCGCCGACATGAAGTGCTGCGCACGAGTTTTGCGACCGTGGGCGGCCAACCCGTGCAGCGAATCGCGCACGGGTTGAGGCTGGAACTTCCTGTGGAGGACGTGCGCGGGGCTGTGGACACGGAGCGCGAGGCGTTTGTCGAATCCGTCGCGGCAGAGGAAGCAGGGCGTGCGTTCAATCTTGAGGACGCGCCGCTGCTCAGGTTCAGGCTGCTGCGCTTGGACGAAGACGAGCACATCCTCTTGCTCGTGATGCACCACATCATCAGCGATGGCTGGTCAATCGGGATTCTCATACGCGAAGTCGGCGCGCTGTATGAAGCGTTCTTGAACGGGCGTCCGTCGCCGCTCGCAGAACTTCCCGTGCAGTACGCGGACTATGCCGTGTGGCAGCGCGAGTGGCTGCAGGGAGACGTGCTCGCCGATCAACTTGCCTACTGGAAACGACAGCTTGACGGCAGCCCGCCGAGGTTGCAGTTGCCTGTGATGCGGGAACCGTTCGCCGGCGCGCCGGAGTCTTGCGCCTTCCGTGGCGCGAAGCAACATTTCGTCTTGCCCCTCGAACTCTCCGAGTCGCTCACACGCCTGAGCCGTCGCGAGGGCGCGACGCTTTTTATGACGCTCCTGGCAGCCCTACAGACGCTCCTCCAACGCTACACGGGCGAGGAAGACATCACCATCGGCACGCCCGTCGCCAATCGCCACCACGAACAGATCGAGGGTCTCGTCGGCTTTTTCGTCAACACGCTCGTCATGCGCACAGACCTCACGGGAAATCCTACTTTTGCGGAGTTGCTCAGGCGCGTGCGCGAGGTAGCCCTGGGCGCATACGCGCATCAGGACGTGCCGTTTGAGAAGCTCGTAGAGGAGTTGCACCCCGCACGCGATTTGAGTCACGCGCCGCTGTTTCAGGTGATGTTCGTTTTACAGAACGCGCCGATGCACGCGCTCGAACTGGCGGGGCTGAGGCTCGATCCTCTGCCGCTCGCGGGCGAGGGCGCGAAGTTTGATCTCACGCTCTCGATGGAAGAAACGAGCGACGGCTTGAAGGGGCTGTTGGAGTACAACCGCGACATCTTCGACGAGGCCGCGATAGGGCGTCTCATCTCACACTTTCGCAACTTGCTCGAAGCCGTCGCCTCCGATCCCGCGCGCAGACTGTCGGAACTTCAACTGTTGGGCGAAGACGAGCGGCGGCAATTGCTCGTCGAATGGAACGACACGGGTGTCGAGTACGAACGCGATAGTTGCCTGCACGAGTTGTTCGAGCGGCAGGTCGAGCGGACGCCGGATGCTTTGGCCGTCAGCTTTATCGGGGAAGACGGGCGGGCTTCGGTTTTAACTTACTCGGAGTTGAACGCCCGCGCGAACAAGTTGGCGCGGCACTTGACGCGGAGAGGCGTCGGGGCAGAAGACGTGGTGGGCATCGCCGCCGCGCGTGAGCTGGAGACGCTGGTGGGCGTGCTGGCCGTGCTCAAGGCGGGCGGCGCGTATTTGCCTTTAGACCCCGCGTACCCGTCAGCGCGGCTCGGCTACATGCTCGCCGACGCGCGTGCGCGTGTGCTCCTCACGCGGCAGCAACACGCGGAGAGTTTGCCCGCGCACACGGCGGAAGTGGTCTATCTCGACGCGGGCGCAGAAGAGCGTTGGGCGCGAGAGAGCGCGGAGAACCTCCCGCGCCGCGCCGCGCCGGAGAATCTCGCTTACATTATTTACACCTCCGGTTCGACGGGGCAGCCGAAAGGCGTGATGGTGAGCCATCGCGGGCTGTCGAATTTGAGTCTGGCAGAAGCGTTGGCCTTCGAACTGAAGGCAGAGAGCAGAGTTTTGCAGTTCGCGTCGTGGAGCTTCGACGCTTCGGTGTTTGAGACGGTGATGACGCTCATGGCCGGCGCGACGATCTGTTTCGCCCCGTCCGGGGCGGAGCTTCCGGGCGATGCGTTCACGCGCTTCCTGCGCGAACAGTCCGTCAACACCATCGCCCTGACGCCCACGACGCTGGCCGTCGTGCCGCATGCGGAACTCCCAGACTTGCAGACCGTCATCACGGGCGGCGAGCCTTGCCCGCCGGAACTCGTCGCGCGCTGGGCTGACGAAGGCCGCCGCTTCTTTAACGTCTACGGGCCGACTGAGACGACCACTTGGGCAACCTTCGCCCGATGTGTCGGCGACGGGCGGACACCTGCCATCGGTCGCCCTGTTGCGAACACGCAGATTTATATTCTGGACGAGCGTTTGCAGCCCGTGCCAATCGGCGTCGTCGGCGAGTTGCACATCGGCGGCGTCGCACTCGCACGCGGCTATCTCAACCGCCCGGAGTTGACCGCTGAGAAGTTCATCCCCGATCCGTTCGGCGCGGAGGCGGGCGCGCGCCTCTACCGCACAGGCGACACCGCGCGATACCGTGCGGGAGGCGACATAGAGTTTGTCGGGCGCATTGACCGGCAGGTGAAGCTGCGCGGCTTCCGCATCGAACTTGGGGAGATCGAAGCCGCGCTGGCCGCGCACGCATCGGTGCGCGAGTGTGCCGTCGTCGTGCGCGAGGATACGCGCGGCGAGCGTCGCATCGTCGCCTTTGCGACGCTTGCCGAAGGTGCGAGTGCGCCGCCCGTGTCCGAGTGGCGCTCGTTCCTCAAAGCGAAGCTGCCGGAGTACATGATCCCTTCCTCTTTCGTCGTGTTGGACGCATGGCCTTTGACGCCGGGCGGCAAACTCGACCGCCGCGCTCTCCAGCCCGCGCCGGAACAGGGAATAATCGATGCGGGAGAAGGACATCTCTCACCCGCGCGCACGCCGACGGAGGAAGTGTTGGCGGGAATCTGGGCGGAGGTGTTGGGGCTTGAGCGCGTCGGGCTGCATGACAACTTTTTCGAGTCGGGCGGTCACAGCTTGCTCGCCACGCAACTTGTCTCCCGCGTGCGCGAAGTCTTCAAAGTAGAACTGCCGCTGCGTGATTTCTTTAACGCGCCGACGGTGAGCGAAGTGGCCGCGAACGTCGAATCGCTGTCGCGCGCAGAACGTGGTCTCCAACTCACACCCATCACGCACGCCCCGCGCGACGGCAAACTGCCGCTCTCGTTCGCGCAGCAGCGGCTCTGGTTTCTCGATCAGTTCGAGCCGGGCAACTCTTTCTACAACGTGCCGAGCGCGTTGCGCATCTCCGGCGCGCTCGACGTGGCCGCGCTCGAACACAGCCTCAACGAAGTCGTCAGGCGGCACGAGATTCTCCGCGCCACCTTCGAGAGCGCACACGGGCAGCCGCGCCAGGTTATCGCCCCCGTGCTGAAACTGTCGCTCGCGCAGGAAAATCTACAACAGTTAAACGAGGTCGAAAGACGCGCAGAGGTGCAGCGGCTGGCCGTCGAAGAAGCACAGCGTTCATTCGATCTGGCGAGCGCGCCGCTCATACGCGCGCGCCTGTTGCAGGTTGCCGAACGTAAGCATGTGCTGCTGTTCACGATGCACCACATCATCTCGGATGGCTGGTCTGTCAACGTCCTGCTCGGAGAAGTTGCCGCGCTTTACGAAGCGTACCGGCGGGGCGAACGCTCGCCGCTCGCGGAACTTCCGATCCAGTACGCGGATTTCGCCGCATGGCAGAGAGAATGGTTGGACGGCGAGCAACTCGACGCGCAACTCCGCTACTGGCGCGAGCAACTGCGCGACGCCCCCGCCTTGCTCGAACTTCCCACCGACCGACCGCGCCAGCCGGTGCAAACTTATCGCGGGGCGACGGCGCGCTTCACGCTGGCGAAGAGTTTATCGCAGGCTTTGCAACGCTTGAGCCGCCGCGAGGGCGCGACGCTTTTCATGACCTTGCTGGCCGCCTTCCAATCTCTGCTGCAACGCTACAGCGGTGCTGTGGACGTGGTGGTGGGCACGCCGATAGCGGGGCGCAATCGCGCGGAGATAGAAGAATTGATCGGCTTCTTCGTCAACACGCTCGTGCTGCGCACGACGTTCGACGGCGATCCTTCGTTCGTCGAACTGCTGGCGCGCGTGCGCGAGGTGTGTCTCGGAGCTTACGCGCATCAGGACGTGCCGTTTGAAAAGCTGGTCGAAGAGTTACACCCGGAGCGCGAGATGAGCCACACGCCGCTGTTTCAGGTGATGTTCTCCTTGCAGAATGCGGCGGCGGGGGCGCAGTTGCCGGGATTGGAGTTGAGTTCGCTGGAAGTCGAGAGCGGCGTGGCGAAGTTTGACCTGACGCTTGGAATGAACGAGACAGGCGAGGGGCGGCTGGCGGGACTCTTCGAGTACAACACGGACTTGTTCGATGCCGAAACCATCGAGCGAATGATCGGCCACCTGACGACGTTGCTGGAAGGCATCGTCGCCGACCCGGAGCGGCTTGTCTCAGAGTTGCCGTTGATGACGGAGGAGGAGCGGCGGCAGGTCGTCGTTGAGTGGAATGAGACGGGGCGTGAGCGCGTGCGCGGTGAGTGTGTGCATGAGATGTTCGAGCGGCAGGCGGAGGCGAGGCCGGAAGCGGTTGCGATTGCGTGCGAAGGGAAGGGGTGGACTTTCGCGGAGGTGAACGCGCGTGCAAACAAGTTGGCGCGCTACCTGCGACAGAGAGGCGTCGGGGCGGAGGTGGTGGTGGGTGTGTTGATGGAACGGTCGGCGGAAATGCTCGTCGCCCTGCTCGGCGTGTTGAAGGCGGGCGGGGCATATCTGCCGCTCGACCCCGCGTACCCGACGGAGCGTCTCGCTTTCATTTTACAGGACGCGCAAATCCCACTGTTGCTGACCGAAGATCGTTTGCGGCAGACGATGTTTGAACACACGGCGCGCGTGGTTTGCGTTGACGCGGAGCGGGAAGCGCTGGCGCGTGAGAGCGGAGAGAACCCGGCGTGCGGCGCGTCTGCGGATAATCTGGTTTACGTCATCTACACGTCGGGTTCGACCGGCAGACCGAAGGGCGTCTGTGTGCCGCACGGCGCGCTGGCGAATCACGCACGCGCTGTTGGTGAACGCTACGGCTTACAACCCGCCGACCGCGTGTTGCAATTCGCTTCGATGAGCTTCGACGTGGCGGCGGAAGAGTTGTTCGCTTCGTGGGCGCGGGGGGCGACCGTCGTGCTCATGCCGCCGGATGATTACTTGCTGCAAACCTTCCTCAGAATCATAGAGGAGCAGCAGATCAGCGTCGTCAACCTGTCGGCCTCATACTGGTATGAATGGGTGGCGGCGTTGTCGCGCCGCGAGGCAGTCTTGCCACAGAGTTTGCGTCTGGTGGTGACGGGGAGCGAGAA
>DASVPS010000081.1:0-10927 GCA_036389555.1 Pyrinomonadaceae bacterium
GGCGCGGTGCGCAAAATTCGCATCGACCTCGGCATCCCCATCGACTTCATCGGCGGCATGCCCATCTACGGCAAAGACGACAAGGATCACAAGGGACAGACCAAATACTGCGCCGTCGGCCTCATACGCTACTCGTGCGCCGACCGCGACACTTCGGGGCAGCCTGCGAAAGATGGCGTCATCATCTACATCAAGCCCGCCATCACGGGCAGCGAGCCAATCGACATACTCAACTACGCCAGCACCAGCCTCGCCTTCCCGCACGAAAGCACCGCCGACCAGAACTACACCGAACAGCAACTCGAAAGCTATCGCGCGCTCGGCTCGCACGTCATACAGACCATCTGCGATGGCCGCTTACGCGACCTGCCGCTCATCGCCGACGACGCTGACAACCTGATCAAACGCGCCTACGATCAGGTGCCCGCCGCCATGCAGCCGACGGAACTCAAAGGCCGCTTCAACATTCCGCAAGCGGGAGAGGGCGATCAAAGACAGAAATAAATTATGTAGCCCCGCGAGGGGCTACATAACTTTATACGGCTCGCCGAATCCCCACGCCCACACGCGCGGCTATTATCTGTCGCCGCTCTGCGGCTACTATCCGCGAGCCGCTTTCCATCACTCGCCTTTAGCTTCACACCTGAGCCGGCATTGCACGCCCTCCGGCGCGGTCGTTATAATGCCTTCGTTTGAAACCGCACGACACAATTCAACCGGGAGACGACCGCGCCCGTAAGTTTACGGCCGAGAAACTGCGCGGCATCCTCTTGCCCTCGACGACCCCTTTTACGGACGGCGGCGCGGTGGACGCACGCGCCCTCGGCCGTAACATCGCGCGCTGGAACGAGACGGGCATCAGCGGCTACGTCATCCTCGGCTCGACGGGCGAGCGCGTCCATCTGGACGAACGCGAAATCCTCGAAGTCGTCAATGCGGCGCGCGAGAGTGTGCCGGAGCATCTCGCCTTCGTCGTCGGCGTCGGCCAACACGGCACGCGCGCGAGTATCGCCGAGGCGCGCCGCGCCGCCGCTGCGGGCGCAGACGCCGTGCTCGTCATCACGCCCCATTTTTATCGCGCGCAGATGACGCCCGCCGCGCTCTGGAATTATTACGAAGCGGTCGCAGACGATTCGCCCGTCCCCGTCGTGCTCTACAACATCCCGCAGAACACTGGGCTGGCTCTGTCGCCGGACGTGCTGGCGCGCCTGTCGGAACACGAAAATATCGTCGGCATCAAAGACAGTTCGGGCGACATGGTCAATTTCCTTGAGATGCTCAGGCTCACTTCCCGGAAGTTCGCCGTGTTGACCGGCCACGCCTCCGTGCTCTACGCGGCTTTGTCCGCGGGCGCGCAAGGGGCGATACTGGCCGCGGGGTGCGTCGCACCCGAAGTCGCCGTGCGCGTCGCACGCCTGGTCGAACAAGGCGAGCACACGCGAGCGCGTGAGTGGCAACAGAAGTTCATCCCGCTCGCACGCGCCGTCACCACGCGCTTCGGCATCGGCGGTTTGAAATATGCGCTCGACCTGTGCGGCTACGTGGGCGGCGAGGTGCGCGCGCCGCTCGCGATGCCGGACGAAGCGGCGCGCCGCGAGATCGCGCGAACGTTGGAACAGTGTCTTCCCGTGGTTGAGACGGAGGACGAGACGAAGTTGGCCGAAGGAGCAGTCAAGTGAGCACCGAAGTTTCCCCCACCACGACCGAACCCGCATGTTTCAGTACGCCGCAGGACGCCGGGCTGCGCATCGAAACTCTGCCCTTCGCGCGCATCCCGCACCAGTCGCGCCTCTTCCTCGAATATCTTGCGGACGCACCCGCGCTCAGTCGCTACTATCCGAACGCCGTACGCTTTCATCACGAACTCGCCGCGCGCGCGCCGGAAGTGCTCGCCGCGCACAAGACTGATCGCGCCGCCCTCTGCGACGCGCTCGAAGAGATGAACACGCGCTGGGGCGCGGGCGCGGAGACTTTGCGCAACATCGCGCGCCTGCGTTCGCCCCAATCGGTCGCCGTCGTCTCCGGCCAGCAGGTCGGACTCTTCACCGGCCCGCTCTACACAATTTACAAAGCCCTCTCCGCCGTCAAACTCGCGGGCTGCCTGACGCAGCGCGGCACCGAAGCCGTGCCCGTCTTCTGGATGGCGACCGAAGATCACGACTGGGAGGAAGTGCAGGCGGCGGAGTTCACGGCCTGCGACGGCCGGCTCGCCTCGACCAATGTTCCAGACGCGCTCCACCGCGAAGGCGCGCCCGTCGGGACAGTCGCGCTCGATGAGACGGCGGGTGATGCCGTCCAACGCCTGCTCGACCTGTTGCCGACCACAGAGTTTCTCCCCGATCTCGAAACGCTGCTCCGCGATGCTTACCGCTCCGGTCGCACTTACGGGGAAGCCTTCGCGCGCCTCCTGACCGCGCTCGTCAGCCGCCACGGACTCATTCTGCTCGACCCGCTCGACGCGCGCCTCAAGCGACTCGCCGCGCCGCTCTATGCGGAAGCCGCACGCCGCGCGCCCGACATCGCCGCGGCCGTCGAAGCGCGCAGCCGCGAACTCGAAGCCGAAGGCTATCATGCGCAGGTGTATTCCTCGCCCGAAGCCTTTCCCCTCTTCATACACCTCGACGGTTCGCGCCGCGCCATCACGCGCAACCCGGAAGGCCGCTATCAGGCGAAGGGCGCGAAAGACGGCGACAGTTACACGGCCGAAGAACTCGGCGAGTTGGCCGCGAGCGACCCCGAACGCTTTAGCCCGAACGTCACCTTGCGCGCTGTCGTGCAGGATTACCTGCTGCCCACAATCGCCTATTTCGGCGGCGCGGCCGAGATCGCTTATTTCGCGCAGACCGCCGAAGTTTACCGTCTGCTCGCCCGACCCGCGACGCCCATCCTGCATCGCGCCAGTCTGACTCTCGTCGAACGCCGCACCGGGCGCACGCTCGAACGCTACAACCTGCACCTCGCGGATTTCTTCAACGGACTCGACGCCGTCATCGCGCGCGTCGTCGAAGAACACCTCGGCGCGGAACAGGCGCAGGCCTTCGACCGCGCCGAAGCGACCGTGGGCGGCGCGCTCGCCGAACTTGGCGCGAATTTGCGCCGCTTCGACCCGACGCTCGCCGACGCGCTCACTCACGGCACGCAGAAGGTCGAGCACCAACTGGCGGGCTTGCGCACGCGCTTCCACCGCGCGCAGATGGCGCGCGACCGCGCCGCACACCGCCAACTCGAACGCGCCTACGTCGCCCTCTACCCCGAAAAAACTTTGCAGGAGCGACATCTCAACATCACCTCCCTCGTCGCGCGCCACGGCCGCTACTGCCTCGACTGGATTTACGACGCCATCGATCTCGGCTCGGTCGAGCATCAAATAGTTTATCTTTAAGTGACGGGTGACAGGTGACAAGTGACAGGAAGGAGTTGGCTATGCGGCCTCATGAAAAATTAGAGGTCTGGGGCAAGGCCATTGATTTCGTAGTTACTGTGTACAAAATGACTGAGTCGTTTCCGCAGGAAGAAAAGTTTGGGCTAACATCGCAGATCAGGCGCGCTGCTGTTTCAATCCCGTCCAATATAGCGGAAGGCGCGGCGCGCCAATCGCCTAAAGAATTTGCACGCTTTCTCTCAATCGCTCAGGGATCAGCCAGCGAACTTGAGACGGAACTGTTAATAGCCCGGCGTCTTAATTATCTACAGGAAGAAATTTACTTAGAGCTGCGCGCCACCCTCGACAGCCTCGGTCGCATGATCATCGGCCTTTCACAATACCTCAAGCGTAAAATTGATTAATATCCTGTCACCTGTCACTTGTTACCTGTCACTATCCTATGTCAAAGATTCGTGTCTTATCAGATCACTTGGCGAACCAGATCGCGGCGGGCGAAGTGGTGGAGCGTCCGGCGTCGGTGGCGAAGGAGTTGGTCGAGAATTCGATTGACGCGGGCGCGCGCCGCATAGAGGTTGATGTGGAGGCGGGCGGGCGCAGGCTCCTGCGCGTCTCGGACGACGGCGAAGGGATGACGCAGGACGACGCCCTGCTCGCTTTCGAGCGTCACGCCACGTCCAAGATCAGCACGGCCGACGACCTGAACCGCATCGGCACGCTCGGCTTTCGCGGCGAGGCGCTGGCCTCCATCGCCTCGGTCGCGCGCGTCGAACTCGTCACGCAGACCGAAGGTGCGGCAGAGGGCACGCGCGTCCTCGTCGAAGGCGGGCGCATGCGCGACGTGAAGCCCGCCGCACGCCCGCGCGGCACGACCATCACCGTGCGCGACCTCTTCTTCAACGTCCCTGCGCGGCGCAAGTTTCTGCGCTCGGAGGCGACAGAGAGTTTTCACCTCACGAGTCTCGTCACGCATTACGCCCTCGCGCACCCGGAAATCGCGTTCGTCCTGACGAACAACGGGCGCGAGTCTCTGCGCGCGGCAGTGGCCGCCAACCTGCGCGAACGCGCTTATCAACTCTTCGGCGCGGAATTTCTCGACAGTCTGCTCGAAGTCGGCGGCGGCCATGAACAGATCGCGCGCGTCTCCGGCTACGTCTCCGCGCCGCGCGAGCGTCGCACGACGCGCGACGCGCAATACCTGTTCGTCAACGGTCGTTACGTGCGCGACCGACTGGTCAGCCGTGCGCTCGGCGAAGGCTATCGCACGGTGTTGCCGCACGGCGTCTACCCTGCGGCCTTGTTGTTTCTCGAAGTGCCGCTCGAAGAGGTTGACGTGAACGTCCACCCGGCGAAGACCGAGGTGCGCTTTCGCCGCGCCGCCGCCGTCACGGACGCCGTGCGCGAAGCCGTCCGAGCCGCGCTCGCCGCGGGCGGCTACGTCCGGCTCGCGGGCGAACCGGAAGGGCGAGAAGCCTTCGCCGAGGACGCAAACGCACTGCACGATCTCTCGCCCGACGCAACGATCAATATCGCTTCCGGTTGGGGCGCGACGCGCGGCCTCGTCGGCGATACCGCGCGCGACTCGTCAAACTTCGGGGCGGCAGGCGATGAACGGACGCGCGAGGGGAGAGAGCTGCGGCGCGCGAAGGTCGAGTCGCCGCTGCCGCAGCAGGAGACTATCGAGTTCGTTCCGACGCCTCCGCCGGACGACGAGTTGTTGTTAGCGAGTGAGGAGTTTACGTCGCGCGCCTTGGCTACGGCGACGCCGCCGCGCGATGCGCTTGATGCGGTCGCACGCAACGCGGGCGTTGCCCCGCCGGAAGGGCGCGAGAACCTTGCCGGGTCGAACGGGCTGAATGCTTCTCACGCCGCGGCGGGCGAACCGGCGGCCGGACATCGTGCGCAGGGAGAAGGCACAGACCTGACGGGCGCGGCCGTGGCGGGCGGCGCGAGAAACTCTGCGCCCGCGTCGCCGCCGTCGCGCGCGCCGCTGCCGCCGCTCAATTCAATCGCGGGCGCGATGTACGAAGTGGAAGTCGAAGCCGTCTCCCACAACATCCGACCGCTCTATCAACTCGAAGAAAGCTATATCATCGCGATTGACGCAGAGGGCGTGTTGCTCATCGACCAGCACGCCGCGCACGAACGCATCCTCTTCGACAAATATCGCAAGCTCGAACAGACCCGCGCCGCCGAATCGCAACAACTGCTCATGCCCGAAACCTTCGACCTCACGCCCGCGCAGGCCGCCGCCTTCGACGCGGTGGCGAGCGAACTGGAAACTTACGGGTTCAGTCTCATGCGCCTGTCGGGTCGCACGGTCGCGATCAAGGCCGTGCCCGCAGACCTCCCGGCGAGCGAGGCGCGCAACATGCTCGCCGAAGTGTTAGAGACGGTTGACGCCGAGAGGCGCGGCGCGGCGCGCGAAACTCTGCGCGAGCGCGTCGCCGCCTCGCTCGCCTGTCGCGCCGCGATCAAGGTCAACATGCCGCTCGCGCCGGAGAAGATGCGCTGGCTCATAGATCGCCTGCTCACGACCTCTTCGCCCACCACCTGCCCCCACGGCCGTCCGGCCATCCTGCGCCTCACCACGCGCGACATCGAACGCGGCTTTCATCGCCCTTGAGCCTGCACCACTTGCCTCGACGTTGAGTAGATAGAACCTCGTTACTACCGCAGCAACTTTTACTTGACGCACGGGATTGACAGGCATATATTCAATCCCTCTCACGCTTCACCCCCTCCTGAAAGGAGCTTCACCATGAAACGTTTTACTTTCGCCGCGGCATTCCTGGCGTTGGTTGCTTTCATGCCCACACAAATCCAAACAAAAGTTACACCGATACTGGCTGGCGGCATTACCAATCACGTCTCCGGTAGAAGCAATCTCTACTCGGCGCGGATGATCGAACGCGGCGTCGTTAAGGCGATGCCAGCGAAAGCTGTGCAGCGGGGGCGATGCCAAGCCTATGTCTGTTGCCAGGTGGTGATGAACAGACAATGTCAGGGTGATGTCTGCGGTTACGCCAGTTGGTCAGGGCATGGGTGTGGCCGGAGGTACAGCGAATCCGGCGCTGATGCGGGCTGCTGCAATGTCGTGACTGTCTAGTTTGGATGCAATCGGAAAGAAAGGGGAACGTCGAAATGTCTCGTGTAAAAATAGTTCTGACGGTGGGCGTTGCACTGTCACTCGTCGCCCTGGCGCTGATTTTTTCGCCGAAGCAAACTCATTCCGCGGTCGTCGCTGATCCTCAAATCGGCAAATCGCTCGGCGTCGCGGCAAGCTTCGCGTTAATTGTTAATGATGTGCATGAAGGCTCCGCGGCGGCGGAAGCAAATTTAGCTTCCGGCGACTTCATTCTCGAAGTTGACGGCAAACAATTTTTCTCATTGACCGAGTTTCAAAGTTTGGTTCGCGCGTCTGACAAGCCACTCAAACTCCGTGTGCTGCGCATCAATGATTCCGGTCAGCAAGAGGTTTTTGAGGTTCACACCAGGCGCCCGTAAGTTTCAACGCCAGAGGTCGTCACTGGTTCATCACAGCGAAATATGGTGAAGCGTGGAGGAGACTCGGCGCTTCACCATTTCTGTTTACCGGGGTGTTCGATTCACTTTCACAAGGCGTCGAAAGTTTTGATGACGAGTTCCGTGTCCGACAGATCGTTGAGTAGGGCGTCCGGCTGGTGCGCGGCGAGCGTCTCGCGTGTGTCGAAGCGCCCGGTGCAGACGGCGACCGCGCGCGCGCCGAAATGTTTGGCGCAGGCGATGTCGTTCGGCGTGTCGCCGATGACGATGAATTGTGCGGGGCTGAGGGCGAGACCGAGCCGTGCGTTGATGCGCGCGGCGGCTATGGCGGGCAGGTCGCGCCGGTCGTGCGAGTCGTCGCCGAACGCGCCGCGGAGTTGTTGGAAGAATTCTGAGAGACTGACGAGACGCAGCTTCAAATGCGCGGCGGGTTCGAGGTTGCCCGTCAGGAGCGACGAGCGATAGCGCGGGTGCGCCGCGATGCGCTCCAGAATCTCACGCGCGCCGTCGAGAGATCGGAAAAGCGGATTGTCGGCGGTCGCCGTGGCCGCGACGCGCTCCATCTCGAACATAAACCGCGTGCGAATTTCTGCGACGCGCTCGCGGACGTGTTCGGACGTGATGCCTTCGTCGCTGAGGGCTTCACAGATGATCTGCAAGTCGGTCATGCCCGACACGCGCATCTCGTGTATAGTCCCCGCCGTCCCGAAGATGCTCTCTAAGACGGGCACGACGTAATCCCTGAATGCGCCGGGGCGCACCGAACGCAGGAGCGTCCCGTCAATATCCCACAGCACCACGCGCAAATCTTCGGGCGCGACCGTCACACGAGAATGTTCCGCCATCTTCATGCGACGCTCATTCGACGACCACCAGCACGTCGCCCGCGTTGACCGTCGCCCCGGCCTCGGCACGCACTTCGACGACCACGCCGCCCTTCGGCGACTTCAACTCGTTCTGCATCTTCATCGCTTCAACAACGACCAGCCCATCGCCCGCCTCGACGGTCGCGCCCGCTTCGACCAGCACGCGCACCACCTTGCCCGGCATCGAAGCCGCAACCTGCGCGCGCCCGCTCGTCTCCGCGCCCGCGCCGCGCCCGCCGCCGAGACGCTTCGGGTCAACGAGCCTGACCTGAAACACCTCATCGCCGATCTGCACTTCGCGCGCTCCGCCCGGCGTTGCCGCGCGGTTGACGCGGCATTCGTACACGCGCCCGCCCGCTCCGAGCAGCAAAAACGCCCCGGCCTCCGTCTCACGCGCTTCGAGTTCGTAACGCCGCCCGTCAACCGAGGCTTCCACGCGCGCGCCCTCGCGCCGCACGTCGAGCGCGTAGCTGTGGCCGTCAATTTCCGCGTTGAGTTTCATGCTTAACTGTGCCCCGGAGCATCAGAGTTCAATTTGTCAACTTTGAGATTTGAGTTGCAACTTCTTCAAAGCAGATCGCGCGAACGATGCTGTGCGATGCGACCCATAACGCGCCACTGGCTCGGCGTTTGGGCGGCCGACTGTGCGCCGTCGTTTGTCGCCGGTGCGTTCTGCGATGCGGCGAGCGCGGCCGCGATGATGGCGATATCGCGCCGGGCAGCGTCGGCCGCAGCAGCCGCGGCGTCACCGGCCGGCGCGGTCTCGTTTGTTTCGGCGTCGCGCGCGGCCTGCTGTGCGGCGGCGGCGTCGCGGCGTTGGTTGAAGCGTTCGATGAAGCCTGTGTCGAGTCGTCCCGCGATGAACTCCTCGTCGCGGACGATCTCGCGGAAGAAGGGGAGCGTGGTCTTGATGCCGCCGACCGTGTACTCGGCCAGCGCCCGTCGCATGCGCGCGATGGCTTCGCCGCGCGTGCGTCCCCAAGCGGCGAGCTTCGAGATCATCGGGTCGTAGTAGATGGAAACTTCCGCGCCCGCGTAGACGCCGCCGTCGTCGCGCACGTTCGGCCCCGAAGGCACGCGGAGCGAGGTGATGCGGCCGGGCGAGGGGAGGAAATTATTGTCCGGGTCTTCCGCATAGACGCGGCACTCGATGGCGTGGCCGCGCCACTCGACCTCGGCCTGCGTGAAAGAGAGCGCGTGGCCGGCGGCGCACATGATCTGCTCGCGCACGAGGTCAATGCCCGTGACGAGTTCCGTCACCGGGTGCTCGACTTGCAGGCGCGTGTTCATCTCAAGGAAGTAGAACTCGCGCGTCACGTCCGAGACGAGAAACTCGACCGTGCCCGCGCCGACGTAGTTTGCCGCGCGCGCGATCTCCACGGCCGCCGCGCCCATGCGCGCACGCAACGTCGGGTCGTCTATGGGCGAAGGACACTCTTCGATCACCTTCTGGTGGCGGCGCTGAATGGAACACTCGCGCTCGCCGAGATGGACGGTGTGGCCGTGCGTGTCGGCGAAGATTTGAATCTCGATGTGGCGCGGGCGTTCCACAGCCTTTTCCAGATAGACAGAGGCATCGCCGAAAGCCGCGAGCGCTTCGGACTGCGCGGCCTCGAAAGCCGACGCGATCTCTTCCGCGCCCGCGACGAGCCGCATGCCTTTGCCCCCGCCGCCCGCCGCGGCCTTGAGCATGACGGGATAGCCGAAGCGCGCCGCCGTCTCGCGCGCCTCTTCCGCCGAGCGCAAAGCGTCGGTCGTACCCGGCACGACGGGCGCGCCCGCGGCGATGGCCGCGCGCCGCGCGTTTGTCTTTGAACCCATCAACTCCATCGCTTCGGCCGGCGGCCCGATGAACGTCAGCCCCGCCGCCGCGCACGCGCGCGCAAACTCCGCGTTCTCCGCCAGAAAGCCGTAGCCCGGATGAATCGCCTCCGCGCCGGACGCCCGCGCCGCTTCGATGATGCGCTCGATGCGCAGGTAACTTTCGGCCGAAGGCGCGGGGCCGATCAGGTAGGCTTCGTCGGCGAGACGCACGTGGAGGGCGGCCGCGTCGGCCTCGGAATAGACGGCCACGGTCTGTATGTCCAGTTCGCGACACGCGCGCATCACGCGCACCGCGATCTCGCCCCGGTTGGCGATCAGAATTTTTCTAAACATAATTAATAGAGGTCAGAGGTTAGAGGTCAGAGGTTAGAAAAGTCAACTACTGACCCCCAAACTCTAAACTCTGACCTCTGACCTCTGACCTCTGACCTCTGACCTCTGCTTTTAGACGACCACGGAGTTGGCGGGTCGGTGCGGGTCGTAGCGGACGGTGATGTGCGCGCCGGGATAGTAGTCGCCTTGATGTTGGCGTTGGGCTTCGTCGAGGGTTTGGGAGGATTCGTATTCGACGCCGTTGACGCTGTAGGTGTAGAAGACGTGCGTGATCTCGCCCGCGTCCGTGACGGTGGCGTCGAGGACGACGCCATCGCCGACGCGCCCGGTGCGCAGCAAGGCGGCGCGTCGCGCCGCCTCGGTGTCAACCTTTTTCCGCTTGAAGAGATTGCGTAATCCCATTCGCTTGAGGTGAGGCGCGTCAGGGTTTCTGTGTGCCGTTGCTGCCCGTCAGGTTCGCGCGCGAAGGGGCTTGCGGCAGCGGCGGCGCGGGGATGATCACGCCATCGCGGATCATCAGGTCGTCTTCCGTGCCGAGCGTGTTGTCTTTGCCCGGCAGACGCAACTTGTAGTTCGTGAAGGAGAGGGCTTCGCCCGCCACGTCTCCGCCGATGGCGGTGCGCAGCGCGACGGGGCGGATCGGTACGTTGGCGGCGGCGCGCGTCGCGCGCGTCTTCGTCGTGACCGGCGGCAGCGCGGCGATGGCCGACTGCGGCTCGTAAGCTTCCGAACGCATCGCGGCCATCAGGCGCGCGACGGAGCCGTCCGGGTCGGGCAGCTTTTGTAAATCTTCGGCGGTCGCGGGGAAAGAGTTGAAACGCGCGCGGTACTCGTAGAGCACTTTGATCGCTTCGTAGCCCTCGACGTTCTTCGCCGCCTCGATGCCGCGCTCGCGCTGGCGGAGGCGTTCCGGGATCGTTAGCCCGACGAGGACGGTCAGCCCGAAGGCCAGCACGACCGATAGTTTGAAACCCGCGTCGGCGAAACGAAGACCCGT
>DASVPS010000082.1:0-7846 GCA_036389555.1 Pyrinomonadaceae bacterium
GAACATGACGCCCTTGTACGTCACCGGCCGCCCGCGCGGGCTGACGGTCAGGACGGGCGGGCCGCTCACAGGGAAGCGATCCGTCACGCACGGGTCAGCGAAGGGCGCGCCCGCGATGGGCGGCAGGCCGTTGGTGAGGAACGGAGCAGCCGAGCCGTCCGTGCGATAGCTGGGGTGAGTAGGTTGCGCGTGATAATTCATCGCGGCCACTTCGACGGGTTCGCCCGTCTCACGAATCTCCTGTGCCCTGATGTCCGCGATCTCTTTATCGAAACTGGTGCGCGTGTGTTGTTCGAGCGAGACGCGCGCGTCGAAAATGATGTGACGCGGGAGACCGGCGTCAAACTCTGTGTCGAGCGGCGGGTGCGGCGGGCGATGTCCCATCTTCGCGGGCACGAAGAACGGGAAGCCTGGATTGCCCGCGCCCGTTATCTGAATCTGCCCGTTGACAATGTATGCCTGCGCTTGCGGCATCGGAGCCATCGCATACTGCGCCATGTTAGAGGCCGCGCCGCCGGGCAGAGGCACGATGGCCGGGATCGGCGTGCCGCGCAAAATTTCCGCGTCGGGCAGAGCGCGCGCGCCCTGCGCCGGGCGGCCGAAGAAATCGAGCCGCGTGCCTTCCTCGAACACGTCGTGGACGCGCCAGAGTTCCCACATCCCCTGGGCGAAGTGCGGGTAGAAGTGGCAGTGGAAGATCGAGTCGCCAGCGGTCAGGTTGCGGTTGCCGCTGCCGCTGTGCGTGATTTCGAGATTATGACCCGAACCCGGCCCGAGCGCCTGGCTGTCGTTGTAAGACGAGCCTTCGCCGTCGGCCGACTTGAGCCACTGGTGCGCGTGCAGGTGGTGTATGTGGTGTTCTTTCGGCCCCGCATGCACGATGCGCTGTTTGACGTGGTCGCCGAGATAGCTGTGATGAACGTTCGAGGGGTCTTGCGGGTAGAAAGCTTTCGTCGCCTTGAATCCCGGTGGCGGGTTGACGAGGCTGTCCGTGCAACGCCCATCGCGCAGAGCTTCAACCGTGCAGGGCGAGTTGGCCGGACGATCAACGACCATGGCCGGATCGCCCACCGCCCACGCCGACAGGAAGAACTCTTCAAACAGACACTCTTTGCAATCCTTCATCGGCCCGACGCCGAGACGGTTGGCGAGAATCTCCGAGCCGATGCCGCCCGTGCCGTAGTTGATGGCGAAGGCGTCGCGGCTGCCGTGCAGGGTGAACTCAAGGTTTTCAGGATGCCCGTCTTCAAAATGCGGGAACGCCTGCACCGCGCCGATCTCGTCGTGATAGATGATGGTGAATTCGCGGAACGGCCAATCGCGGTTCGGCGCGACGACGGGGATGTCTTTGAAAGTGCCGGCGGGGAATCGACCGCGCCCCGGCCCCATGATGATGGCGTTCAAATCCTGATGGACGATGATCCTGTTCTTGTTCATGATCTTCAGGATCGGCAGGCCGCGATAACGATGCCACCACGGATAGACGGCGTTGTAGTTGATGATCGGCTGGCCGCCCGGCGTGCGCCCGACGGTCGCCATCTGGAGTTCGTCGCGCGTCAACTGCGAGCGATACCATTCCGCGCCGCGCGGTTCGACGTTGACGGCGCCGAACAGACCCGGCGGAATCTGGCCGCCGTCGCCTTCGCCGGTCGTCGTCGCGCCCGCGCTGTACATCAGGTGGACGCCTTCCTTCATCTGGCCGTCGGCGTAGAGCGTGTAGGTGGTGCGGCCGCCGGGCGCGACGAGGCCGCCGGGCGGGCTTGGGTTGCGGCCGACGTTCGAGCCGTCGTCCTTGATGTCGTTGACGAGTTGCATGCCGACGACGTGGATGGAGGCGTGGCGCGTGGCGGGCTGCTCTTCGTCAACCGGGACGGGGTTGAGTAAATTCTGGAAATCGATCTGCAAACAATCGCCGACGTTCATGCGCAGCACGAGCGGGCGCGGCCGCTTGTCGCCGCGCAGGCGCACGTTGCCGGGCGAGAGTCCCCTGCGCCAATCAATCGGCACGACGTTGTGGCGCAGGGCGAAGATCATGCCCTGCGGCTGCACCGCGCCGAGGCGGTTCCAGAAGAAGACCTGATCGAAAGCGACGACGCTCGCCTTGATCGTGCGCTCGCACGGCGAACGGCCGCTCGACGCGGTCGTGTACTCATACCCGATGGCGTTCGGGTCTTCCGTCACCTTGTAGGTGTCGTTGGTGCTGGCGCGCGCCTCTTTGTAATCCTGCGAGAGGAAAGCTTCCTCGCTCTCCGAGGTCGGCCCGGACGAGTCCTCTACGGGCTGCTCTTCCTTGAGCAGGTCGTCGGCGATAGACGGCTCATCGATGCCTTGATCCTGCTGCGCCGGGTCGGGCGTCGGAGTCGGCTCCTCAAGGACTATCGGCGTCGGGGTCGGCTCCGGGGCGAATGCCGCCGGGGCTGATGACGCCGAGGCTGATGAGGTAGACGCCGAAGCTGGGGTCGGAGTTGGAGTCGGAGTCGGCTTCGCGGTTTGCCCCGCCGCACTCGACGGCAAGGCGCACATCACGGCGAAGAAGGCCGCGCAGAACATCACGAGAGACAGGAGCGATTGGCGGTGGGCACGATCTGTAGACATAAACTCACCTCTTGCGCTAACGGGTTTGTCGTCGGGTCGTAAATCTTGACGACGCGCGACGCGCTAACCGGAGACGTGTTTGCAGGAGAGTTTCGCGTGCGTGGAAGCGAGTGTCGCAGTGGCTGGCGCGCATCTGAAAACATCTCCCCGGAAGAAGATAAAGGTTGAGCAGATGCCACAAGATGCGCTAAGATGCGGGCTGTCCGGCGTTACATCTTTTGTGCGCAGCGATGTGGCGAAAGTTGTTTACGCAAACTGTCCCCGCCGTCACCGGCAAGTGACGGCGGGGACATTTATTTACCCTAAACCTTGATTAATATTCCCTCTCATGACGAGATTTGCCCGTTCAATCCGAGCGCTGAGTTACACGATTGCGGCCGCTCAGCGGATGATGATTATGACGACAATACTTAAAGGATGCCTGACGCACAGAATCTCCAACACGGCTGAAGAGATTCAGGGGTTTGGTGAGAACAGGATCTAACTTTTTCTCAAGGGGTGCAGGCACTTTAAACTCCACTCGGTTGCCTGTCAAGAATTATTTTTTAACAATATTCGGGTTACATATCTCTGCCAACTTTTATGCAAACCGTAAATACCTGATGTGATTACAACATACTCCGCGCGCTTCGCAAGATAGGCCGGCGCACTTTTTTTCGACCGCGCCCGTTGACCTGACCACGCACCTCGCCGCTCACAAACACTCGCGCGACTAACAAAATCCACACTGACGCGACGCGAGACGGCGCGCACCTGCTCTCTCTCTCTGCGTCGAACCCGTATGAGACCGGATCGAGCGCCTTGACCCGGCACACGCATGTGCAGCGCGACGCGCGGCGTTTATGTTTCTTCCGGCCGCCCGTCCTTATTTGTGATAGGCTTGAAGCGTGATGCGTGAAGAGCAGGCACAGGCGAAAGCGGGCGCACCTTTGCGCCGCAAAATGTGGTGGCTCATCGCCGGTCGTTTCGGGTTGGCCGTGGCGCTCTTCGGGTTGAGCCTCATGTTCGGGAGGAGCGCAGGAGGAGGGGCGAGCGCGGCGAGCCTCGACTCGCTGCGCAGCACGCTCGTCTTCGGGCTGGCCGTGCTGCTGTTCTCCGCGCTGGCCGCCGCCGCGCTGCGCTTTTCGCGCGTGCCTTTGCAGTGGCAGGCCGGGGCGCAGATTTTCTGCGACGTGCTTCTCGTCACATGGCTCACGGCGATTCGCGCCGATCTGCATTCGCCCTACGTCGCGCTCTACATCGTCATCATTTCGGCGGCGGGCATCTTCCTCGGCGTGCGCGGCGCGCTCATCACCTCCGTCGGATGCGCCGCCTGCTACACGTTCGTCGTCTTCGCGGGGGCATCCGGGTGGTTTGGTGCGGGTGCGGGGGATGTGTCTGCGGCGTCCGTGCCGGAAGTGATCGGGAACGTAGGGCTATACGACATCTCTTTCTTCGTCGTAGGGTTGCTCGCCTCGCGCCTCGCCGAACGACAGGCGCACTCCGAAGTCCAACTCATCGAAGCCAAGCACGCGCTGGCAGACCTCCGCGCGTTGCACGAGCGCATCGTCGAATCAATCCGCTCCGGCCTCGTCACGACCGACCTCGCCGGTCTCATCTACACTTTCAACGCCGCCGCCGAAGAGATCACGGGCTACACGGCCGAAGCCCTGCGTGGGCAGGATGTGTCCATCCTCTTCGGCGCGCTCGCCCCGAAGGTGGAGGAGTCTCTGCGCGCGGCCGAGGCGGGCGCGACCAGCCCGCGTTACGAGGCCGACTGTCTCACCGCCGAAGGTTTGCGCCTGCGCCTCGGCTACAGCATCTTCCCGCTCTTCGGCGAGACGGGCGCGCGCACCGGACTCGTCATCACGTTTCAGGATTTGACGCAGGTGCGCGCGCTCGAAGAAACGTCGCGGCGGCAGGACAGGCTCGCGGCCGTGGGGCGCGTCGCCGCAGGCATCGCGCACGAGATACGCAACCCGCTCGCGGCCATGCGCGGCTCGATTCAAGTGTTGCGCTCAGAGATGAACGGCGACCCCGGGCAGGCCGAACTCATGGAGATCGTGCTGCGCGAATCCGACCGGCTGAACCACATCATCACGGACTTTCTCACCTACGCGCGCCCGCGCCCCGTCTCGCTCGCCGACACGGACTTGCGCGAACCCCTGCGCGAGACCTTCACGCTCCTGCGCCACAGTCCGGAGACGCGCGACGGCCACACTATCGAAGAAGATTTCCCGGACGAGCCTGTCCGCGTGCAGGCCGACGCGGCAGGCCTGCGTCAGGTCTTCTGGAACCTCTCGCGCAACGCGCTCTCGGCCATGCCGACGGGCGGGCGGCTGCGCGTCGAATTGCGCCCGACGAATTACGGCCGCGTCCGCATCGCCTTCACAGACACCGGGCAGGGGATGTCGCCCGAACAGGTCGAAAGATTATTCGAGCCGTTCTCTTCCTCCACGACGGGCGGCACCGGACTCGGCCTCTCGATTGTTTATCAAATCATCCGCGATCATGGTGGTACAATAAACGTCCGCAGTCGCGAAGGGGACGGGACGACGATCATCATCGAGTTACCTGACAGACCGAAGTGATGAGTGATGGGTAATGGGTGATGAGTAAAAGACAAGGCGTTTGTTCTTAACTCATCACTCATCACTCATCACTTATCACTTCGACCACTCGCTTTATGGCACACATACTCATTGTTGACGACGAACAGGGCATGCGGCAGTTGTTGTCGCTGGTGTTCGGGCGCGCGGGGCATCAGGTGCGCGCGGCGGAGAACGGGCGGCGCGCCGTCGAGATGTTGCGCGAGACGCCGGCCGATTTGATCGTCTCCGACGTGCGGATGCCGGACATGGGCGGCATCGAATTGCTGAGCGCGGCGCGCGAGTTGTCGCCGGATACGGCCGTCGTGATGATGACGGCCTTTGCGACCGTCGAGACGGCGCGCGAGGCGTTCAAACTCGGCGCGGACGATTTCATCCAGAAGCCCTTCGACGTGGACGAGTTGAAACTGATCGTCGAGAAGGCGCTGGAACTGCGCCAACTCAAGCAGGAGATTCAGGGCTGGCGCAAGACGCAGAGCGAGCGCGGGCGGCTCGATCAAATCATCGGTCGCTCGCCCCGCATGCAGGGCGTCTACCAGATGATCGAGACGGTGGCCGCCGTGCAGTCCACGATCTTGATCACGGGCGAATCGGGCACGGGCAAGGAACTCGTGGCGCGCGCCGTCCACAACCTCTCACCGCGCAACGACAAGCCGTTCGTCTCAATCAACTGCGGCGCGTTCACCGAGACGCTCCTCGAATCGGAACTCTTCGGCTACGTGCGCGGCGCGTTCACGGGCGCAACCGCCAACCGCAAAGGTTTATTTGAAGCGGCCGACCGCGGCACGATCTTTCTCGACGAGATCGGCGAGATGTCGCCGGCGATGCAGGTGAAACTGCTGCGCGTGCTGCAAGAGCGCAAGGTGCGCCCCGTCGGCGGGCACGAAGAATTGAGCGTGGATGCGCGCGTCATCGCCGCGACCAATCGCGACCTGCCGGCGATGGTCAAGGCCGGGACGTTTCGCGAAGACCTGTTTTATCGCGTCTCGGTGATCCCTATCGAACTCCCGCCGCTGCGCGAGAAGCGCGAAGACATCCCCGAACTCGTCATGCACTTCGCGGAGAAGTATTGCAAGCAGGCCGGGCGCGCGCTCGGCGTCTCCGAGCGCGCCATGAATCTGCTCGAACGCTACTCCTGGCCGGGCAACGTGCGCGAACTCGAACACACCATCGAACGCGCCGTCGCGCTCGAACGCACAGACGAGATTCAACCCGAACGGCTCCCCGAACAGATCACAAACTACAGCCCCGAGCGCATCGCCGACGCGCTCGACCTGCCCGACGACGGACTCAACCTGACGGCGCACCTAGACCAGTTAGAGAAGACCTACCTGCTCGAAGCCCTGCGACGCACCGGCGGCAACCAGACGCGCGCCGCCGAACTCCTCCAACTCTCCGTACGCAGTTTGCGCCACCTCCTCGACAAACACGGCATACGCAATCTCACCGCGCAAATCCGCAACGACGCCGCGCGCGGCGCACACGAATAAACAATCGAAGGGTAAGGTGAAAGCGTAAGGGGGAAAGGTTAAGGAAGAAGAGGCTCGGCAGTTTCCTCTCTTTAACCTTTACACTTTACACTTTCACCTTTTCGTCTCACTGGCATGAGCCTTGCTCGTGGAGGATGCAGATTGACCACCCGGTCAGTCAGATTGATTATTGATTGCGTGCGTTTCAAGAGGACAACGATGCAGAATTCCCCCACTCAAACGGGTCAGCGCGGCTTCTCACTGATCGAACTTCTCATCGTCGTCGCGGTCATCGGCATCGTGGCGTCAATCGCGGTTCCGCACTTCTTGAATTCGCGTCAGGCCGCACACAACGCCAGCGCGTTCAGTTCGCTGCGACTCATCCACACGGCCGAAATCTCCTACCGCATGCGCAACCCCGAATACGGCGATTTGGCCGCGCTTCGCGCCGCAAACGCGCTCGACGACCCGCTGCTCGCCTCCGGCACGCGCAGCAATTACACCTTCGTCATCAACCCCGCCACACTCTCTCCGAACTTTTACGAAGTGACGGCCGCGCCCTCCATCGCGCCGTGGCAGTATTACTATCTCGACGTTTCCGGCGTCATTCGCAGCCAGAGCGGAAGGGCTGCCGACGCCACGAGCGCGCCGATCAGTTATTAACGTCGCGCACGCTAAACGCCAGCCTTCGGTCGGCTTCTCCCTTCGCACACACGGTCGAAAACCTTGACCATCTCCCCAGGACAATTGACCCGGACACCGTCCGTCGAAACAAGCGGGTGCGACGCGCATCCGTAACCCTCCCTTTTGACAAAATTCGTCACTCTTCATCTGACGAGTTTTGTTAATCGTCTCCTGTCGCCTTCGAGCCATCCGGCTCATCTCATGTTTCCACGCCGAAAAAGTCGCCATTTGCTGCCTCTCTGCGCGTCGCACGACACCGCGGCGCGTGTGGCATGACTCTTGTTACTTCTCAGTCCGCACGGCGCTCAAGCCCGTCAGACGGCGACCGTTGGCGCGTGAACACTAAAATCCAACCATTTCCCTTGCTATAAGGAGCACACAAAAGAAATGCAACAGAATAAAGGCCAACGCGGCTTCTCACTGATCGAACTCCTCATCGTCGTCGCGATCATCGGCATCATCGCCGCCATCGCCATCCCCAACCTGCTCGCCTCGAAGCGTTCCGCCAAC
>DASVPS010000083.1:0-14891 GCA_036389555.1 Pyrinomonadaceae bacterium
GGCTGATTAAAAGCGAACTGACCGAGGTGCATCTCCCACTTGTGGACGGAGGTGCCGCCCGTGTTCTCGATCTCCAACTGGAGTTTGTAACTGTGCGGCAGAGTCAGGTTGCCTTCCTTCTTATAATCCGAGAAATCCTCCGTCATTCGGTAACGCGCGGCTCTCGCGGAAGCCTGACTATCGACGCCGCCCGCGCTGAAGCGTGCGCCCGCCACGCGGTCATACTGCGTGCGCACGTGTTGAAAGGTTTTGGCGTCGAAGAAGAGGCTGATTTGCAGGTCTGAACCTTTGCTCGGCATATACCTGATCTTATGAACCGGCAGGTCGCCGATCTTGTCTGTGCCCGCGTATTCCAACCTGACTTTTCGCTCCGCCAGATTCAGCAGCGGCCAGGCCGAAGAGAGCGTCCCGCCCATGAGACCCTCTTTGAAGACGTTATCGTGAATCAGAATAAAGCTTCCGAGCGTCGAGCGTATGCCCGGCTTCAGGTAGCCCACGGTGAACTTCTTCCCGTCGAAGCCAAACTTCTCGCCGATATAATCCGGGTTGTCGAATCCCATCCCGAATAAGACCTTGTTGTTTTCCGAAGCCATCACGGTGCGTCCTTCAATCGCACCGGCATTGTTCCGCGCTTTGAAAACCGCGCGCGATGTGCCGACGACGACGCGGCTTTGCGCCTCGGTGCGCGCGGCGGCCGTCCCGATGGATTCCAGATGTTTGGCGATCACATCCTCGGCTTTCATTTTATCCTCGGTCAGGGCGCTGGAGGCCGGCGCGCTCATTAAAAAGACCGGCGCGGCAAATAAAGCGCAGAAAAGGAGGGTCAGGGCGCGGCGGCGTAGATGAATCTTTCTCATTTTAATTCTCCTTCGAGATGTGCGTTACGGGGCGCAAGCAGATGCAGAGTGCCCCGGCGAAGTAGTCGCTTGTTCTGTCAGGTTGAAATAGGATCGTTAAATAGACAAAAGGCGCTTGGAAGCGTCGTCGCCGCGTGACGCTCATGCGGCGGAATATCGGCCAGCCGGGATTATAGACTATTCCGGGGAAGCCAACTAGGGCAAGCAAAACGCGCGGGCGGCAAATAAAAGAGAGCGGTGCTTTTTTGCAAAAGCACCGCTCTCGAAGAGTCAGCCATCCTGTTTATGAGCAGGATGATGCGTTAAAACTCGAAGCGCGCTCCGAACTGCACGACGCGCGGCGCATAAGCATTTCCAGATGAAGTGAGACGGCCAAAGCTGGTGCTGTTCACATCAAGGTTGCCGGAAAAGAAGTTGGCGCGATTGAGTACGTTGAAGACCTCGGCGCGAAGTTGCAACCGGGTATTCTCCGTAATGCTGATGTTCTTGAGCAAGCCCGCGTCCCAGTTGATGTAGATGGGGCCGTTCAGGAAGTTGCGCGACAGGTTGCCGGTCGAACCGGGCGCGTTCTGGAAGAAGACCTGGCCGGCGAAAGGAGCCGTGCCGACCGGGCTTGCACCGCGAACTTCGGTCAGGGTGAAACCGGCAGGCAGCGGTTGGGTCAGGTCAACTCCGGTGCGCGTCTCGACGACCACGCCGGCGGCATTACGCCGAACGGCCGTCGCAAAGAGCACGCGAGGGTCGATGACGAACACGCCGTTCGGCGTTTTGAAGACGCCAAAGAGCTGTTGAATCTGCTCGCCGTTCAGCGAAGAGCTGGCAGGCTGCACGCCGGAGCGAGCGGCGCGGTTCAACGTGGCACGCGCATCGGTGATGGTCGTGGGCACGCCGGACGAGATGTTGACAATCGACGAAATCTGGAAGCCGCCGATGAGTCGGTTGACAATGCCGCCCTGGTTAAAGAAGCGCTTGCCGTTGCCGAAGGGCAATTCGTATTGCCCGTTGAAATTGAAGGTGTGCGCGCGGTCGTAAATGGCACGGCCGTAGTCGCGATCCGGGTTCTCGTTGTCGAGGTAAGGCTCAACGCGCGTCTGGTTGACTTCGTCGGTGCTGCCCGTCACGTCCGTCAGAATTTTCTGGAACGTGTAATTGCCTTGCAGCGCCAGACCGCCCGTGAAGCGGCGACGAACTTCAACCTGAAGCGAGTTGTAGTTGTAGCGACCGCCGTTCGTCGTGTAGTTGGCAACGCCCGCATTGGGGTTCGCCAGGAACTGGACGCCGGTGAAACCGCTGATGACGTAGGTTTCCGCCAGACCGGCCGGGATGCCGTTACGCAAGGCCGTGATGACGGTGGCGTTGTTCAAAGCGCCGCCGGCATCGAGCCGCGAAAAGACCGGCAAGGCCTGACTGCCCGGAATGGCCGCGTTCTGCGCGCCACTGACGGGGAACGGAGCCAGCAGGGCATTGAGCTGCGCCGTGGTCGCGTTCGGATTGGCGGCGATGATCTGCGCCCTGCGCTCGTCCACGAGCGCCAGATTCTGCTGCGCGCGAATGAAGTCGGCCAGGAACCCGTTGTTGCGGATGTCGATCTGGTTGTAGTCAATCGAGCGCACGAGTTCTGTGCTGTAGCCGCCGACGTAGCGGACTTCGAGCACGCTCTGGAATCCGATTTCGCGTTGGATACCGAAGTTGTACTCGTAGTTGCGCTGCACCTGGAAGTTCGGGTCGATGAGCGAAATCGTTCCGCCGTAGCCACCCACGCCGGCACCCGCCGCCTGGTTGTTCTGTAAGAAGGTGCGTGTGCCGGTACCGCCGGGGCCAAACGCCGAGGGCGGCACCACGATGGGCGCGAGCGTCGGGGCGCTGGCCGCACCGATGATTCTGAACTGCGTCCCGCCGTTGGCCGCGCCGCCTAAACGAGCCGGAGCGTCAAACGAACCGAGGCCGGAATTGTTGAGCGCGGCATTATCAGGCGCGCGCACGTACTCGTCGTTGACGTAGTTGACGCGGTAGCCGCCGCGGATGACGGTTCTACCCTCGCCGGGGAACAACCTGCCGAGGAAATTGTTCGTGAAGTTCGGCGAATAAGCGAAGCTGATGTTCGGGCCGAAGTTGTTCTTGTCGGCCTTGAAGAAATCGCCCCGGTTGCCCGCGTTGCCGCCGACCAACTGGAACTGTCCGACCGGGTTGAGCAGCGTGGCGATGGGGTCGGCACCGGCCGGCAGCGTCGGCTCCAGATACAACCCTTGCGGGTTATTGAGCGGCGTGTAGAGTTCGTAGCGCAAGCCGATGTTCAGGGTCAGCCGCGGCGAGACGCGCCACTGATCCGAGACATAGGCCGCGTAGTTATTAAATCTCAACTGGCGAAGCGAATTCGCGCCCGGAATGAAACCGGAGGTCGAACTGACGGCGTTAGCCCTCTGCGTGCCGCTGGCGATGACGCCGCCGAGCAGGTAGCGCAAGCTGTTGGCGCGGGCGAGGTCGGTCGTGTTGATGCCGCCGGGAAACAGCCCGCCGGTCAAACCGGGAGTCGCCGTAACGCCCGTCGAGCCGATGCTGTAGACCGGGGTGATGGCGGCGTTATTGAGCGCCGCGATCCGGTAATACTGCCCCTGCGCGCCGAAGCGCAGCGAGTGGTTGCCCCGCGTGTAGGTCGCGTTGTCCTGAATATTGTAGTAATCGGTGTTGCGACCCTGGCTCTGGAAGCTGGGTTCCGGGTTGGTGACGAGCGGGATGGAGAGCAGGAACGGAAGGCTCGTCGGGTCAGTGTCGGCATTGAAGAAGGGTTCGGAGCGCTGGTAGCCGCCACGAATCTCGTTGGAGAAGGAAGTGGTCGGCGACATGCGGTAGGCGGCCACCACGAGCGTCGTCGGGCCACCCTGGCTGGCGAACGTGCCGGTGGAGAAACCGGCGGCGATGTCTGTACGCGCGTCCGTGATGGTGTTGCGCTTGAACACGAAGTTGAACGAGTTCTGATCGTTGAAGTCAACGTCGAAGCGGCCGGTGATGCCGTCGCGGGTTTCGGGGTTGCTGCGCTGGAAGGCGACGGTTTGCAGGAAGTTGATGCCGGTCGTGGCACCATTTCCCTCATTCGGGAGCGCGTTGAGAATACGGCTCTGGATCAGAGGGTCAACGTTGAGCACGCCGCCAGCCGTATTGAAGACGGTCTGGTTCGCGGTCGTAGTCAGGTTGAAGCCCGTGCCGTTCAGAACGTTGACGGTGCGCGCCACGCCGCCGTTGTCGGTATAGCTGAAGGTGCCATTGCGCGCCGCGGGCAGAAGCGTCGTGGTCGAAACCGGCACCTGGTTGGCGAGGCGGAATCCTTCGTAGTTAACGAAGAAGAACGCTTTGCCTCTGAGGAACGTCGGGCCACCTTCGCCGAAGTGCGGCACAGTCACGGGGCCGCTAAGCGTGCCGCCGAACTGGTTGCGATTAAGGAACGCGCGGGGCACGTTGTTGAAGTTGTTGAAGAAGTTGTTAGCGGCGAAACGCGAGTTGCGATTGAAGGCGAACAGGTTGCCGTGGAAATCGCTGCCGCCGCGCGGCGTGACGAGCACGACCTGCGTCGAGCCGGTGCCGTATTCCGCGCCGGCGTTCTGCGTGATCACCGTGAATTCGCCCGTATCATCGACGGTCGGCTGGTCTGACACGAAGCCGTTGCGGATGAAGTTGTCCTGCACGTTCAGACCGTCGCGCGTGTAGTTGACCGACGAGGAACGCTGTCCGTTGATCGAACTGCTCGTCGGGTTGGAACCCGCGATCAGGTTGAGCAGGTTGAGCGGGTTGCGTCCGTTGATGGGCAACTCTCTCACTTGGCGGGGGGTGACGGCGGTACTCAACTCGCCGTTCGAGGCATTGACCACATCCGCCCCGGCAACCACTTCCACCGTCTCGCTGATGTTACCGACCTCAAGCGTCGGGTTCAGCGTGAAGGGACGGCCGACGTCGATCTTGAGGTTACTGGTGTTAAAGGTTTTGAACCCTTGGGCAGTGACCGTCACGGTATAGGTTCCAGACTCAAGCTGCGGAATGCTGAAAGAGCCATCCTCGCTCGCTTGCACGGTTTGCTCTTTGCCGGTCTGGTTATCTTTCACCGTAATGGTGGCACCAGGGATGTTGCCGTCGGGGCCGACGACCGTTCCGACAAGGCTACCAAAATTGCCTTGTGCGACGGCCAGCGCGCTAAAAACACACAGCGCCAACGCCGCTAACATAAATCTCTTCATAGTGGACTCCTTAGACAAGTAGGCTCTTTTCACAGGGATTCCGCGTAAGGCATTTCTTAAAAAGAATGCTCAGCGGCGGAAACAGAATTTGGGGTGGTTCCAAAGGACGTTTTGCGTCAAGTAAGAAAATCCGTACCTAATGCTTAACTAGAGGCGATACTGGCAAGAACTATGCCGCCACTCAGGGGTTAAACATAAGTTGTTTATGATGTTAACTTAAATTAATACAGGCGGAAGACAGACCGGCGATTATTGCTAAATTTGGATTGTCTTCTACAAATTATCGGATTTCTACAATAAATTAATCTGGCGGCCGGACGCCCGCCCCCACCCACGCGGGCGACTGAGATTCTCGCGCCGAAGCGAGCACGCATCCTTCGCCAGAGACCCTTTACTGAAATCTGACGGGATGAAATTCTCAGGGGAAGGCAGGCTCCCGGCAACGTCGAACTTTAAGGATTTGGGCAGTTTACGATGGGTGTTTGGCCGGGCGGCGGCCGAGTTTACCGGAAGCTTCTGGCTCCGGCGCGAGTTTTCAGCGTCCCGGAAACAGTTCGGCGAAGCCCTCGAAATCCAGGACGGACAGGGGCAGGCCGAGTTCTCTTTCGAGTTCGTCGCGCTTCGTGCCGTCGAGCATGATGGGTTCGTCGGATTTGAACATGACGCTCGGCAAAATGACGAACTCGCCCTCGATCCGGTCGCGCACGGCGAGCACGTCGCGCCCCGTGACCAGACCGGCGACGACGATGTCCGACCCGAAGTAGGTATTTTCCACAGCCAGCACCTTCAGGCGCGTGCCGAAGCGCTCGTTGAGGCGCGCGATGAGCGGTTCAAGTTCGGGCGCGAAGAGTTTGCCGGTGAGGATGGTGGCGTGGAGGCGCGCGGGGTTCCGGGGCGGGCGGCGTTCGAGCCTGCGCCAGAGTTTTTGAAACTCCTCGCGGAAAGAGCGCACCATGCCGACGCCGTCCTCGATCTGCGGGTAATCGCCGTAGTGGCGGCGCGAGGGGACGCTCATCCCTGCGCGCAGGTAAAACTCGTCGCCGAGAAAAGCGAAATTTGTGCCGAACCGCGCGTGCATTTCGCGCTGCAACCCCCTGACCTGCCGGATCGTGCGTTGGCAGAATTCCGGCGTGACGGGCGTCAGGCGCGCGTCTGTGTTGTAGCGCGTCAGGCCGAGCGGCACGATGGCGACGCTGCGCACCAGAGGATGATCTTCGGCCAAATCTCTGACGGTGCGTGCAAGAATCTCGCCGTCGTTGATCTCCGGGCAGAGCACGACCTGCGCGTGAATCTCTATGCCGGCGTCGAGCATGCGGCGCATCTTCGAGCGGATGTCGGCGCGTTTTTCGTCCACGCCGAGCAGGTAGGCGCGCACTTCGAGGTCGGTCGCGTGGACGGAGACGTACTGCGGCGTGAGGCGTTGTTCGATGACGCGCTCCATCTCGGCCTCGGTGATCGAAGTGAGCGTCGTGTAGTTGCCGTAGAGGAAGGAGAGACGCACGTCTTCGTCTCGGAAGGAGAGGGCGGGGCGCGCGTCGGGCGGGTTGCCGTGGCAGAAGCAGAAGAGGCACTCGTTGGCGCACTGGCGCGGCACGATGTTCTCAAACTGCAAACCGAAATCTTCGCCCTCGCCGCGCTCGATATCCAACTCCCACTCTTCGCCGTTTCGCTTCAACACGTCGAGCGTCAGTTCGGTCTCGCCGCCCGTCTGGAAGCGGAAATCCAGGTAGTCGCGCACGGCGCGCCCGTTGACGCGAAGTATCCGGTCGCCCGCTTCGAGTTCCAACTCGGCGGCGAGGCTGTCGGGCGCGACCTCCGAGACTTCGACGCCGCGGCGGCGAATCTGCGTGATGGCTGGTGTGACGGCGAATTCGTACATCTGAAAATCAATTTCTCTACATGCCGAGCCTGACAGGCCGGAATTTGCGACCCTGACGAAACGAATAGTATCGTCTATCGCGGCGGCGGATTCAACTCGCTGGCGCGTCAAAACGCCGCACAGGGATGGTGCAATCTGACCGCGCGGACTGCCAGAATGATGTGTGTTGACAAGCGCGCCCCCCGGCCTCTAAGCTATTTCAACCGGCCGGAATTTCCGCCCGTCTCCTAAAGCACTCTTCCCAATTTTACGGCAAGCACTTCTATTCGCCCGACTTGCGCGCTTCAACCGAAGCGCGTTGCCCGCATCGCGCGCCCCAACTACGGACGGCGACGCTCGCAGGCACACGGCTTGCCATTAATTTAGACAGAGCCGCCGCCTCACGCAGAAGCGGCGGAAGCCGCGCTAAGGGATTTGCATTTAACGATGAGCATGCCTGAGACAGTTCTCGACCAACCGGTCGCGTCAAAAAACACTCCCCCGCAGGTTCACGCCAAGCCGACCGTCCTGCTCGCAGAAGACGATGCGGCGGTGCGCCGTTACCTTGAAGTCATTCTGCGCCGCGCGGGCTACACGGTGATCTGCGCCGCCAATGGACTCGAAGCGATCAAGGCGGCCTTGTCTGCAAAAATCGACGTCGTCGTGACGGACGCTTTGATGCCGCACCTCAACGGGCACGAACTCTGCCGCTATTTGCGCGCCCGCCCCGAACTCGCGCGCATCCCCGTCCTGCTCCTGACCGGACTCGAACCGAGCGCTGAAGTGCCCTCGACCAACCTCCACGCCGACGCGCACCTCACCAAGCCCGTGCGCCCGGAAGAGTTCACAGACTGCCTCGCGCGGCTCCTCTCGATGAATAACTGAGGTTCAAGCCTTAGTCCTATAAGTTATCCGAAAACATGGGAGGCCGCACTGTTCGCAGTGCGGCCTCCCAACGTTTGGTCTCAAATTGGTGATGCCGGAAGCGGGCGGACGGATTTCTACCCCTTCGCCGCGCCCACGCCGCTGCCCGACAGTATGTTGTCGAGCGACGTGTATTCGAGATTCTGCGCCTGCGCGACGGCTTCGTAGGTCAACTTCCCGGCGTAGGTGTTGACGCCCTCTTTGAGGCCGGGGTCGCTCGCCACGGCCGAGAGGAATCCTTTGTTCGCCAGTTTCAAAGTGTAGGGCAGGGTCGCGTTCGTCAGCGCGAAGGTCGAGGTGCGCGGCACCGCGCCCGGCATGTTGGCGACGCAATAGTGAAGCACGCCCTCTACATAGTAGGTCGGGTCGCTGTGCGTCGTCGGGTGCGTCGTCTCGATGCAGCCGCCCTGATCCACCGCCACGTCAACGATGACCGCGCCGTTCGGCACTTTCTTCAACATCTCGCGCGTGACCAGTTTCGGCGCGGCCGCGCCGGGAACGAGCACCGCGCCGACGATCAAATCGGCCTCGGCAATCGCGCCTTGAATGGCATAGGCCGAAGAGGCGAGCGTCGTGATGCGCGAGAGAAAGATGTCGTCGAGTTCGCGCAGGCGATCCAGATTGTTGTCGATGATCGTGACGTGCGCGCCGAGGCCGACGGCCATCTTCGCAGAGTTCGTGCCGACCACGCCGCCGCCTATGATCACGACGCGCGCCGCCGGCACGCCCGGCACGCCGCCGAGCAGCACGCCGCGCCCGCCGCTCATCTTCTCAAGATATTGCGCGCCCACCTGAATCGCCATGCGCCCCGCCACTTCCGACATCGGCGTCAGCAGCGGGAGCGTGCCGCGCCGGTCGGTGATCGTCTCGTAGGCGACGCCCGTCACTTTGCGTTCGAGCAGTTGGCGGGTGAGTTCGAGGTCGGGCGCAAGGTGCAGGTAGGTAAAGAGCAGTTGGCCTTCGCGCATGCGCGGGTATTCGGGCGCGATTGGCTCCTTGACCTTCACGATCATCTCGCCCTGCGCCCACACTTCGTCCGCGCTCTCTAAGATCGTCGCGCCCGCGCGCTCGTACAGCGCGTCTTCGAAGCCGGAGCCTTCGCCCGCGCTGCGTTCGACGACCACCTTGTGTCCGGCGTCCACCAGCGCGCGCACGCCCGCCGGCGTCATTCCGACGCGGTATTCGTTATCTTTGATCTCTTTAGGAAGTCCGACTAGCACTTTGCTTTTCTCCAATCGTTAGAAAATTAGGTCGGGTGAAAATCAAGGACACGAATACAACTGTCCTCACGATCCCTTCGCCGTATGCCGACGAGAGGCGACGCCCCCGTTCATACGTCTTCGTTCAAACGGCGACGCAGGTAGTCTTCCCAGTCTGCGCCGCGCGGATTTCGCAACACGGTTTCGAGCCACGCCTCGCGCTCGAAACACTGCACGCGCAAATCCCAGACGCACACGGACAGACCCGTCGCCGTGATCTCAGGTAAATCTTTTAACTCTTGCGAAGGCGCGGCGTAGACGCGATGATGCAACTCGTTCTCGTCAGCCCACCAGTCTACGAAGATGAAATTCGCGCCGCGCCCATCGTGTATGCCGACGTAGCCGACGCCGTAATTCCCGCCCGTGTGCGCCGCAGGTAGAGACTCGCGCGCCACATGCCTCGCTGTCTCGATCAACTCCGCGCGCGGCTGCGCCCGCCGGTAAGCGATGCCGTAAACTTTCAGCCGCCACCCGTCAATCGCCCACTCTTCGAGGAAGCGAATGGGACGCGGCTCGTAAGGCTCTCGCAATAACATAAAGGCCGTAAATCGTGAATCGTAAATCGTAAATAGAAGAAACCGGTTTTTATCTATTCACGATTTACGATTTACGATTTACTAATTTCGATTTACTCGAAGTTCACTTCGTCGATCTGCGCGCGCTGCAACTTGCCGCTATAGTCTATGTAGACGGACTTCCACTCGGTGAAGATGTCTAAGACCTGCGTGCCCGCTTCGCGGTGGCCGTTGCCGGTGGCCTTCGTGCCGCCGAAGGGCAGGTGAACTTCCGCGCCGATGGTCGAAGAGTTGACGTAGAAGATGCCCGTGTACATGTCGTTCATCGCATGGAACGCACGGTTCACGTCCTGCGTGTAAATGGCGGCCGACAGGCCGTAGCGCACGCCGTTCGCGATCTCGACCGCCTCTTCCAGATTGTTCGTCGGGATGACGGCCGTGACGGGGCCGAAAATCTCTTCCTGCGCGATGCGCATATCGGGCGCAACATCCGTGAACACGGTCGGCTCGATAAAGTAGCCGTGAGCGTGCGCGCCTGTGTCGAGCCGACGGCCGCCCGTCGCCAGTCGTGCGCCGTCCTCACGCTCGCCGATCTCGATGTAGCCGAGAATTTTGTGTACCGCATCGGCGTTGATGACCGGCCCCATGTCCGTGTCTGCGTCCGCGCCGTCGCCGACGCGCAACCCTGCGGCGCGCTCGACGAGTTTTTGCGTAAACTTTTTATAGACCTTCTTGTGAACGACGATACGCGACGAAGCGGTGCAGCGTTGCCCGGAAGTGCCGAACGCGCCCCAGACCGCGCCCTCTACGGCGAGGTCTATGTCTGCGTCCTCCATCACGATGATGACGTTCTTGCCGCCGAGTTCGAGCGAGCAGATGGCGTTGCGGTCGGCGCACGCACCGGCGATGAGCCGCCCCGTCTCGGTCGAACCCGTAAAGGAGATCAGACGCACGTCGCGGTGTTCGGTCAGAGGCTTGCCCGCCTCCGCGCCGTAGCCCGTCACCATGTTGACAACGCCGCGCGGCACGCCCGCTTCCTCGCACGCCTTGATCAAGTTATACGTCGAGAGCGGAGTGTCTTCGGCGGGTTTGATGACGACGGTGTTGCCGCACACGAGCGCCGGGATGAGTTTCCAGGAAGGGATCGCCATAGGGAAATTCCACGGCGTGATCAAACCGCAGAGGCCGACGGGCTGGCGCACGCACATGGCGAACTTGTCGGGCATCTCGGCGGGCGTCGTGTAGCCGTGCAGGCGTCGCCCCTCGCCCGCCGTGTAGAAGGTGCAATCAATTGCCTCCTGCACGTCGCCGCCGGTCTCCTTCAAGACCTTGCCCATCTCGCGCGTCATGTCGGCCGCGTGAGATTCTTTGTCGCGGATGAGAATGTTGCCGAGGCGGAAGAGTATCTCGGCGCGGCGCGGGGCGGGCATCCGCCGCCAGCCTTCCGCCGCCCCCTTCGCGGCGGCCACCGCACGCTCCACATCTACGGCGCTAGAGACGGGAAAGCGACCCACGACATCGCGCGTGTCGGCCGGATTGACGTTCTCGAAATACTCGCCGCCCGCGGCCGCCACCCACTCGCCGCCGATGTAGTTGCTGTAAGTTTTGACCGACGCACGCGCGCCGCCCCGCCTGCCGTTGCCATTGCCGCTGCCCGCTGTTGTTGTCGTGCGCGCGCTCTTTTTCGTCGTCCGGCTTAACGCTTTTTTCGCCTGTGCCATAAATTAAGTGATGAGTGATGAGTGATGGGTGATGAGTAAGAGTGTTTGTGATTCACTCATTACTCATCACCCATCACTCATCACTTTTTATTGATACGTGAACTGGATGATGGTCTGCGTGATGAGGCTGCGGCGGTCGAGGTACGTGACGTTCATCACGACCGCGTCGCCGATCTTGAGACTGTTGATGACGCGCTCGAACTCGGCCAGCGTGTTGACCGGGATGCGGTTGACGCGCTGGATGACCATGTTCTCGGCGATCTCCGCCTCGTAGGCCAGCCCGCTCTGATCCACGTCGCGCACCAGCAGGCCGCGCACGCCCTTGAGGTTGCGCTCGTTGGCGAGTTGCGGCGTCAGTTCGCTGAGCGTCATGCCGAGCGCGGGGCGTTCGGCATTGCCCGGCTTGGCGGGTATCACCTGAGCGGAGGAGGGCGTCGGCGTGGGCGTCGCCTCGGCCGCGCTGCGCGGCGGACGCTCGCCCACCGAAACGCTGACGGTGCTCCGTTCGAGTTGGCCGTTCACGTCGCGCAGGAAAGTCAGTTGCACGCTCTCGCCGACGGGCGTGCTCGCCACCTTGTTGATCAAGTCCTGCGAGTTGGCGACGGGCTTCCCGTTGAACTCGACGATGATGTCGTTGACCTGAATGCCGGCGGCGCGCGCCGGGCCTTCGCGCACGTCCGTGATGATCGCGCCTTTGGCGTCCTTCAACCCGTAGACGCGGGCGAACTCGGCCTTCACCGAACCGAGCAGCACGCCGAGGTAGCCGCGCTTGACGCGACCGCCCGCCACGAGTTGACGATAGACGAAGCTGGCCTCGTTCGACGGCAGGGCAAAGCCGATGCCGTTGTAGTCGCCGGTCGAAGTGGCGATCTGCGAGTTGATGCCGATCACTTCGCCGCGCATGTTGACGAGCGGGCCGCCGGAGTTGCCGCGGTTGATGGCGGCGTCGGTTTGCAGGAAGCGCTGGAAACTGGAAGAGACGGGCGTCGTGCGTTCGCGCGTCGAGATGATACCGGCCGTGACGGTTTGATCGAGGCCGAAGGGCGAGCCGACGGCCAAGACCCAGTCGCCCACCTGCGCCTCGTCCGAGTTGCCGAGTTTGACGGTCGGCAGGTCGCGCACGGGTTCGACTTTGACGACCGCGAGGTCTGTCTCGTCGTCTTCACCGACGACGCGACCGCGCATCAGTTCGCCCGACTGCAAGCGCACGGTGATGCGCGTCGCGCCTTCGACGACGTGCTGGTTCGTCAGGATGTAGCCTTTCGGATCGACGATGAAGCCGCTCCCCACGCCGCGCGAGGGGCGCTGCGGCAACTGGCGGCGAAACATTTCCAGCAAGGGATTGTCGCCCTCGCCGTCCTTCTCGTCGGAATCGTCGTCATCGTTGCTGTTGCCGTTTCCGTTGCCCGCGCCGCGCGCTGCCACCTGCGGCGCGGAGACCGTATCGATGTTGACGACGGCCGGCTCGACGCGCTGCGCGATCTCTGCGAAGGACGCGGAGAGGGCTTCGGGCGCACGCGCGTTTTGCGCGGCGCGCTGAGAGTCGTTCTGCGCCACTGCGGATTGCCCCGCCAGCATCGCCCCGACGCCGACGCCGACCACCAGACATGCCAGCGCCAATGCCGCGATCCACACGCGCAGGCGACGCAAAATCGCCCGTTCCGTCTCGTTCGTTTGGCCTTGGGGAAGTTGATACATAGAACTTTTACCGCTTTCTACCGCTCTTGAAAACATGACGGCAGCACGCGCCTCCTGCGCCCGCCCGGTTGCCGTCTGAATTGACGGCAGCACCTTAAATTGTCCGAAGCCCGGATTCGCGCTCTCGCGCGCGAAGCGAAGTCCGTCGAGTATAACGAATCGCCCGACGCGCCGCAAAGCAACAGGCGCGCGGGCTGCAAATAGATGCCGCGCCGGAATCAACGACCGGCGATTTTCCGGCGACCATTTTCGTTGACAACCTCAAGGGGCGGGAATATGATGCGCGCGTCTCACGTTCCTCCGGCTTACCTCTCCTCAACGCGGCAAGCCTACCCGTATCGCTCTATGCCACACCACTCACGATGTTGTGGCTGAACCTCAACCTTCCATAGAAACTGAAGGAGCCAAATACAATGCGATCCCTTTTTATGAAATCCACGAAGAAACTGCTTCTCCTGACATTAGTCGCAGTATTCATTATTCTTGAAGCTATGCCCACTTATGCCAGCCGACTTGTTTACCTAGATAAAGTCGAAACGGAAGTTTTACAGCTATTCGGTGCAGTGATGGCGATATGCATGGCTACTTCGTTATATCGTGGGATGCAATCACAAAAGAGTACACGTTTTTCGATTTGACATCTCAGGAAGCAGCTTCAGCGTGTGCCCCGACTCAAGTTTTTGAGTAGAAGCATAATCAATGTGATGTAATTCAGATGTGCTTCCCCAGAAGAAACCTGTTTGAGTTACATCACATTGCGTAGTAAGAAAATGATCTTTAGGAGTGCGATTATGAGACAATCCATGTTTTTTTTGATAGTGGTGCTTCTATTAACCCCTTTCAGTAAGGATCAGTCTGTCCAAACTAAGATAGACGATAGCGTTATCTTGCAGAAGAGCCTATTGCTTTCAGAGATGCAAAGTCTCGAAAATGAGGCGGCCAAGATTGATAAGCCTTTAGCACTGGCTTTAGCCAAAGCTGAAATCGCAGCCAGCGCATGGACGCTCGATAAAGCGTGGGCTAAGAAATTATTACGAGAAGCCTATGAACTTACTTTCCCGGAGGAATCGGAAAGGATGCGGCTTCGTAATAGGCTGGTCGGAGCAGCCCTCACTGCCCCGGTAAGTGGTGAGGTCGCGCGGCACGCTGTGCGCAGCCGCGTCCTTACAATCGCCGCTCAGGATAATGCTTTTGCGGAAGAGTTAATACGACTAGGATTGGAGCAGTTGGGGAAAATGGAAGCGCACCAGACTTATACAGGGCTAGCCGTTAAAGCCGCCCAATCAGGTGATATTGAGACTGCCAGCAGATACGCTCTCGAAGCATTTGAAGCCGAACCCACACTCATAACAGCCGGGGCAGTCATTACCGATATAGCCGCGCGGGATCGTAAAGCCGCTGACCAACTGATCCTGCAATATATCGAACGTCTCCGCAGCACTCCAATTTCTCTAATAGATCAGAGCGCGATAAGAACTTTTTTCTTATTAAATGATTTGGTGTTCAGGTATAACAGCAGTAGCTTAACATCCAGCGATAGGAGAGCCGATCCCAGATATGGACAAATTTCGCCACCGGGACATGCTGTGATGAGAGCATATATTAGTTATGTTATTGAAACTATCGCTAAGATGGAGCAACGCGAGCCGGGGAGCTTGATAAAAAATAGAGGCTTTCTTTTGATGGCGGGAACATTACTGAAGCAGTACGCTCCCGATTTAGCCCCCGCGTTCTATGAATTGGAGCGACTCAGTCGAAGGCCGGGCGATGATTCACCGCTTCCTACTTTGGAGAGCATGAAGGAAGCCGCAAAAAGCAGAGATGAAAAACGCG
>DASVPS010000084.1:0-7031 GCA_036389555.1 Pyrinomonadaceae bacterium
TTCACGATTCACGGCTTTTCAGTCGCTCGCGGCCTGTAGGTGGGCGCGTCCCTGTGTGGTGGGGAGGGTGATGCGGAACGTCGTGCCGCGGCCGGGCGCGCTGTTGACGGCGATGTGGCCGGAGTGTTCCTGCACGATGCCGTAAGAGACGGCGAGGCCGAGACCCGTGCCGCGCCCGACGCCTTTGGTCGTGAAGAACGGATCGTAGATGCGCGCGACGTTTTCGGGCGCGATGCCGATGCCGTCGTCGGCAACGTGGATGATGACAGAATCGTTGTCTTCGGTGGCGGTCGAGAGCGTGATGTGGCCGCCGTTGGGAATGGCGTCGCGCGCGTTCAGGATCAGGTTGGTGAAGACCTGTTGCAGCTTGCCGCCGTTGCCGTAGGCGGCGGGGAGCGCGCGGTCGTAGTCGCGCACGATCTCGATCTGGCTCTGGCGCAGTTGCGGCTCCAGTAGTTGCAGCGTGTCGTCGAGCACGCGGTTCACGTCAACCTCGTCAAATTCCGTGACCGTGCCGGTGCGCGAGAAGTTGAGCAGGTTGTTGACGATCCCGGTGGCGCGCTCGGTCTGGCGGTGAATCTTCTCCAACAACTTGTGCTTCGGGTCGCTCTCGGCGAGCATGCCGAGGAGCATCTGCGTGTAGCTGGAGACGCCCGTCAGCGGCGTGTTGATCTCGTGTGCGACGCCCGCCGCCAGCAGGCCGATGCTTGAGAGTTTTTCGCGCTGCTGCAACTGCTCTTCCAGACGCACGCGCGCCGTCACGTCTTCGAGCACGACGAGCGCGCCCGTGTGCGCGGCGTTCTCGGTGCGGCGCAGGGGGGCGAAGGCGATGTTGAGAATGAGCGAACGGCCGTCGCGCGTGGCGGTGTGGAGTTTGTAGATGTGGCGCAGGGAGGCCAGTTCCCACCCATTCGTGCCGAGCGCCTGTTGCAGCGTCTCTGCGAAATCTTCGGCGAATAAATCTTCGACGCGCGCGCCGACCGCCTCGTCGCGGCGCACGCCGAGCAACTCTTCGAGCGCGGTGTTGCAGCCCGTGATGCCTCCCGTGGAATCGACGGCCAGCAGCCCGACGTTGATCGATTCGACGATTGACTCGTTGAATTCCTTGAGCAGTTCGAGTTCGGCGGCGCGCTCGGTTTGCTCCTGGTAAAGCAGGCTGTTCTCGATGGCGACGGCGACATAGCCGGAGATGGTGCGCAGGATTTCCAAATCCTCCGAAGACAGGAGCGCGCCGCCCGTCGAACGTCCCAGCCCGATGACGGCCACCATGCGCCCGCGCACGACGCACGGCACGTAGTAATGGAGCGCGCGGCGCACGAAGCCGGTCGTCTCCGGTTGGAGGTCTATGTCGTCGGCGCGCACGATGCCGGTGTCGGCCGAACGCACGCGGATCATCTCGCGGAAATCCTGCGGCACGATCACTTCGCCCGACAGCCCGACCGCACGCGCCACGCGATAGCCGGAAGCCGCACGCGCGTCTTCGATGAAGATCGCCACGCGCGCCACGCCGAGCACTTGTTCGAGCCGGCTGGCGAGCGCGTCGAGCAAAGGCTCAAGCGTCGTCGTCGCGGAGAGCGTGCGCCCGAAATCCAACAGGCCGTTTCTCAGGTCGTAGCGTTCGCCGTAGAAGAGCCGGTCGGTCTGCTCCTGCAAGAAGTTTTTGATGGGCGCGGCGGTCATCACGATGACGGTCATGGCGAGCACGGCGATGATCACGCGCAAAGTAATGACGCCCGGCGTGACCACCTCGCCGCCGAAGGCATAGAGACCCGCGACGTAGACGACGACGCCGATCATCAGGGCGATGGCGAGCGTCGTCAGCGCGTAGACGGCGGCGCGGCGCACCACCACGTCAACGTCCATCAGGCGATAACGCACGACGGAGTTGCCGAAGGTGAGCGGAATCAAAATGAGCGGCAGCACCGCCGCGTCGATCAACCAGCGCTCCGCACCCGCGGCGGTCGTCGCCACCGCCGCCGGCACCTCGCCGAAGAGATAGCCGACCGCATAGAGCAACGTGAACGGTGTCACCGCCAAGACCGATCCCCACACGACCCACTTCAACTGCTGGCGAACGACCGCCACTTTGCTCTTCCAGAAACGGCGTACGAGCAGCGTCGCGCCCGAGACGAGCGCGAGCCAGAAGTGTGCGAACTCGGCCTTGTAGAGGTTGCCTATGAAGGCGTCGGAGAAGTTGAGGCGCGAGGGCGGCACGAAGTCTATGAGCGTCGTCAGAATGATGAGGGCGACAGCGGGCACGTAGAGCAGGGGCGCGAGCCAGCGTCTGTGCTCCGAGATGTGTCGGCGCACGGGGTAGATTGCGCAGAAGTGTAAGAAGAGGGGCGCGAAAAGGACGTAGGCCGCATCGTCGAGGAAAGAGATGGCGAGGTCTAAGTCTTCGTAAAAGCCGATGGGCTTGTAGAAGTGTAGGACGAAGGCGGCAAGGCAGAGCGTCGTGAAATGGAGGACGAAGGGCGCGCGGCCGCCTTGCTTGAACAGGACGAAGAGGCCGACGAGCAGGTAGACGATGCCGATGAAGTTGATGTAGTAGTCGCGCGCGGTGCGATTGGGGATGGATTGCAGGTTGTCCAGATAGACGTAGTAGTCGCGCGTCTCGCCGCCGGACGTGGGGCGTTGGATAATGTAGCGAAGGCGCTGGCCGTAGTTGGAGGCGTCCTCCAGATACTTGGGGATGTCTTCGGTCGAGACGATGGGTTCGTTGTGGTCTTCGTCGTAGCTGATGGCGACGAGGCGGTCGCCGGGAAGGATGCCGAGGATGCCCGCGCGGCTGGCCGCCGAATTCGGGGCGACCGAGAGCGCGTAGATGCCTCTGTCCGTCTGCTCCCAGGCGACGCCGTCTGTGGGCGGCGGCTTGCGCGTCAGGCGTTGCGCGAAATTGAGCGTGCCGGCGGCGACGAGGAGCGAGGCCGCTATCAGCAGCACCCATGCCCGCGTTGTCAGCACCGATTTCATCTCGCGCCCGTTGCTCCTTTCACACCCCAAACTGACAAAACAAAGGCAATTGATGTTCCAGTCGGCCGACGAAACAACGTCGCTTCGATGACGCGCCCGTCGGGCGTGCAGACGAGCGTCGCATCGCACACGCAAAAGCTGATTTCCAACTTTTGACCCTCAATCCGGCGTCCGCGCCGTTATCTAAAGCCGGACGAACTTAAATCCAACTTTTTGCATTTATCCAAGTTTTCGGAAAAAAGCAGACTTTCCCGGCTTTAACTGCGAAGTCCGCGCGGTGCGAGAGCAAAGAAGCGGCGCGCGACAATAAGGAAAGGCAAAAGCGAAGCGGCGATGAAATTTCACGCCTGTGCGCTTTTGCCTTCATACTGACGGCGGCCTGCTTTCGGTTTTAGAAGCGGACTGAGATACCCCCGCGCACGGAGCGACGGTGCGCGTTCAGGATGGTCAGCGTGTCGCCGTCCTCGATGCTCGTCTGTGCGTCGAGCAGGTTGCGCGCGTCGAGCACGGCCTCGGCTTGCAGGGGCAGGCCGAAGGTCGGCAAGTCCTGCGTCACGAGGATGCTCAAACTGGGGTCGAAGACCGCGACGCGGCCGGCGAAAGGGTCTATGGCGAAGACGGCGGCGCGCGGCGAGAAGCGCAGCACGGTGCGCACGTCCGTCCCCGTGTCGAAACTCGATTCGACTTGAGCGGCGACCGTCTGGAAGAAACCGTTGCGGAAGAGTTCGCCGGGTGCGCCGTCCGCGGCGGAGAAGCCCGGTGCGAATTGCTGTCCGCGCCCGAACGAATAGCCGGCCGAAGTTTTCAGGTAACTGCCGATGCGGCGCGCATAGACGACTCGCAGGCCGCGCGCCGCGCCCTGCTGGCTGGCGACGCTCAAAAGTTCCGTGCCCTGCTCGCCGGAGAAAGCGCTGAGCGGCATGTTCAACAGCCCGACGCCGCGCCCGTCCGTCGTGTCGAAGAAGGCCGTCGCCTCGACGCTCGAATTGTTGTCCAACACGCGCTCGACGCCGAATTCCAGACGCCGGCTGCGCTCCATCATGGCGCGCCCGTCAACGAAGGCGACCGGCTGCGCATCCATCTCCGGGAACACGATGGCACCGTCCTCGAATCGCGCGACCGACTGCGGCTGCGAGTTCACGCCGCCCGGCGTGTAGCCGAAGCGCAGGCGCGTGCGCGCGTCGGTCTCGAACTGAAAGCCGAGGCGCGGGCTGAACGTCGCGGAGCCGTGCGCGCCCGTGAAGCGCGAATAATCCAGACCGAGCACGACGACCACGCCCTCGCGCACGACCCATTCATCGACGGCGCGCACCGAAACCTGTTTGAGCGAGTGTGGACGAGACGAATCGGACGCGGACGACTTGAAGGCGAGCGGCAGGGTCGCGCCGCCGACGGTCGCACTCAAGAGATGGCGCGCGCCGACGCGGAAGCGTCCGGTGGTTTCGAGCCGCGCCAAACCGTTCGTGGCGAGTTGGCCGGCAAAGATCAAATTAAGCTGTTCGCCCGCCGGAATGGAGACGGCGAAATTCGTGCCCGCATAGACGGGCGCTTCGGGGTCGGCCGAAGCGGCCGTGTAAGTCTCTACGACGCCGTGAGCGTTGCGACGGTCGTTCGCCCAACTGTCCGCATCGTCCCCTGTAGCTGCCGATGCTTCCGCGTCTTCGTCCGTCGCCGATGCTTCTTCGACGGCGGCGACGGTCTGATCCGCGCCTTCGTTGTTCTGTAGGATCGAGCGGCGATTCTGCGCCGAGCGCAGACGCCATTTCGCATCGTTGCGGTCGTTCCTGCGTTCGGGCATGGTGCGCCCCTGCCCTAAAGGTTCGAGGTTGAAGCGATAGACGAGTTCGTCGGACGGGTTGACCTGAACGGCGTTGAAGGTGGTGGCGTTGAAGCCTTCGGCGAGCGCGGTCAAAAGGTAGCGGCCGGGCACGATGCGGGCGGTGAAAGTGCCGTCGGCGGCGGTGCGCGTCTGTTTGGTGACGTGGTTCGCGCCGTCGCGCAGCAACTGCACGAGCGCACCGGCGAGCGGTTTGCCCTTGTGGTCGCGCACCGAGCCGCTGACGATTCCGAGCCGGCTGCCGCGCGCAGTCACCGTCGCTGCGCGAGTGGCGGAAGCAGTCGCCTCCACGATCAGGAACAGCGCGAACAGGAGCGTCAAACTCACACGCCAGTAAGTTTTTCTCATCGCACCAAAACCTCCGGGCGCATCCTTCATTTGCACAAAGGAGCGCGCCCTCAAGCGTCTATTCTCTTGTCCACTGGACGGCGGCACGGGAGACTGAAAAAGCAGCATGGTCAAAATCGTAAGCGATAAACGCCGCACGAGCCTGTGTGCCCGACACCGGCCGAAACCCGCTTGAGCGCGAAGGTGGCTATTTTCCGTCAACCGCCAAACCCTGTCAAGCAGGCGATTTGCCGTTGGCGTGCGCGTCCGCGGCAGGTGTTTGCCCCCTTTCTCGTTCGCATGCTACGATGCTCCTTACTGCAAAAGTGATCACCAACCCGTCAAAAATTTTCGCATCTAAGTTCCATTAAATGACCGAAGCAATACTCTCAACCAAACTTCCGAACGGCGCGACCATCCTGACCGAGCACATGCCATCCTTGCGTTCGGCCACCGTCGGCATCTGGATCAAGCGCGGCTCGCGCCACGAAACCCCCGATTTCAACGGTATTTGCCACTTTATCGAGCACGCCGTCTTCAAAGGCACCGAGCGCCGCAGCGTCCTCGACATCGCGATTGAGTCCGACCGCCTCGGCGGCAACTTCGACGCCTACACCTCGCACGAGATGACCGGCTTCGCGCTCAAAGTAGTGGATCGCGCCGTCGGGCGTGCCTTCGATTTGCTCTCCGACATGCTGCTCAGCCCGCGCTTTGACGAGCGCGAACTCGAACGCGAGCAGAAAGTTATTATCGAAGAGATGAAGATGGTGGAAGACTCGCCCGAAGAATTCCTCGGCGAACTCTTCCACGCCGCCTACTTTCCAGACCACGCCCTCGGCCGTCCCATCGAAGGCACGCCCGCAACCGTCTCATCCTTCGACCGCGCGCGCACAGCAGAGTTTCACCGCACGGCCTATCGCCCGTCGAACTTCGTCATCGCCGCCGCCGGTAACGTCTCTCACGCCGAACTCGTCGAACTGGCCGAACGCGCCTTCTCCGAACGCGACCCGACGCACGAAACGCTCCCGTCTCAGGAAGAACCCGACGCGGGCGCGCCGCGCCACGCCGCGCCCATCCTGCTCCAACGCAAACGCGAACTCGAACAGGCGCACCTGATCCTCGCCACCCCCTGGCCTTCCGCCCGCGATGAAGACCGCTATGCTGCATCCCTGCTTGGCTCGGTCATCGGCGGCGGCACTTCGAGTCGGCTCTGGCAATCGGTGCGCGAAGAACGCGGTCTCGCCTATTCGGTCGGCGCGGCGGCGAGCGGTTTCACCGATGCAGGGGTCTTTCAAATCTACGCCGGCACATCGCCCGCGCAACTCGACGAAGTGCTCGATCTGGCCCTTGCCGAACTGCGGCGCGTCGTGCGCGAACCCATCCACGAAGAAGAGCTGCAACTGGCGAAGGATCAGGCCGTCGCCTCGATCCTGCTCGGCCTCGAATCGACGAGCGCGCGTGCCGGTTCGCTCGCCCGACAGGAGATCACGCACGGCCGCCGCATCTCGCCCGACGAGATCATCGCGCGCCTCGAAGCCGTCACGCCCGCAGACATGCAGCGCGTCGCGCGCGCACGTTTCACCTCCGGCTCGCTCGCCCTCGGCGCGCTCGGCAACCTCAACGGCTTCAAAGTGGAACGCTCGCGGCTGGAAATATAAAGACCGTGACAGGTGACAAGTGACAGGTGACAAGATCAAAACTTGTTCTTTCCTGTCACCTGTCACTTGTCACCTGTCACTTGAGTTATGAAGTTCACCGTCCTCGGAAGTGGCTCGTCTGGCAACGCCGTGCTGATCTGTGCGGGGCGCACGAGTGTGCTCGTGGATGCGGGGATGAGCGCGCGTGAGGTCGTGCGGCGGCTTGCGCTCGTCGGCTGCGATGCCGCCGCGCTCGA
>DASVPS010000085.1:0-13072 GCA_036389555.1 Pyrinomonadaceae bacterium
GCGGTCGGCAACGACGGCACGACGCACACGGCCGCAACCAACATTCCGACCGATTGCGGCGGCACGTGTACGTTCTCGATCAGTCCGACGAGCGCGAGCGTGGCGGCTGCGGGCGGGACGGGCAGCGTCTCCGTGACGGCCGGCGCCGGCTGCAACTGGACGGCCGCGAGCAACGCCGCCTTCATCACGATCACGGCGGGCGCGAGCGGCACGGGCAGCGGCACGGTCAGCTATTCCGTCGCCGCCAACACGACGACGGCCTCACGCACCGGCACGCTGACCATCGCCGGTCAGACCTTCACCGTGACGCAGTCGGGCACGACCGGCGGCGTCGTGGAGTTGCTCATCAACAACGGCTTCGAGAGCGGCACGACGCCGTGGATAATCAGCGGTCAGGTCACACGCAGCACGGGCGCATACCCGCACAGCGGCCTGGCCTACATGATCCTCGGCGGCGTGAACAGCACCACCGGCACGCTCTACCAGACGGTCACGATCCCGAGCGGCACATCGCCCAACCTCTCCTTCTGGTTGAACATCACCACAAACGAGGCGGCGGGCGCGTCCGTCTTCGACCGCCTCTTCATCGAAGTGCGCAACACGGCGGGCACGCTCCTCAGCACGCCTGCGACCTTCAGCAACCAGAACAGCGGCACGGCCGGAGTCTACGTGCTGCGCGGCAATTACAACCTCGGCGCGTTCGCCGGGCAGACGGTGCGTATACAGTTCCGCTCAACGCAGGACGTAACGCTGCCCACGTCGTTCCGCGTGGACGACGTTTCGGTGAAATAACTCCCAACTCGTGCCCGGCCTCCACAGAGGCGGCCGGGCACCTCAAACCGGACTTGCCCGACACAAGTCTGCCGATAAAGATGAAAGGGACGCGGCCGGCCGCGTCCCTTTCACTTTCCGCGGGCGTTCGCGCCGCCCCCGCGCCGCCCCGTCCCGAATTTTCGGCGTCTCCACAATGTTGACAACACCAGCCCGCTGCTGTAGTTTCGCCACGCAGTTATTCATCTAAGCGGTAATGCGTTCTTAATATTTACCGCCCGGCTCCACCCCAATTACCCTGTCAAACCCGCGTCCGACTCTGCGGGTTGATCTACGGTTACTTCACTCACCCTCGACACATATCTTCGCCACTTCAAGTCTGAGCGTGTTTTCCCGCCCGGTCTCGACGCCGAAGTCAGGGTTATCCCGGCAGGGTCTCAGGACTTTTATTTGCGACGCACTTCCTCCATCCCGTCTATACAGGCGCAAACTAAACCCGACTCACCCAACCGGCGCACGCCCTATCCCCCCCCACTACGGCGCGCCCTGCACGAATAATCTACTAACTTTTCGGAGCATCCCTATATGAACCACTTACGTCCTCGCTTCGCCGCCCGCAAACTGGGCACGCGCCTCTTTCGTATCTGCGCCGCCTTCTGCCTCGTCGCCAGCATGCTTGGCGTGACCGCCTACGTGCAGAGCCGACAGCAGCCCACCATGCTTTTCAATCTGAGCGGCGGCGCCGTAACGCGCAACTCGCCCTCGCTGGCTGCCCTCAACACCGCCAGCAGTAGCGTGGCCGCTGTCCCGGCAACGGTCGTCTACGTTGACGACGACTTCACCGGCGCAGACGGCACAGACCCCGACGGCGCAGGCCCTGCGACCTCAATCGGCTTCGACGCCTTCCCCACCGTGCAGGGCGGCGTGACGGGCGTCGCGGCGGGCGGCACAGTGAACGTCGCCGCGGGCACGTACACGGAGCAGGTCATCATCGGCAAGAGCCTGACGCTTGCGGGCGCGGGCGCAGCCACGACCGTCATCTCGACGCCGACGACGCTCGCGCCGGGCATCGGCGGCAACCTCGTGCTCGTCGAAGTCAACGGCGGCGCGATTGTACAGGCTTCCGGCATCACGGTCGCCGGGCCGCGCGCCTTCGGCGGTTGCTCGTCGCAAATCTTCTACGGCGTCTATGTCTCCGGCGCGGCGACGCTCAATTTGTCCGACTCGACCGTGCGCGACATACGCCTCGCCCCGTCGGCCATCGGCTGTCAGGACGGCATCGCCATCCGCGCCGGCTCGCAGTCGCTCGGACAGACGGCCACGCTCTCGCTCGACACCGTCAGCGTCACCAACTACCAGAAGAGCGCCGTCATCGTTGACGGCACGGGCACGAGCGGCACGATCAACGACAGCACGCTCACAGGGCAGGGCGTGCCCGTCAACATCGCCTCAAACGCCATCCAGATCGGGCGCGGCGCGAGCGCGACCGTCACCGGCAACACCGTCAGCGGCAACCTCTGCAACGCCTCCTCGTGCGGTGCCGATCCGTTCACGCAATCGTTCTCAACCGGCGTCCTCATCTTCTCGACGACGAACGCCGTCAGCCTTTCAAACAACACTTTCTCGAACAACGATGTCGGCATCTACAACAACGCCGTGAACACCAGCGTCAGCGGCAACACCTTCACGGCGAACCGCTACGAGAACCTCTTCCTCGACGAAGGCAACGCCGCGATCACAGACAACAACATGACGGGGCCGTCGAACGTCGGCGTCATGGCCGTCTCCTTCGTCGGCAACGCGGGCAACTCCGTGGGCACGCTCACGCGCAACAACATCACCGGCGCGGGCACCGGTTTACAACTGCTCGACGACACCTCCGGCACGGACGCCTTCGCGCCGCAACTGACCGCGCACTCCAATCGCATCGTCGCAACGACGACCGCAATCGACAATCCGCAAAGCATGACGGCGGATTTCGAGAACAACTGGTGGGGCTGCAACGCCGCCCCCGGCAACACCGGCTGCGGCGCGGTCGTGGGCACGGGCGCGGACTTCAACCCGTGGTTCGTCCTCGCCGCCTCGGCCACGCCGACCTCAATCGCCTCCGGCGGCACGTCCAACGTCGCCGTGGACATGACTAAGAACTCCGACGGCGCGACGCCCGCGACCACGCTCCCCGCTCTCCCCGTCGCCTACTCGGCCACCAACGGCACGATGTCGCCCACGAACTCGACCGTCACTTCCGGCACGTCCGCCTCGACCTTTACCTCGACCAACAGCAGTTCGGCGGTCGCCTCGGTGACGGTTGATAACCAGATCATAAACGTGCCGATCACGGTCAACCCTCCGCCCCCGCCCCCCGCAGTCGTCTATGTTGACGACGATTGGGTCGGCCTGACTAACGGCACAGACCCCGACGGTGCAGGCCCTGCGACCTCAATCGGCTACGATGCGTTCGCCACCATTCAAGGCGGCGTGAACGGGGTCACTAACCCGGGCACGGTCAACGTCGCCTCCGGCACGTATGACGAGGACGTGAATGTCAACAAGACTCTGAGCCTGCTCGGTGCGGGCGCGGGCACGACCAGCATACGCGGGCCGATTGGCGGCTCTGCGACGACCGTCTTTCTCACCGCAAGCAACGTCACCGTCGCCGGTTTCACCATCACGCGACTTGGCAACAACACGACCGACTGGAACAACCCCGGCCTCAACTCAGTGGGCATCGCCATACAGGGACAGGCCATCACCGGCGCGCTCATCCGCGACAACGTCCTGACCGGCAATCGCACCGGCATCGACATCAACAACAGCAACGGCCACACCGTCCGCAACAACGTCATAGACTTCAACCGGACGGGTCTCATCTATCGCAACCGGACAGACAACCAGACGGTGGTGGAGAACTTCATCACCAACAACTGGACGGTGGGCATTCTCTTCCTCGATGCGAGCGGCGGCACGAACTCGCCCGTGCAGTCGGCGTTGCACTCTACGTTCTCGAACAACAACATCAGCGCCAACTGGTACGGCCAGATCGTAGACCGCCAGAGCGGCGGCTCGCTCCCTGCGCCCGCCACCACCAATTATAAAAACTTCATCGGCAACTGGTACGGCACGACCTCGCCCGTCGTCACCACGGCCAACAGCGCCGAGCCGGGCTACGCCGCGCAGATTCCCGTCGCCTACGGCGGCACGGCCACGCCTCCGGGCGGTCAGCCGGACATCGCCGGTTCAGCCTCGGCCAACTTCAGGTACACGCCGTTCCTGCGCAGCGGCACGGACACCAACGTCGAGACCACACCGGGGCGCGGCACGAACGGTTTTCAGGGCGTGCCGAACACGATAGTCGTGTCGCCTGCGAACCAGCAGGGATGGGTCTTCTTCGACGACCTGCCGGGCACGGGCACCGGCTCGGGCGGCTTTGAAATCGGCCCCGGCACGCCGCCGCTCGGCGCGGGCAGCGCCTTCCTCACCGTGGACGCGCAGGGACGTCACGCCTTCGCCACGGCCGGCTACGGCGGCACGCGCATGGACGACGTGACGACGCTCAGTTACGGCAGCTATCAGGACAACAACGCGAACACGACGGTCGCGATCTCGCTCCAGTTCGACATCGATTACGATCTGAACGATGCGAGCAACACGTTCATGGGGCGTCTCGTATTCGAGCCTTACCAGTCGCCCACACAGGGCGGCGTGCAGCAGAACGTCTGGCAGAACTGGGACGCGCTCGCCGGCCACTGGTACGGCACGCGCTCGACCGTTACCGTCGGCAACACCGCGGGCATCGCCAACCCCTGCCAGCAGGCCACGCCCTGCACTTGGCAGCAGGTGATCGCCAGTTTCCCGAACGCGGGCGTGCGCAACACACCGACGAGCACCGTCCTCTTTAAAGCGGGCGGGCCGTGGGCACCGGGCTTCGACGGCAACGTGGACAACTTCCAGATCGCCGTCAGCACCGCCAAAACGGTCTACGACTTCGAGCCTCTGCCCCAACTCTCGATCAACGACGTGACGCACGCCGAAGGCAACAGCGGCACGACCGACTACACCTTCACCGTCACCCTCTCCGGCACGAGCGACCAGACCGTCACGGTTGACTACGCGACCGCCGACGGCACGGCGACCGTCGCCGGCAACGACTACAACGCGATCCCGACGACGCAGTTGAGTTTCGCGCCCGGCCAGACGACGAAGCAGTTCACCGTCTCGGTTAACGGAGACACGACGTTTGAGCCGAACGAGGGGTTCTTCGTCAACCTGTCGAATCAGTCCGCGAACGCGACCATCCTCGACGCTCAGGGCACGGGCACGATCACGAACGACGACGGCGCACCCACCATCAGCATCAACGATGTGACCGTCGCCGAACCCGACACGGCGGGCACGTCGAACGCCACCTTCACCGTGTCGCTCTCGAATCCGTCGGCCGCGCCCGTCACGGTTGACTATCAGACCGCCGACGGCACGGCCAACGCGCCCGCAGACTACAACGCCGTCGCGCCCGCGACGCTCACCTTCGACCCCGGCCAGACCAGCAAGCCCGTCACCGTCACGGTCAATGCTGACGCGCTCGCCGAGGGCGCGGAGACCTTCACAGTCAACCTCAGCAACCCGACCGGCGGCGCGACCATCGCCGACAGCACAGGCACGGGCACGATCACCGACCCGACCTCCGGCGGCCAAGTGCTCATCAGCGAGTTTCGCTTCCGCGGCGCGACTTACAACGCGGGCGGCGGTGTGGACGGCAGCCGCGACGAGTACATAGAGTTGTACAACAACACGAACGAGCCGATTACGGTCGGCGCGTCGGACGGTTCGGCGGGCTGGTCGGTCGCGGCCATCGCGGGCGACGGCACGACGGTCATCCACGTCGCCACGATCCCGGCGGGCACAATCATCCCTGCGCGCGGGCATTATCTCGTCGCCCACTCGGACACGCCCGTCAACCCCTCGACCGGCGGCTACAGTCTCGGCGGCTACGCCGTGCCAGACCTTCTCTACCTGACCGCCGAAGTCACGGACGGGGCGGGCGTCGCGCTGTTCCGCACGGCTGAGGCGGCAAACTTCAACGCGGCCAACCGTCTCGACGCGGCGGGCTTCAACGCCCACGCGGGGGCGACGGCCAATCTGTTCCGCGAGGGCGCGGGACTCGTCTCGCCGGGCGCGAACGACGGCGAATATGCCTTCGTGCGTAAACTCACGAGCGGGCTGCCGCAGGACACCGACGATAACGCGGCCGACTTCGGGTTCGTCTCGACGGACGGCGGCCTCTACGGCGGCGTGCAATCCATCCTCGGCGCGCCGGCGCCGGAGAACTCCGGGAATCCCGTCCAGCGCAACGGCGTCATCAAGGCATCGCTCATCGACGGCACGGCCGCCTCGACCGCGCCGCCCAATCGCGTCCGCAGCGGGCAGGTGCAGCCGGGTGTGCCGAACGCCTTCGGCACGCTCAGCATCCAGCGTCGTTTCAAGAACACGACCGCCCTTCCCGTCACGCGGCTGCGCTTCCGCGTCGTGGACATCACCACGCTCTCAAGCCCCGTCGCGTCGAGTCCGCAGGCTGACCTGCGCGTCTTGAGTTCGACGGGCGTGGTGACGAATTCGCAGGGGCAGGAGGTCGTCACGGTGACGGGGCTGACGCTGGAAACACCGCCCGCGCAACCAAACGGCGGCGGGTTGAACTCCACGCTCACGGTCGTCCTCCCCGGCGGCGCGCTCGCGCCGGGCAACTCAATCGACGTGCAGTTCCTCCTCGGCGTCCAACAACAAGGCAGCTTCCGCTTCCTCGTCAACGTCGAGGCGCTGCCGGGGCCGGAGGGTTCTTCCGTGCCGTCCCCGGAGCAGTCCAATATGAAGAAGCCGGCCACGAAGACGAACGCCAGCCCGAAGGCGCAATAAGAGCCTGAGGGTTTACAGATTCCGCCCGCGCCGGTGTTTGCAAAAACGCCGTCTGTGAGCGGAAGAGAAGAGGTCGCCTGAGCAGCGAGGGCTTAGGCGGCCTCTTCACGTCTCCCGGCGCGGGGGCACGCCGCGCGCCTGGTATTTTCCCGCTCCTCTGTGCGCGTGCGCGGCGGGCGCGGACTGTTCTTGACAAGCATTTGCGGCCAGAGTATTTTCCAGTTGTTCCCGATATACCCCGAGCCGGTGATTAATCTCACCAGCTATTTCTCCAACTTCACCGTTCAATTTACAGAGGGACTGCTACGGCGCGCCGAGAGCGGCCGGCAGGCGAACCGGACATTAGGCCGCCCGCGTCCGCACCCGACGAGTCGGGATTTCCTCTGGCGAGAGAACCCGCACCCAAGTCTGTTTAAAGCAAGGGGCGCGCATGAAAAAAAGGCGCAATCTATTCATCGTTATCTTCTTCACCGCGCTCACGATTGTCTTAACCGCAGTCGTCGTTTTGACGTGGGAGAAGATACTCATGACTCCCTTCTATTCGCTGACCGAGGTGTATTATCCGGGCGAAGCGAACAGCGTCATCCGTTGGCAGTTGCAGCAGCGGTTCGAGCACTTCTTCATCTCGACCGTCGTCGATGTGATCGTCGTCAGCCTGCTTTTGCGCCTGGTCGGCCGCCAGCAGCGCAGGTTGGCCGCCAGCGAAGAGCGTTACCGCGCCGTCTTCGAACACGCCAACGACGGCATCGTGATCGTGGCCGCCAGCAGCCGCATCATCACCGAGGTCAATAATAAGTTCTGCGAACTCTTCGGCTGCCGCCCGCAGGAATTGATCGGCAAGGAGATCGCCGCCCTGAACTGGGGGACGAACGGCGACGAGGGCAACCCCGGCGAGACGCTCACAGCGTTTTTGGACGAGAAGTATTGCGTCGATACGGAGTTGTCCATCAAGACCTCCGCGGGCACTTTGCTGCCCGTCTCCGTCTCGTGCAGCGCGCTCTCGATGGACGAAGAGCGGCTGCTCGTAATGATCGTACGCGACTGGTCGATCAGGAAACGTCTGGAGGCGGAGAAGGAGGAGATGCAGCGGCAACTCTTCCACAACGAAAAGATATCAGCGCTCGGCCGCGTCGCGGCGCAGGTGGCGCACGAGGTCAAAAACCCGCTCACCGGGCTGCTGCTCTACGCCATGCACTTGAAAAACAAATTGAGCGGCAAACTGAGCGAGAGCGAATTGGCGCTCTGCGACCGGATCATCAACAGCATCAATCATCTCGTCGGCACGACCGAGCAGATACTGAGTTTCGCGCGCCCCGTCTCGCTCTCGCCGCGCCCGCTCGATCTGAACCACATCGTCAGAAAAGTCTTTCAACTGCTGCAACCGCAGATCAACGCCTATCGCATCGAAGAGCACCTCGAACTGCCCGACACCGAAGTCATCGCCCTGCTCGACGAAACTTCGATCACCTCGGCGCTCATCAACCTCACGCTCAACTCGATCCAATCGATGCCAAGCGGCGGCCGCCTGACCGTCAAGACCCGCCGCGAGAACGGCACGAGCCAACTGACAATCGCCGACACCGGCTGCGGCATGACCGAAGAGCAGATCGAGAAAGTCTTTGAGCCTTTCTACACCACGAAAAGTCAGGGGTTGGGACTCGGCATGCCCTATGCCAAGAAGGTGATCGAGCAACACCGCGGGGAAATTCACATCGAAAGTCGCCGCGACGAGGGCACGCAAATCACCATCGAGTTGCCGGCGGAAAAGTGAGAGACCATAAAGATGCGTTCATGGATCAGAATCCTGGTGGTAGACGATGAAAGCAGTATTACTGGCGCGCTTCAGTTCATTCTTGAAGAGCAGGGCTACGAGGTGCAAACCGCCGCGAGCATGTCGGAGGCCGCGCGCGCCCTCAGCGGGCGCACCTTCGATCTCGTGTTCACCGATCTCCGCCTGCCCGACACCAACGGCCTCGAAGTGCTCAATTACATCAAGGCCGAGAACCCCGACACGGAAGTGATCCTGATGACCGCGCACGGCTCGCTCGACATCGCCATCAGCGCCATCAAGCAGGGCGCCTACTACTACGTCGAAAAGCCTTTCACGCCCGACCAGATCATCATGCTCACGGAGCGCGCGCTCCAGCTCGCCGGCATCAAACAGGAGAACCGCGTGCTCCGCAGCACGCTCGTGGGCGAGAAGGAAACCTACGGCATGATCGGCCGCAGCCCGCAGATGCGGCAGATTTACGAGACCATCCGCGCCACCGCCCCGTCCGAAGCCTCCGTCCTCATCGAAGGCGAATCGGGCACCGGCAAAGAACTCATCGCCACGGCCATACACTTGCAGAGCAAACGCGCGAGCCGCCCCTTCATACGCATCAACTGCGCCGCCTTTCCGCCCGACCTCATCGAATCCGAGTTGTTCGGCTACAAGCGGGGCGCGTTCACCGGGGCTGACCGAGACAAGCGCGGGCTGATCGAGGCGGCCGCCACCGGCACGCTCCTCCTGGACGAGATCGCAGAGATGCCCGCACACCTTCAGGCCAAACTTTTGCGCGTGTTGCAGGAACGCAAACTGCGCCGTCTCGGCGACGAGCAGGAAATACAGGTTGACTTTCGCCTCGTCTCCTCCACCAACCGCAACACTCTTCAGGCCACGCGCGAAGGTCTGCTCAGGGAAGACCTCTACTTTCGCATCAGCACCGTCAAGATCACCGTCCCGCCTCTGCGCGAACGCCCGGACGATCTGCTGCCGCTCGCAGACCATTTTCTGCAACACTACGCGGCGCAATATCAAAAGCAGATTCGCGCCATCTCGGAGCCTGCCCTCTCGCTCCTCATGCGTTACGACTGGCCGGGCAACATACGCGAACTCGAAAGCGTCATCGAACGCGCCGTTCTGTTCTGTCAGGAAGAACAACTCACGGTCGAGAGTTTGCCGGAACATTTGAAGCCCGCCGCGACGAGTCAGGTGAAATGCGTTATCCCGCCGCACCTCACGCTCGAAGAGATCGAGCGCGAGGCCATCGCCCAGACACTTGAGCGCACGGGCGGCAACGTCAAAAAAACCGCCCAGATTCTCGACGTGCATCGCCCCACACTCTACCGCAAATTGAAGCGCTTCAAACTCATCAATATCTAACCTCACCGCAGCAAAACTATGCCCCGCCCCGACCCCGCGCAAAAATAGAACACACACGGCTTTAGTTGCGTTTGAGCGACATCATTCGAGCGAAGTTTGCCCACCCGGTTGCTTTCTTAGAACCTCATTGCAACAGTTATGGTCTGCGAAATCCGGTTTGTTGCGTAATCCTTCTAATAGCGTTTTGTTTTACTCTGAACCACCCTGCGCCCGGCAAGTTTCATACTGAAACACCCCGCTTCCCTGCCCGCTCCTGCGCGCCTCTGCTAAGTGCTGTCTTTTACGGTTTTAAGGTCTCAGTCGGTGTGGAACGCCCCTTGCACTATTAGTATGGTGCAAGTTCGGATTACCCCCTACGCCACTGCGGCTCTGTCGAAGTTGAAGGCCCGACATTGTCGCTTCCGGCTTGCATCGTCTCAAACATTTCACGACCACATCTTCGAATAGACGGTTTTGGATTCTACGAGGGTTTTATGTGCCGGAGTGTGTGAGACGGTTAGGTGCGACAACGTCGCGTGTGTCGTGCGGCAATTTCTTCCACATTATTTCTCGCTCACAATTTATAGGTGCTGTTAATGAAACTGATTAAAGTTCTTCCCCTGTTTCTCTGCCTGCTGGCGCTCGTTCCCCAATTTGCGCTCGGACAGGGTTTCAACTCCACGCGACGCTTCCGTAAAAACGAAGGCGCCATTCCTAACAGCTACATCGTAGTGTTCAACGACAGCGTCGCGGCGGGCAACATCGAAGCGCTGGCTGACGCTTTAACCCGCACCCACGGCGGCACGCTCGGCTTTACTTACCAGAGCGCCCTGCGCGGCTTCTCCGTCCAGTTGAACGAAGCACAGGCCGTCGCCCTCAGCCGCAACCCGCACGTCGAATATGTCGAGCAGGATGTCATGGTCGAAGGCGCGTCTACGCAACCGGCCGCGCCCTGGGGACTCGACCGCATCGACCAGCGGAGTCTTCCGCTCGACACGACCTACACCTACATGAACGCCGGCACGGGCGCGAACGTCTACGTCATCGACGGCGGCATCCGTCTGACGCACCAGGAATTCGGCGGCCGCGCCGTGTTCGCCTATGACAACGTGGGCGACGGCAGAAACGGTGTGGATTGCAACGGCCACGGCACGCACGTCGCAGGCATCATCGGCGGCAAGACTTACGGCGTGGCAAAAGATGCACGGCTGCATGCCGTGCGCGTGCTCAACTGCTCGAATGCGGGTTCGGCGGCAAACATCATCGCGGGCATTGACTGGGTGGCGGCTAACCGCATCGCCCCTGCTGTAGTTAATTTGAGCTTCATTGCCGCGACTGCCAACGACACGATTGATCTGGCGGTACGCAATGTGGTGGCGGCCGGTGTGACGACGGTCGTCTCGGCGGGCAACAACAACATCGACGCGGGCACGCGCTCGCCCGCTCGCGTTACGGAAGCGATCACGGTGGCGGCTGTGGATGCGGCTGACAACCGGGCTTCGTTCTCGAACTTCGGTTCAGTCGTGGACGTGTTCGCGCCCGGTGTGGACATCGTTTCGGCATCGAGCCTTGATGATGTCTCGACGAGCACTCGTTCGGGCACGTCGTCGGCCGCACCGTTCGTCGCGGGGTCGGCGGCTCGTTACCTGAGTGCGAACCCCGGCGAAACACCCGCGGCTGTCAGCCGCGCGATCACGTCTAACGCGACGCCCGGCAAAGTGCCTGACGCGGGTCTCGGCACACCGAATCTCGTTCTCTTCAAACCCAACAGCAAGATCGCGTTTTCCAGTCTGCGTGACGGCAACTGGGAACTCTATGTGATGGACCCCGACGGGAGCAATCAAAAGAATCTTACGCTCAATGCGGCGAAAGATTTGCCCGTCGTCTGGTCGCCGGACGGCAGGAAGATAGCTTTCCAGAGCAATCGCACCGGTGCCGGCGATATTTACGTGATGAACAGCGACGGGAGCGGGCTGACGAGGCTCACCACCAGCACGTATGCCGACCAGGCCCCGTCGTGGTCGCCGGACAGCAAGAGGATTGCCTTCATCAGCAAGCGCGACGGCAACTTCGATGTTTTCGTGATGAATGCCGACGGCACCAGTCAGGTGAACGTGACGCGGAGTCTGTCGCCGGAATACGACCCGATCTGGTCGCCCACCGAAAACAAAATAGCTTTTCGGAGTTTCCGCGACGGCTTTACTAAACATTACGTCATGAATGCCGACGGTACTAATCAGATTCGTCTGACCAATGCTTACGTCGATGAGAGCTATCTGAAGTGGTCGCCGGACGGTCAAAAGGTCACTTTCGCGAGCTACTTTTACACGCCGGATTACGTGGATCACTACGACGTCTGGGTGGTGAGCGCCGCAGGCAGCGGGACGACGAACATATTGCCCATCACGCCCTACAACGGCGCGGGCGATTTCGAGCCTGCCTGGTCGCCCGACGGCAAAATACTCGCCATGGGGAGCACCCGCTACAACGGCAGCCCGTACGGTTTCACAGAGCTATACACAATCAATCCCGACGGCACCAACCCTCTGAGATTGACCTTCTCTTCGCTGGAAGCGGCGGGGAATGTCGCAGTGGAGTGGGCGCCGGGCGGCGACCGGATGGTCTTCATGAGGGACTCCGGCACCAACTACAACTATGAAATATTCACCATCAGCCCCGACGGGAGCAGCTCTTTGAGGCTGACGACCAACGCGGCTGATGATTCCGAACCCACCTGGCAGCCTATGTAAGGCTGCCGGGCTTAACGACGACGCCCCCAATCAATTGTTGAAGATTTTGATTTAAAGCACGGAGACATGATGAAAAAGAGTTACGCATTATTATTGATCGTCTGCTTGCTGGCGCTCGTTCCCCAACTAGCGCGCGCACAGGGAGCAAACGCACAGGGCAGCATCCGCCGAAGCGGTGCCGCCGTTCCCAACAGCTACATCGTTGTCTTCAAGGACAGCGTTCCCCAGAACCGTGTCAGCGCGTTCGCCGCACAACTGGCGCGCACGCACGGCGGCACAGTCGGTTTCACTTATCAACATGCACTGCGCGGCTTCTCCGTCGAGTTGAGCGAGGCGCAGGCGCTTGCGCTCAGCCTGAATCCGCAAGTCGAGTACATCGAAGAGGACGTGATCGTCGAAGGCGCGGCCGTGCAGAACAGCCCGACGTGGGGCTTGGATCGCATCGACCAGCGCAGCCTCCCGCTCAACGCCTCTTACAGCTACGCGAACGCCGGCACGGGCGTCAACGTCTACGTAGTTG
>DASVPS010000086.1:0-9440 GCA_036389555.1 Pyrinomonadaceae bacterium
CGCTGCACGCGCCTGACCCGCGAAACCAACTTCGGCTCGCTCAGCGGCGGCGCTCTCGCGGCGCTTCTTCTGGCGGCTGGTGGTGCGATTGCCGCAGCCATTATCGCGGCGACCCACGACAGCAACGACCTCGGCACCGGCGGCACCGCTCCGGTTTTCAGCCCGAGCAGAGTGTAATTCGCCGGCAGTTAAGTTGTAAGGCTTTAACGGCTGTGCGATTTTCTCGCGCACGGTAGACGAGAACATTCACTTGCGGGTCACGCGCGGGTTTACCCCGCGTGACCCGCAAACTTTTGCCTAAAAGTGCCACTTCCGCGAAAGGTTCTGTTTTAGCAATGCAGATTGCAGTGATTGGGACGGGGTACGTCGGCCTGGTGACGGGCGCGTGTTTCGCCGAGTTCGGCGTGGACGTGATGTGCGTCGATATTGATGCGCACAAGATTGAGCGTCTCAATCAGGGTCAGATGCCGATTTACGAACCCGGCCTCGACCAACTTGTAGCGAAGAACGCGCAGGCCGGGCGTCTGAAATTCACGACCGACTTGAAAACCGCGGTCGAGCACTCGCTGGTGATCCTCCTGGCCGTCGGCACGCCGCCGCGGGAAGACGGTTCGGCCGACCTGAGCCACGTCGAGGCAGCGGCGCGCTCCGTCGCCGACCACATGAACGATTACAAGGTGATCGTCACGAAGTCCACCGTCCCTGTCGGCACGGGCGAGCATCTCCGGCGCATCATCGGCGAGCAGAAGAAGAACGCGAAGTTCGGCATGGTCTCGAACCCCGAATTCCTGCGCGAGGGCGCGGCCATAGGCGATTTCATGCGCCCCGACCGCGTCGTCATAGGCAGCCGCGACCCGGAAGCCATCGCCATCATCAAAGACCTCTACCGCCCGCTCTACCTGATCGAGACGCCTTTCGTCATCACTTCGATGGAAGGGGCTGAATTGACGAAGTACGCCTCTAACGCCTTCCTCGCCACGAAGATTTCCTTCATCAACGAGATCGCGAATCTCTGCGACCGCATCGGCTGCGACGTACACGACGTGGCGCGCGCGCTCGGCATGGATAATCGCATCGGGAAAAAATTCCTGCACCCCGGCCCCGGTTTCGGCGGCTCTTGTTTCCCAAAAGACACGCATGCGTTTCTCTCCATCGCGCGCCAGTTCGACTACGATGCGCTCATCGTTGACGCGGTCGTGCGGGTCAACGAGCGCCAGCGCGAATTGATGGTGCCGAAGATTGAAAAGCTGGTGGGCGACCTGCACGGGAAGACCATCGCGGTGCTCGGCCTCGCCTTCAAGCCGGGGACGGACGACATGCGCGAAGCGCCCTCCGTGGACATCATCCGCCGTCTCACCGAGCGCGGCGCGACGGTGCGCGCCTACGACCCCATCGCGATGAACGCCGCGCGCGAATGTTTGCCCGGCATCGAATACGCGGAGGACGAATACGCGGCCGTAACCGGGGCGGACGCACTCGTCTTCATGACCGAGTGGAACCAGTTTCGCGCGCTCAACATGGAGCGCGTGCGCGAACTGATGCGCGCGCCGAAGATCGCCGACCTGCGCAACATCTATGACCCGGACGCCATGATCGAACTCGGCTTCGAGTACGTCGGCGTCGGCCGCCAACCACAACTCGTTCCGAACGACAAGTGACACGTCGAAGAAGCGGCTCGACGTTTCGCCGCAACCGTCCACACCTAATAATATGAGTCTCTCTGGAATCGTACTCGTGACCGGCGGAGCGGGCTTCGTCGGGTCTCACATCGCGGCAACTTTCGCCGCACGAGGGGCGCGCGTGCGTGTGATTGACGACCTCTCGACCGGCCACGTCGAGAATTTGGAAGAGATCGGCGGCAGTATAGATTTCGTGCGCGGCAGTCTGAACGACGAGGCGACGCTCAGCCGCGCGCTTGAAGGCGTCGAACTCGTCTATCACGAAGCGGCGATCCCGAGCGTGCCGCGCTCGGTGGAAAATCCGCGCGAGACGCACCGCGCCTGCGCCGAAGCGACCTTCTCTCTGCTCCTGGCGGCGCGCGAGAGCGGCGTGCGTCGCGTCGTCTATGCGGCGTCGAGTTCCGCCTACGGCGACCAGCCCACGCTCCCCAAAGTCGAGACGATGCCGCCCGACCCGCTCTCGCCCTATGCCGCCGCCAAACTGATGGGCGAGTATTACTGTCAGGTCTTCACGCGCACCTACAAACTGGAGACCGTGTGCCTGCGCTACTTCAACGTCTTCGGGCCGCGTCAAGACCCAAGCTCGACTTACTCCGGCGTCATCTCCCGCTTCATCGGCGCGCTTGCAACCGGGCAAACGCCCGTCATCTACGGCGACGGCGAACAGTCGCGCGATTTCACCTACGTCGCCAACGTCGTTGACGCAAACTTGCGCGCCGCTGAAACCACGCGCGGCGTAGGCCACGTCATCAACGTCGCCAACGGCGAACGTGTCACGCTCAACGAACTACTCGACAGGTTGAAGCAGATTACGGGACGCCCCGACGCACAGGCCGAATACCGCGAAGCGCGCGTCGGCGACGTGAAACACAGTCTCGCCGACATCACACGCGCGCGCGAGTTCCTCGGCTACGAGCCGCAGATCGGATTGGAAGAGGGTTTGCGCCGCACGATTGAATGGTGGAAGCAGAGCCGCTTCGCTCCTAAATGAAATGCAGCTAGCCAGTCTCGTCTAAACTTCAAAGCCCGCATCTTGAAATTAAGATGCGGGCTTTGAAGTTTAGACGGTAAAACAAACGGCAGCCTTTCGCTCACAGACTCTTTTGCGCTGATTCCCAATTAGCTTCCGAACAGCTTACGCAAAGTCTCCGTGTAAGGCGGTCGTGCGACGCCCTTGTCGGTGATGATGGCGGCGATGAATTCGTTGGGCGTCACGTCGAAGGCGAAGTTCTGCACGTTGATGCCTTCGGGGGCGAGGCGGTGCTCGTGCATGTGCGTCACTTCTCTGATGTTTCGCTCCTCAATCGGGATTTGTTCGCCCGAAGGGATTTCGAGATCGACGGTCGAGATGGGCGCGGCGACGTAGAAGGGAATGTTGTGCTGGCGCGCAAGGACGGCGACCATGTAGGTGCCGATCTTGTTGGCCGTGTCGCCGTTCGAGGCGATGCGATCCGCGCCGACGACGACGGCGTCAACCTTGCCCTGCTTCATCACGTGCCCGGCCATGTTATCGGTGATGAGCGTGACGGGAATGTCGTCGCGGTCGAGTTCCCAGGCGGTGAGGCGCGAGCCCTGTAGGAAGGGGCGCGTCTCGTCGGCGATGACGGCGATGCGTTTGCCCGCATCGCGCGCGCCGCGAATCACGCCGAGCGCCGTGCCGTAGTCTCCGGCCGTGGCGAGCGCGCCCGCGTTGCAGTGCGTCAGGACGGTCGCGCCGTCGGGCAGCAGTTCACCGCCGAATCGTCCGAGCGCGCGGTTCGAGGCGATGTCTTCTTCGTAGATGGCTTTGGCCTCGTCAATCAGTCGCCCCTTGATCACTTCCACATCCGAAGTTTCGGCTGCGGCGCGACGAAAAGCCTCGCGCATGCGCTCGATAGCCCAGAACAGGTTGACGGCGGTCGGGCGCGTGCGGCTCATCAGGTCGCACATGTAATCGAAGTCGTACTGGAGGTCGGGCGTGGAGGTGGCGACGGCCTGCTTGAGTCCGATGGCGAGTCCCATCGCGGCGGCCACCCCGATGGCGGGCGCGCCGCGCACGGCCATGTCTTTGATACTCTCGGCCACCTCTTCACACGAACGCAGCAACAGATATTTTTCCTCAGTCGGCAGCAGGCGTTGATCGATCATGCGCACGCCTTCGGCTGTCCATTCGACCGTTTTGATCATTACTAGAGACACTCCTCGGATGATGTTTGAAAGATGAATGGCGCGCGTGCAGGACGGCGGAACTAATGCTTTCATCTTTGAATTTTGATGTGGAGCATCTTAACCGACGGGAGGGGGGTCGGCAAACGGGGCAATATGAAAGAGAGGCCGCGAAAGGGAAGCGCACCATCACGCGCGGGCAACGATGCCGGTTCGGCGTGCGCCTGTCCCTTCTGCGACCTCTCTACTTTTCGCTGACGCGCGAGAGGCGCGCCTAGTCGTGATCTCTAGCCGTGTCGTATCCGGCTTTGGTTAGAAATCCGCCGATCAGGAAGATAACGCCGAGCGCGATGTGGATGAGATGATCCATCGTCCCCAGATGCAGAATGCCGGCCACATTGAACATGCGGTCGTCGCCAGTGCCGAGCAGGAAGCCGACCACGCCGAGCAGCAGGTAGACGATCCCGAAGACGATGCAGAAAAGGCGCGCGGCGGAGAGCGAACCGGCCAGCCCGAGATAGAGCGCAACCGCGCCGGAGATGATGTGGACGAGATTGTGCGGTGTATCCAGGTGCGCGCCGAGTAATCTGGGCGCGACAAAGCCGAGGACGCCGACCAGCAGGAAGACGATGCCGAGAATCGTCGCAATTCGTTTAGCCATAATCTTAATTCCCCTCCTTTGGGAGAAAAAGGTGGACACCTTGTAATGGCAACCGCCGCCGCTCTGTGTGTCGGGGCGCGGTCACAGATTCAAAAATCGAGAGCAGTCTTGAGTTGCGCGGATTGTATACTAAATTAACCGGCCGGAAGCTAGGTTTTTCTTTCCCCGTGCATGAAATACCTGTCCGTTTCGCCGCGCCTCCGAGCGAATGTTATACTCGGGTCTTTCATCTACGAAGGTCGGCCGGTCGAGCGCGTGCGCCCGCGTCCCGGCGCGGCAGTCTGTTGAATCAAGCGCCGGATGCGCGCACGCGCCTGGCTGTGTGCGCGTTTGCAATCCGGGAGAGGCGGGGAGAGTTTGGGAGACTTGAGAGAGCCGGTGCGGGTCAGCCCGGAAGAGGCGTGGCGATTGGTCGAAGAGGGACGCGCGCCTGTCTTCCTCGACACGCGCAATGCGCGCCACTATGCACGAAGCGACGTGCAAATTCCGGGGTCGCTCTACATCTGGCGCGAAGAGTTGGAGGCGCGCATCGGGGAAGTGCCGCGTGGCCGCCCCGTCGTCACCTATTGCGCCTGACACTACGAAAATTCCAGCACCCGTGCGGCGCTGATTCTCGAAGAATACGATTTCAAGGAACTCTACATTCTCGTCGGCGGCATCAACGCCTGGCGCGAACGCGGGCTTCCGCTCGAACCGAAAGGAATGGTGAGCAGTGAGCAGCAAGCAGTAAGCAGTCAAAACAGGAAACAGTAAGATTAACTTACTGCTCACTGCTCACTGCTCACTGCTCACCGCTTACTGCTTACTGCTTACTATGAAAGAAGGCTGGGAGGCCGTCATCGGTCTCGAAATTCACGCGCAACTCAATACGGAGTCGAAGATTTTCTGCGGCTGCTCGACGCGCTTCGGCGATGAACCGAACGCGAACACGTGCCCCGTATGTCTGGGGTTGCCGGGCGCGCTGCCCGTGCTCAACCGTCGCGTCGTTGAACTCGGCGCGCTCGCCGCGCTCGCGCTGGGCTTACGCATCAACGAGCAGTCTATCTTCGCGCGCAAAAATTATTTCTACCCGGATTTGCCGAAGGGCTATCAAATCTCGCAATTCGACCGGCCGTTCTCAGAGCACGGCGAACTGGAGATCGTCACCGCCACGCGCGATGAGGTCGGGCACGCGCGCGACTGGCGGCCGATGCTCATCCGCATCACGCGCATGCACCTCGAAGAAGACGCGGGCAAGAACATCCACGAGGGGCTGCCCGAAACCGACCGCTATTCCTACGTTGACCTGAACCGCGCGGGCACGCCGCTCGCGGAGATCGTGACCGAGCCGGACTTCCGCACCTCTTGGGAGGCATACGATTACGTCAACCACGTCAGGCGTGCGCTACAGTGGGTGGGCGCGTCCGAGGCCGACATGGAGAAGGGGAATCTGCGTTGCGAGGCGAACGTCTCGGTCAGGCGCGTGGGCGAAGAGAAGTTCGGCACGAAGGTTGAACTCAAAAATCTAAACTCGGTGCGCTTCATGCAGAAAGCCATCGAGTATGAGATCGAGCGACACATCGAATTGATCGAGTCGGGCGGGCGCGTCACACAGGAGACGCGCCTGTGGGACGACCGCGCCGGGGAGACTCGCGTGATGCGCTCGAAAGAGGAGGCGCACGATTATCGTTACTTCCCGGAACCAGACCTGCCGCCGCTCGTCGTCACCTCCGAATTCATCGAAGCGGTGACGGCGCGGATGCCGGAGTTGCCGGAAGCGCGCCGCCGCCGTTTCATGGAAGAGTACGGGCTGTCTTTCGACGACGCCTCGCAGTTCACCTCGGAGCGCAGCCTCGCGGACTACTACGAACGCGCGGCGCGCGCATCGAACAATCCGCGCGCGGCCTCCAACTGGATCAGGTCGGAACTGCTGCGCGAACTCGAAGCCGCGGGGCGCACGGCCGAAGAGTCGCCGGTGGCGGCCGAAGAGTTGGGCGCGCTCGTGCGCCTGATTGACGAGGGCAAGATCAGTGGCAAGCAGGGCAAGGAAGTGCTCGTCGAGATGTTCGCGTCGGGCAAGTCGGCCGCCGTCATCATAGAGGAGCAGGGGCTGGCACAGGTCAGCGACGCGGGCGAAATCGGACGGATCGTTGATGAAGTGATCGCCTCAAGTCCAAAGCAACTCGAACAGTATCGCGCGGGCAAAGAGACGCTCTTCGGCTTCTTCGTCGGGCAGGTGATGAAAGCCTCGAAGGGCAAGGCGAATCCGAAACTCGTCAACGAGGTGTTGCAGGAAAAACTTGGTAAATCGTGAATGGTAAATGGTGAATAGAGGAAGAAAGTAAATCGTGAATCGTAAATCGTGAATAGAAAGAATCGGGTTTTCTCTATTCACGATTTACGATTCACGATTTACTTTCTTCCAGAGGGTTGAATGAATCTGAAGGGCAGGGCGGCAATCGTGACGGGGAGCACGAAGGGCATCGGGCGCGCAATCGCAGAGGCTTTGGTGCGCGAGGGGATGGACGTGTGCGTGAGCGCGCGGAGCGAGGACGAGGTGCGGCGCGCGGTCGGTGAGTTGGGCGATGCGGGCGAGGGAAGGGTGACGGGCGCGGTGTGCGACGTGCGCGACTATGAGGAAGTGCGCGCGCTGTTTGAGCACACGGTCGCGGAGTTTGGCGGCGTTGACGTGTTGGTCAACAACGCGGGCATCGGCCTCTTCCAAAGTGTCGAGGAGATGTCGCCGGAGGACTTTCGCGCCGTGCTGGAAACGAATCTCAACAGCGTCTTCTATTGCTGTCACGAAGCGATCCCGCTCATGCGTGCGCGCGGCGGCGGCTACATCATCAACATCTCTTCGCTCGCGGGCGCGAACCCGCACCCGCGCATGGCCGCCTACAATGCGTCGAAGTTTGCCCTGAACGGTTTCAGCGAGGCGTTGATGCAGGAGGTGCGGCACGACCGCATCAAGGTCAGCTACATCATGCCCGGTTCGGTCAACACACACTTCGGCGGCGACGTGCCGAGCGCGGAGCAGAGTTGGCAACTGCAACCGCCGGACGTGGCGCGCGTCGTGCTCGATCTGCTCAGACACGATGAGCGGAGTTTGCCGAGTCGCGTCGAGATCAGGCCGAGCATGCCGCCGAAAGCTAAGTGAGGGCGAGTAGAGAATGAAGAAACTGATCCTCGCGGCGCTCATCTGTTTGCTTCCGCAGGCGCTCCGCGCGCAGACGCCCAGCCCGACACCTGCGGCCGCCGTCCCCGTACAGGATAAATCCGCGCCGCAGCAGCAGCCGGCGGAGTTGCGTGAAGCGGACAATCTCAGCGCGTCCGTGGCGCAACTTTATGCCGAGCGCAGTTATAAAGAAGCGTTGCCGCTGGCGCAGCGTGCGCTCGCCCTGCGCGAAAAAGTCCTGAAGGATGAAGACCCTCTGGTCGGCGTCGCGCTGCACAATCTGGCCGCGCTCTACATAGCACTAGGTGATGCTGGCAAAGCTGAGCCGCTGTGCGAACGGATTCTCGTGCGCCGGGAGCAAGGGCAACCGCCCACGTCCAAAGCCACCTTGAACGCGCTGACCGCCTATGCGTGCATCGTCAGCGCAAGGGGGCGCATTCAGGTCAAAAACAAGCCGCCACTAAACGAGCGCATCAGCCAAATTCTTTTGCAGGACGCCATCGCCGCCGCAGGGCTGAAGCCTCCGGCGAACCTTGAAGAAGTCGGGAAGCGAATAAGTTCTCCGCCACCGCAGTATCCCGGAGAGGCCAAGAGCTTCAGGCTGCAAGGCAGCGTCTTCGTCGTGCTGGACATAGACGGGGCGGGACAGGTCTTGAGCGCGGAGCCTCTGCCGTGCGGCGACCGCCTCAAAGTGTTAGCCGAGGCCGGGGCAGAAGCGGCGCGCCGTTCGACGTTCGCCCTGGTTTCAATCGCAGGCCGGCCGATCAGGCGCAAGGCGTTCGTCGTATATAACTTCGTCCTTCGATAAGGCGTCGGGCGCAGGGCGGCCGAAACGATACTTAATTTCGAGCAAAGCAGGAAAGGATAGAACATGGTGGAAGCGGGCGACGTGGCAGATCAGATTCTGGAAGTGAAGGAAGGCGAAGGAGGACGGGAAGAGGACGAGAAATTTCGTTCGCGCGTGGCGTTGATGATCGCGTTCATGGCGATGCTGCTGGCGATCACGAGCCTCGGCGGTGGCAACGCCGCCGAAGACATCATGAACCACAACATCCACGCGAGCGACACGTGGGCTTTTTATCAGGCGAAGAACATACGGCAGACTTCCTATCGCATCGCCGCCGACGTGCTCGAAGGCGAGTTGCTGCTGCACGGCGCGACGCTCACGCCGGAGGCGCTGGAGAGTCTGCAATTCAAGATCGATAAATTCAAGGAGACTGCCGCGCGCTACGAAAGCGAACCCGACCCGGCCGCGCCTAACGATCCGCTGAGGGGCGAAGGGAAGAAGGAACTCTCGGCGCGCGCGAAGGACTATGCCGCGCAGCGCGACCGCGCGCAATTGCAAGACCCGAACTTCGATTTCTCGGAGGCGCTCTTTCAGATCGCGATTGTATTGGCCTCGGTCTCGATCCTCGCCACGTCGCGGCTTATTATGAAGGTTTCCATTGCCGCCGGCATCGTCGCGACGTTGCTCATGCTCAACGGGTATTTCCTGTTTTTCAAGTTGCCGTTCTAATCCGTCCACACGAGGAGCGATAAGGCATGAAGAAGTTACTGTTGCCGATCTTCCTGTTCGCACAGTTCGGCCTGCACGTGCCGGAAGCGGTGTGGGGACAATCCGCGCCGACCCCGGCGACTGCTTCGCAGACGACAGCGGCGGCGGCGACGACGCCCGCCGCGCAGGCCGACGCGCTCAAAGAGGCCGACGCGCTGAGCCGCCAGGTGGTGCAGTTGTATCAGGAGGGAAAATTCAAAGAGGCGTTGCAGCCGGCCGAGCGCGCGCTGGCGATCAGGGAGGGCG
>DASVPS010000087.1:0-12333 GCA_036389555.1 Pyrinomonadaceae bacterium
GTCGGCTGTCAGTTGCCCCGCGTGCGGTGCGACGGCGCGGCGCGCGACGGCGCATTTCTGCGCCACCTGCGGGCGCGGTTTGCGCCAACGCACTTACGCTCCGGCTGATTCGCTCCTCGCCTCTTATCATCAACAGCGCAACCGCCCGCCGATGTTGTTTGAAGCGGCGACCGCGGGCGTCTCCATGCGGGGCGCGACGCGCGAGCGCTTGTTCGACACCGAGGGCAACACCTCTGCGGCCATCGCGCTCGTGTTGGTCTGCTCCGCGCTCGTGCCTTTCATAGGCATCCTGTTCTGCCCGCTCGCCGTGTTTGCCGGCGGCCTCGGCCTCTTTGAGGCGTGGCTCGTGCCGCGCGTGGGCGGCGCGCGGCTCGCCGCCTGCTGCATCGTCGTCGGTTTCCTGATCGCGGGCGCGCAGGTATTACTTTTTCAACTCATCTAAAACGTCCGTGGTCAGTTGTCTGCCATCATCACGCGAGTTTCTAAAGATCGACTTGAACAACTGACCACTAACAACTGACCACGGACAAACTTTCAAATGACCAGGATCGCTAAAATCGTCAAATCGAATTCGCATGTTGATTACGTCGGGCGCGTGATTGATCGCCTCGACGCGGATGCGCCGCCGGGAGCGGAAGACTACGGCTTCGCGCAGTTTGTGTCGTTGCCGGTGGCGGATAATTTTGAAGTCGTCGGCGTCGTCTACGACACACTGTTGGTCAACCCGGAGTACGGGCAGTTCGGGCCACGCCTGTCGCCCGCCGCCGACCTCGCGATCCTGAGCCCGGATTATTTGAACGAACAGGGCGTGCTCGCAGGCATCCTGCTGCTCGGCTGGCGCGCGGGCGACGAGCGGCGCATGGGCGTGCCGCGCCGCGTGATCCCGGTCGGGCAGGACGTATACCGGATGGACGAGACGCAGGTCGGCGAGTTTCACCGCGACGGCGAAGGGCGCGTCGGCCTGCATTACTATTCGCAGATCGTGGCGCACGCCGGGGCGTTCGCCGTGCCGCTCGTCGAAGCCATCCTCGAACAACTCGAAACGGTCTGCACGGCAGAGGAGCGGCAGCGTTTTTGCGTGCTCAAAAGATCGCTCGCCTGGCAACGCACGCTCGGCGGCCTGCGTCTCTAACAGAGGCCACACGAAAAGAAGAATTCGCTCGGAGAAGGGAAACACCTTTATGAAAATAAAATATCAAACATTGCCTATCGCAGCCCTGCTGTTGTTCACCTCACTCGCGCCCGGCGCTTTCGCGCAACGCGCGCGCACCATCAGCGATCCGTCGGAGGCGAAGAAGCCCGCGCCCGCCGCCACCGCTACGACGCCCGCGCCGCAGAGCGTGCGGGTCAAATACGAAGGCGGCTTCTTCGGAGCCAACAAAAAACAGACCGGCACGCTGAATTTCGACGACGAAAGCAGCCGCCTCGTCTTCCGCGACAAGACGCAGAAGGAGTACATCTCGATTCCTTACAAGGCCATTGCCGCCGCCTACGCCGACACGCAATCGCGTCGCCCGACGGCCGCCACCGTCATCGGCAGCGCGAGCCTCTACACTTTGCCCGCGCTTCTGTTCAGAAAGAAATACCGCTACCTGACGATGCAGTTCAAAGACCCCGACACGCAGGTAGAAGGCGTCACGAGTTTCAAGGTGGAGAGCAAAGAGATGCTGTCCTCGCTCCTTGAAGCCGTCGCGCGCAAGGCCGAACTCACGCCGCGCGGCGACGCCTACGTCCGTCTGATTAAGACGAAGGACACGGATCAGGACAAGAAGTAGAAGTCAGTACCCCGCGAACGAAGGGCTACAGGATCGGAGCCGGGAGCGAGGCACGTTCGCGCGTGCCTCGCTCCCGGCTCATTTTATGTTTTAGCAGTTGGTAATCGGAGAAGGCTGAGAGCTTCAACGCTGCGGCGCGGAGTTTACATAGAGGCAGCGCAGAGGGAGCAGAGAGGTAGAGTCTAAAGTTCTTCCTCCGCGCTCGCTCCGTCCGCGCCCGCTCCGCGGCTGTGGCTTGCGTCTGCGCTTTGAATCCTTCTCGTGGACTGATCCGCTACCGTTTATTCCTGACCCGTAACTTCTAGATGAATCGTATTGGAGACGATCAACTGTCGCTTTGACGATAGGCAATGCTTGAGCGTGACGGAATAACTGCCCGGCGGCAGAGGATCATATTGCTCTGCGAGTTCATAACTGCGCAGCAGTTCCGCTGCGCCCGCGCGGGGCACGCCGCGCCCTTCATAATCGGGGCAGGCAGTAGTGGCCGCGCCCTCTGCGAATGCTTCGGTCGTGTTCGCTTTCGGCGCGACGAGTCGGCCGGCGGCGTCTCTCAGTTCAAACGCGACGGGCGAGATCATGACTAGGCCGCCCTCTTCGCGGTTACTGATGTTTCTGATCGTGACCCACACGCGCAACTCCGTCTGGCGACCACGCTCGCGGCTCGCCGCGATGCCGGTGGTGAAACCGGAGACCTCCTTGCCCCAGCCATGCACGAGGTCAACGTCCGACGGCATGGCACCCCAGATGCTCACCACGCGCTCGCCCTCGTCGTCGAAATAGAGAGAGGCGCGCGTGCGGCCGTCGGGTTCGTGCCGGGTCTCTGTTTGTTTGACGCCGCGCGCGTTGCGGCCGATTGTGGTGTGCGGCGTGGCCGTCTCCTTGCGGCAGCGCGTCTCAGACGTGTACGCCAGCTTCATTCCCGGCTCGTAGGTCTCGTTTTTGACGGGGCAATCGTAGTCGTCATAGGTCGTGACGCGAATGGACTGCTCGCGCAGAGAGTCTTCGCTGGCAGCGCCGTGGAGTCCCCCGTCGCCGGTGTAGTAGATCGTCTTGACGACTCTGCCCCGCGCGTCCCTGAACACGCGGTTCGCCGCCGTGCCGATCTGCGTCGCCCGGTCGTAGAGCCGCAACTCGCCCTGCCCGCCGCCGTCTTCGGCTTTCTTCTGCGCGTGCGCGCCGATAGATAAAGAGAGCAGCCCGACCGTGAGCACGAAAGTTTTGACACTGCGCGCGTTCATCAACTGTTTACCTCCAATGCCTGTTCAACTCACACGCCCGGACGGAGACGGTGAGGGCGACACACGCGAAGGCGACAAGGATACGTATCATTCAGGAATTTTTCCGCGAGACACCGGGCGCAAAGGCTTGCGACGGACAACTAACTCCGCCTTGCATCTTAAGCCATCCCGCGGCGAGACGAGAAATCTGATTGACGTTCGCACCCCGCCGCCGGCTTGTGAGCGAGAGCGAGAGCGTGCTATTTTTCCCCTCCCCGTGAGTGGGGAGTTTCCCGACCCGTCCGCAGCATCGCGCGCGGTTTTCCAAAGTCCAGAAGCCCGGCCGTTCCCAACTTTCGCTTGCCGGGCAAGGCCGTTCAACCTAACAACCTGACCACTCTCAAGGAGTTCTCTATGTCGTACCTCGCTAAGTCTTGTGCCGCCGCTTTGGTGTGCCTGTTGCTCGTCGCCGCCGTCGTCGCGCAAAGCGCGTCGAAAGTTTCGGTGAAGGTGGCGCTCGTGGATCGTGATCTCAACGTCAAACCCGTGCCGAAGCAGGTCTTGCTCGTACAGAGGCTCGGCGCGGACGGCGCGCCCGATGCGTCCGCCCCCGCGCAGGAGTTGACCACCTCTTTCGACGGCACGGCCACGCTCGCGCTCGCGCCGGGCAGCTATCAACTCAGCGCACAGAAGCCCGTCGAGTTCGACGGCAAGAGCTACCAGTGGTCGGCCAAATTTCAGGTTGTGGAAGGGCAGGAAGCCTCGGTCGAGTTGAGCAACGACAACGCGACGATGACGGCGCACGTGGCCGCGCCCGGTCGCCGCCGCGTGACGGAAGAGGCGGAACTCTTCAAACAACTGCGCGACGGCGTTGTCACTGTCGAGGGCGAACTCGGACACGGCACGGGCTTCATCGTTGACGAGCGCGGGTTGATCCTGACCAACCAGCACGTCGTCAGCAACTCCAAAGAGTTGCGCGTGCAGTTCGACCGCACGCACAAGGTGCGCGCCGTGCTCGTCGCAGAGGATCGCGACCGCGACGTGGCCGTGCTCTGGGCTAATCTTGCGCCGTGTGCTTCGTGCAAGACTTTGAAGATCGCGAAGGCGCAGGAAGGCGACCCCGCTGTGATCGAAGGCGAGCGCGTCTTCGCCATCGGCAGCCCGCTCTCGCAGGAGAAGATTCTCACCTCCGGCATCGTCAGCAAGGTTGAGAAGCGCGCCATTATCTCCGACGTGAACATCAACCCCGGCAACTCCGGCGGGCCGCTCTTCAATTCGCTCGGCGAAGTGATCGGCCTGACCACCTTCGGCGAGAGCGCGGGCTTCGGCCCCGGCGTCTCCGGCATCGTCCGCATCGAAGAAGCCGAACAACTTCTCGCCAAAGCGAAAGAGAGCGCGCAGGCGAAAGACATGCCTTCGGCCGAACTGATGCCCACCGTGCCCGAAGACGTCTTTCCGCTCGATTCCATCAAGGCGCGGCTTGAGGTGAAGAAGTTCGAGCAGAAACCCTACAAGACCGAACTCGGCGACTACGACGTGATGATGCTCACGCCCGTCTACAAGTTTTATCTTTCGGAAAAGGATCGGCTCGAAGCCGTGCGCGAGCGCGAGAAGCGAAACCGCGGCGAGGGCGCGCAAGGCACGATGGACAAGTATCGCAACCTGCGCAACTGGGCGGAGTATGCGGGCGAGTTGAAGCCCGTCGTGCAGATACTCGCGATTCCCGAGATGAAGATGACGGGCAAGTCGCTCCTGCTCGGCGCGGTCTTGATGGCCGGGGCGGGCGTCATGACGCCGCCCGACATGAAGTTCAAAGCGGACTTCTACGAGATGTCGCTCGTCTGCGACGGCACGGTCATCACGCCCATCCAGCGCGGCAAGAGCGAACTCATCGTCCCGATGCAGAGCTATTACAAGATCAAAAACCGCTTCACCTACGCGGGCATTTACACCTTCCCGGTCGATCCGTTCGAGCCGGGCAAGTGCAAGCAACTAACGCTCAACGTCTTCTCCGAAGAGAACCCGACCGTCCCGGCGAAGAAAATCCTGACCCCGCAGATAGTGCAGCGCGTCTGGATGGACTTTGAAGGCTATCGCCAGCGCAAGACCGCGCCGCCGCAACAGACGGCCGAGACAGTGAAACCCTAATCGACGAAAACTCCCCGCCAAAGGCGCGGGCGAAAACGCGAGAAGGGCGGGCGAAAAAGCGAGAAGGGCGACGGTAGAATTTCCGTCGCCCTTCTCGCGTTTCGCCCCTCGCGCCGTCCTTACTGCGGTCGTTTCGCTTTCCTGCAACCCGGAAAAGGATATTTCAAATCCACATTCTGGAGATCGCCGTCGGCTTGAATTTCGACGATGGGTGTTTTCAGTTCCGCGTGAGTCACGCCGGTTTGTTTGATCTCCTGATCAAGTTTCGGACAATTCTCAAACTCGCCGACGTAAGTATACATTCGGCCGTATAACTCACCCTTCAAGCCCTTCAGGATTTTGATCGAGAAGCGCCCCTGCGCGTCGGTTGTCGCGCGCGCGCCGCCTTCGACGTTGTCTTTAGTCTTCCCGGCTGTGAACTCCACGTTCTCGTCAACGACGGGTTTCCCGTCCGAATAAAGAAAGCGGCCTTCAATCGTGACGATCTCTTCCATCCGGGGCGCGTAAATATTGAAGCCTGCCAGGTAATCGCCTGCGCCGATGTTGATGACCGACGCTTTTTCGCGCGCGAAAACGTTGGGGTAATAGAAGGTCTTGAACGGCTCGTTGCTGCTGATCTTCCCCTCCTCGTTGATGACCAGAATATAACTTCCCGGCGGCATTTCGGTGATGGCGAAAGCCCCTCTCTCGTCCGTGCAATCGACGTGATACCCGCTTTTCGCGTTCTGCTCCTGCAGCACCGCTTTGACGCAGACATCCTTCAAAGGTTTCCCTGCGGGGTCGTGAACTTTGCCGCGTATGGCGTTGTCTATCTCAAAATGTATGTTGAGGCTGGCATGCTTTTTCTCTTCGAGAATGATCGGGATTTTCTTCCACGTCCGGTTCTCCCTATCAGGGGCAAAACTACTCGAAGTGTTTAAATAATACTGATTCACCTTCCAGCCCGCGGGCGTTTCCGGCTCGATCAAGTATTTCCCGGCGGGCAGATCGTAAATCTCATAAACGCCGTGCTTGTCCGTTTTCACTTCGTGGGTTTTCTTCTCTCCAATGATCCGAATTCGCCTGCCCTCGACGCCCCAATCACCCTCGTCGTTATATTTAATGATCGTGCCCGAAATTCGAGTCCGGCCGCGAACTTTATCGAGCCGGTTCAGATAGAGCAGGTCTTCTCTCGCACCTTCCAACCTGTTCGATCTACCGCAGCCGAAGCCATACCACAGCTTCGAGTTCTTCTCGCGCGAACTGAGATAAAATAGGAACTGCTGGCCGACGTTCTCTTCGCTGAAAGTCCAGATGCAATCCGCGCCGCCGCCCTGCCCGAAAGTTATTTCGTCCCCAACCTTCAAACTCCCTTTGAAGACCCGCTCGACGAGCATTCTGGTTGACTTGACCCCGTCCACGTAATTCTCCCCGTCGGACATTCGACCTTTGGGGGCGGCCTGCTCCGTTTTTTCGACCGACACGACTCTGGTGATGACGATGTTGTTCGCCTCTTCGTAAGAGTCGAGCACGGTCGGCCGCGGGGCACACGAACAGGCGTTCGCCGTCGGCGCCCCGCAGAGCAGGACAACGCCCAGAAGCAGCAGAAACGAAAAGTAGTTTTTGTAATTCATGTTCAGCCCTTTTAGTTTCCCCCACATGCCGGCGCAGAGTCGGCGACGAATTATTCAGTGGTCGTGACGGCTGCCCGCCGGGCGTTCGCCCTGATAAATCTCCGCGCCCGCCGAGACGAACTCCGCCGCCTTCTCACGCATGCCCGCCGCGAGCGCGGCAGACTCTTCGAGTTCCTTCCGCGCCGCGAAATCGCGCACCTCCTGCGTGATCTTCATAGAGCAGAAGTGGGGGCCGCACATCGAGCAGAAGTGCGCGAGTTTTGCGCCCTCCTGCGGCAGCGTCTCGTCGTGATACTCGCGCGCCACTTCGGGGTCGAGCGAGAGGTTGAATTGATCCTCCCAGCGAAACTCGAAGCGCGCTTTCGACAGGGCGTTGTCGCGCAGTTGCGCGCCCGGATGACCCTTCGCCAGATCGGCCGCGTGCGCCGCGATCTTGTAGGCGATAACGCCCTCTTTCACGTCCTTCTTGTCGGGCAGGCCGAGGTGCTCTTTCGGCGTGACGTAGCAGAGCATGGCCGTGCCGTACCAGCCGATCATCGCCGCGCCGATGGCCGAGGTGATGTGGTCGTAACCGGGCGCGATGTCGGTCGTCAGCGGCCCCAGAGTGTAGAAAGGGGCTTCGCCGCAGGTCTCAAGTTGCTTGTCCATGTTCTCTTTGATGAGGTGCATGGGGACGTGTCCCGGCCCCTCGATCATCGTCTGGCAGTCGTACTCCCAGGCGATCTGCGTGAGTTCGCCGAGCGTATCGAGTTCGGCGAACTGCGCCTCGTCGTTGGCGTCGGCGATGCAGCCGGGGCGCAGGCCGTCGCCCAGAGAGAAAGACACATCGTAGGCCGACATGATCTCGCAGATGTCGCGGAAGCGCGTGTAGAGAAAACTCTCCTCGTGGTGCGCGAGACACCACTTCGCCATGATCGAACCGCCGCGCGAGACGATGCCCGTCGTGCGTTTCGCCGTCAAAGGGATGTAGGGCAGGCGCACGCCCGCGTGGATCGTGAAGTAGTCGACGCCCTGCTCGGCCTGTTCGATGAGCGTGTCGCGGTAAATCTCCCACGTCAACTCTTCCGCACGGCCTCCGACTTTCTCTAACGCCTGATAGATGGGGACGGTGCCGATGGGCACGGGCGAGTTGCGCAAAATCCACTCGCGCGTGGCGTGTATGTTTTTGCCCGTGGACAAGTCCATCACCGTGTCCGCGCCCCACTTCGTAGACCAGCGCATCTTCTCGACCTCTTCCTCGATTGAAGAGGCGACCGCCGAGTTGCCGATGTTGGCGTTGATCTTGACGAGGAAGTTGCGCCCGATGATCATCGGCTCCGATTCGGGATGGTTGACGTTCGCAGGGATGATGGCGCGGCCGCGCGCCACCTCGTCGCGCACAAACTCCGGCGTGACGAACTCAGGAATGGCCGCGCCGAGCGAGTCGCCGCGATGTTGATGAAAGAGAGAACTGCGGTCGTCGCGCGAGTGTTCGCGCATGGCGTGCAAGGCCATCTCGCGCCCCATGTTCTCGCGCAGCGCGATGAACTCCATCTCCGGCGTGACATGGCCGCGCCGCGCATAGTGCATCTGTGTGACGCGCGCGCCCGCACGCGCGCGCAAGGGGGCGCGACGCAGGCCGGGGAAATATTCGAGCCGCCCTTTTGTCTTCTGTTGCGCATACTCGGCCGCGCCCGCCGTCAGGTACCCGTCGTCTTCCGGTTTCACTTCGCGCCCTTTGTACTCTTCCACGTCGCCGCGCGCGATGATCCATTCGCGCCGGATGGGCGCGAGTCCCTCGCGCTCGTCGCACTTGAGGGAGGGGTCGCCCCACGCGCCGCTCGTGTCGTAGACGCGCACGCTCTCGTTCTCTTCCAGCGTGCCGTCGGGGTTGCGCGTCGCGTTCAGCGCGACCTCGCGGAAGGGAACGCGCACACCGGCGCGCGCGCCTTCGACGTAAACTCGCTCGGAGTTCGGCAGTTGCACCTCGTCGCTGCGGCGATCTTCAAGTCGCCCGGTTGGTTCTTTAGTTGTACTCATGTTGTCTTCCATTCGGCCGCTTTCAGCCTGAAAAGAAAAAACGCTTGCGAGACATGAAGGGTCGCAAGCGTTCTTCCGGCGTTTCTCCCTTCGGCGGTACTAACCGCATCAGGTTCTAGGGGTCTCCTGATTGCGGATTGTGGATTGTGGATTGTGGATTAGAAAACAAGCATCTGCTTCTCGCTGCGCTTTGCTTTTCAATCCGCATTCCGCAATCCACAATCCGCAATTGACGGACTCTCAGCCGCGCCCGCAGGCGAAGCTCCCCCGAAAACTTCTCTAAGCTGTCAAAAAAACAGACGTGGGATTATGACTCAGCCCATCTCATTCAACAAACAAACCCTGTCATTGGAACAAACAAACCTTGCGACGCGAAAACAGACTCTAGCCGCCGATGAAGCTCATCGTCCGCGCGGGCTGGAGAAAATCTGGGTCGTTGATGTAGTGGCGCGGCTCTTTTTTGAGGACGACCGATTCGATGTACTCGGCGGTTTCGGCGCGCGTCGCGCCGCGTCGGATCACGTCGCGCAGCGAATGCTCGACGGTCGAGAAGAGACACGTCCTGATCTGGCCGTCGGCGGTGAGGCGGATGCGCGAGCACGCGCCGCAGAAGGGTTCGGTGACGGGCGCGATGATGCCTATTTCGCCGGGCGCGCCGTCGCTGAAACGGTAGCGCGCCGAAGTCTCTGCCCCGCGCCGGACGGGCAGCGGCGTGAGCGGGAAACGCTCCTCAATCGCAGCGCGAATTTCACGGCCTGAGACCACATGATCGCGCGACCACTCGTGGCCGGAATCCAGAGGCATGAACTCTATGAAGCGCATCGAGACGGCGTGCTCGCGCGCAAACCCGGCGAAGTCCGCGACCTCCGAGTCGTTGTGCCCGCGCACGATGACGGCGTTGATCTTGATGGGCGCGAGTCCGGCGTCGCGCGCCGCCGCGATGCCTTCGAGCACGCGCGCGAGCACGTCCACGCCGGTCATCTGTCGAAACGTTTCCGGGCGCAGACTGTCGAGGCTGATCGTGATGCGGTCGAGACCGGCTTCCCTGAGCGCGACGGCACGGCCGGGCAAGAAGTAGCCGTTCGTGGTGAGCGCGAGATCGTGCAAGCGCGGTTTGAGCGCGGCGAGTTTGCGGATGACAATTTCGATGTCGCGGCGCATCATCGGCTCGCCGCCCGTGAGCCGGATTTTTTCGATGCCGAGGCTCACGAAGATGTCCGAGACATATTCGATCTCTTCATAGGAGAGCATCTGCTCTTTGGGTGCGATGGGCGGTTCGCCGTGCGGAAGACAGTAGAAGCAACGGAAGTTGCACCTGTCGGTCAGCGAGACGCGCAGGTCGCGTATCGCGCGCCCGTATGAATCTTTGAGTACGGCCGGGGTCACTTCTTGTCTTTCGCCCTCATCTTTCGCTCTCGCATGCGCCGGAGAGATTCCGGCGGATAGTTTTAACACCCTATCATACGCTGACGAGGGAGGGGTTCCAAGCCGCGCGTTCGGGCGCGGCGGGACGCCGGGAAGAGTAGGGCGCGTCCCGCCGCCGGGGGAGGGCGAAGGGGAAGGGTCAGGGCTTCTGCGGTTGGTCTGCAAGGGCGAGGAAGTGGCGCAGTTTGCCGCTGCGTTGGAAGAGTGCTTCGGCGGCGGCCGCTTTCATTTCCTCAAACTCTTTCTCGGTCGCCGCACGCTCCCCCGGGGTGGCTTTCGGGTCTTCTACGTAGGTTGCGGCCTCCGCCGCAGTGCCATCGTAGAGGTCGTCGTAATCCACGGTCTTGCGATAGTTCGCCACGAACTTGATGAGCGTCTGGTCGCCGAGCAGGTGCGCGACGATCCGCATCATTTCTTCGGCGTGGTAGGGCGGTTTGTCGGCCATCCGCGCGAGGTGCTTGAGCGCGAAAGGCACGAGCCGCTCATCCTTCCAACTGCTGGCGAGAATCATGAGCAGTTGTTCGCCCAGCTCTATCTCTTCGGCGGAGAGGAGCGCCGTCGTCAGACGCTCTTTCTGCGCGGGTGTGAGGAGCGCGGCGTAGTTGACCTCCGGGTTCGGGCTGAGGTAATCGGGCGGGACGTTCTGCTGATCGTTTGCTTCGACCTTGCCGCTTTCACCCACGCCCGCCGCGGGTTCGGCGGAACTATTGCTCTCGTCCTCGGTCTCTTGTTCATCGCCGCCCGCAGCCGCGTCGTTCGCGCTTGTCCTGTCCTCGCCGGATTCCGCGGCCGCGTCCTCTTCCTCATCCGGCGGATCTTCGGGCAGCGAGACATTGAAGGCGAGTTCTTCTGCGCCCTCCCAGCGCGTAGCAGGTTCTTCGGCGCAACGCACGAGCCATTCGGTGAGGGCGGCCTCGTCCGGCTCCTCGCTCCGCATGATCGCGGCGAGTTCGTCGATGCGGCGGAGATAAACTTTCAAATCCTCGTCCGACAACTTCTGCACGCCCCGCTCGTCATCAATGGAGATGTATTCTTCGCCCTTCTCAATGCGCTTAAGAAAGACCAGCACCACGTCGTCCTTCTCATATTTGACGGCGGTATTCATGCTCGGAAGCGACAGGATGGATTGCCGGAGATTGACGACCTTCTCCTTCTCCGCGCCCTTCAGGAGTGAAGTGATGTGGAGCGCGGTGTCCATCACCAACACGATGCTGCGCCGCTCGACCGCGACGGAATCGCCTATGCGCGCGACCGCGACGAGGTCTGCGTCCCTGTAACGTATGCGCAGAGAGCGTGTGATGGAGACGGGGCAGGCGTACGACGCGGGCGGTTCGACGCAGGCGAGCGCGGCGGCCAAGGCGGAGACCAACGCGAAGGCGACGACGGACGACAGGCGAGACGATGTGCGAACAGGTAGACGGACGCTTGGCATAGACGTACCCCTTTCGGCATTTACATGCGAGGTAAAATTGCCTACCAAAGTCCAACAAGATAGTTGTATGAAACCGGCGAACTTTTAGACACAGGCGCGCGCCAAAAGTTCCCATTGAAGCACTACACAGACGGTTGGTCTGGACATGAGAAGAGGTTTGCAGTGAAGAGAGTTGTCCCGGCGACGGAAAATTTTTTCATAAATTCGTAATCGCGCGCGGGCGGATGATGAGGCGCGGCGGGGAAGTGCGCGCGGCGAGAGAGGTTCAAGCGCCCTGATTTTTTTTGAGCGCGCGCGCATTGCGTTGGAGTCCGGCGAGCTTGGCGCGTTTGATGGGACTGCGGCGAAAGCGCGCGGCGTAAGTGTCGGGCGTGAGGTCGAGCAAGTCCGCGAGGTCGGCTGAGACGTGGCCTTCGCGCGGCTCGAAGCGCGTTTCGGCCGTTGGCTGCTCGAAGCGATTCCACGGGCACACGTCCTGGCAGATGTCGCAGCCATAGAGCCATCCTTCGAGTTTGTCGGCGACGTTCGTGGGCAGGTCGGGCGCGCGCAGTTCGATGGTGGCGTATGAGATGCAGCGGTTCGAGTCAACGACGTAAGGCTCCGTGATCGCTCCCGTCGGGCACGCCTCGATGCAGAGTGTACACGTGCCGCAGTGATCCTCGGACGCCACTGTGTCGTAAACGAGTTCGAGATTGAGGAGGAGT
>DASVPS010000088.1:0-6539 GCA_036389555.1 Pyrinomonadaceae bacterium
GCGGATCGTCCGACTTCGTGATGGCGTCCGCGCCGCCTTCGAAGAGACTTTTGCGCACATTTACGTCGGCGAGTTTAGTTCCCGTTATAACTTGCCGTGCGACTTCGGCGGGCGTCGCGCCCGCGAGCGCGGCGCGGACGAAGGGGTCGTCGTTGCCGAGCGTCTTCTGCGCTTCTTCGAGCCAGGCGGCGAGCGCGGCCTCTTCCATGTCGGGATAGATGGGCGCGGCCGAGAATAGATTCACCTTGAGTGCGTTGAGGCGAGCGTCGCGAAACTCTTCGTAACGCTGATCGTCGGGCTTACGTATCTCTTCGGCGTAGCGCACGAGCGTCGAGGCGAGCGAGCCGAGGCGCGAGGGCGCGGCGATTGAAGTGAAGGCGATGCGTTTGGCATATTTCGGAAGCGTGGCGTAGGCCGTCGCCACCTGATCCCAGGCCGCGCCGTATGCCCGCTGCCATTCGGGATTGGCCGCGATCCGGGCGCGCAGTTCTTTCTCCTCCGCCTCTTTCTTGCCATAGAGTCGCGCGTTCAGAAGTCCAGCCTGTTGACTCTCCAGACGCTTGATCGAGTTTTCGAGCGAACGACGGCCTGAACCGGCGCGCCGCGCCTGCTCCGTTCCGAGCGCGGCGTAGCGATTGAGCGCGTCGCGGCGCGAAGACCAGACCTGCATCTGCAAGGGGTTGCCGAGGTCACGTTGATATTGAAGCTGCGCGTTGGTCAGGAGGCGATTGGTCGAGCCGGGATTGCCGGAGAGGACGACGAACTCGCCGTCCGCAGGGCCTTTGGCCGACCACTTGAAATAATGCTCGGTCTTCGCGGGCTGATTGTTTTCGTAGACGCGCAGAAACGTCACGTCGAGGTTGTAGCGCGGGTAGGTGAAGTTGTCGTAGTCGCCGCCGAAGAAGGCGATCTGTTCTTCGGGCGCGAAGACGAGGCGCACGTCCGTGTATTTTTTGTAGCGATAGACCCAGTACTCGCCGCCGCTGTAGAGCGTCACCACGTCGCTCTTGAGTTTGGTCTGTTCGGTCGACTCTTTCTCGATGGCGGCCATCATGGCCTTGCGCTGCTCGTTGGCTTCCTTGTCGTTCGCCCCCGGCTTGACCGCGCCCTGCACGCGCGCCGTCACGTCTTCGTAAGAGACGAGCACGTTGATCTCAAGGTCTGGACACTTCAACTCTTCGGCGTTCGTGCGCGCGTAGAAACCATCTTTGACGAGGTCACGCTCTTTGGTCGAGAGCTTGGCGAGTTGCCCGCCCGCGACGTGCTGGTTGGTCATCACAAGTCCGTTCGGGGAGACGAACGAACCGCTCCCGCCGTCCTGCAAACGCGCGGAGGCGAGGCGCACGTGGTCGAGCCACTCTTTCGTCGGCTCGAAGTTGTAACGCTCCTTCCACTGTTTGAGCGGCGGGTTATCGAAAGTCCACATGCCCTCGTCTGCGCGCACGATTGTGGCGGGCAGCGACAGCAAAATTGACAGGGACAGCAAAAAGGCGGCGGCTCTCTTCATTTGGCTCAACTCCGTTTATTCAGGACAAGATTTGCTTTGCAGGGAGAAAATTGGATTTCTGTAACGGCGGATATTATACCTGAGAGGGCAACGCCAGACACGCGCGCACGAAGGTCGTGCGGGGGCTTTATGGCTGCATCTCCAGTTCGAGAAGTTGCTTGCCGTGAACGATGGCGGCAACCGTGACGGTTTGATTTTGGACGCGGTAAATGATGCGGTAGCTGTAGGCGAACTGCTCGCGCAGTGAGTCGTCATCAAACTCCGGCACGACGCGGCCGGCGAAGGGGAAGCGACTGAGGTTGCGCGTCGCCGTGAGGATTTTCTTGACGACCGCGGCGGCGTAGGCGGTCGAATCAATGGAGATGTATGCGGCGATGGCTTCCACGTCTTCAATCGCGCGCGGCGACCAAATTACTTCATAAGCCATTTGCTCAACTGCGCCTCGGCTTCCGCCTGCGTGAGCGTGCCTTCTTGCGCGGCGGCTTCCAGCCCGTGCCTCACTTTTTCGATCACGTAGAGATGATACTGAATATCTTCGAGCGAGCAGTCATCGGGCAGTTTGTCGAGTAGGGATTCGACTTCTTCTTTGGCGGAACTCATGCGGCACTCCTTGCTAAGCCCAAACTTATGCCATCGTGCGCGCTGATGTCAATGAAACACGCGGGCGAAGAGTTGGGATTTCAGACAACGCTCTCAGCAGAAGAACTTTAGCCGGGCTTAGGCTGGAGCGGAGGCAGTCAGGCGGTCGAATTCCTCTCGCATGATTCCGTAACACAGGCAGGACGCGCCTTCGAGACCCGCGCGGTCGGTGATCGTGATGTGGCCGCGCGTGTAATGAATGTAGCCGTCGGCCTGCAAGGTCAAGGCCGCCTCGGTGACGCCGGCGCGGCGCACGCCGAGCATGAGGGAGAGGAATTCCTGCGTCAGCGGTAGTTCGTCGCAGACGCAACGGTCGCGGCTCATCAGCAGCCAGCGTGCCAGACGCTCCTCGACGTGGTGGACGCGGTTGCACGCGACGAGTTGCGCCGTGTGCAGCATCAGCCCCTGCGTGTAACGCAGCAGGAGATCATGGAGCGCGCCGTAGCGCCTGAATTCGTCTATGAGCACTTCGGCGCGCAGCCGCAATCCCCCGTCCGGAATTTGAACCATCTGCGTGTGCGGCGACAACTCGACTCCGAGCACGAGCGACAGCCCGGCCATCCCCTCGAACCCCACGATGCCGACCTCGACGCTTGAGCCGTCGGCCATCTCGGAGACGAGAGAGATCATTGACCTGATGGGAAAATAGACGTAGTCCAAACGCTCGCCCGCGCGGTAGAGCGTTTGGCCGCGATACATCTCCACCCGTTCCAGATGCGGAGCGAGCCGTTCGTAATCGGCGGACGGGAGGGCTGCGAGAATGTGGTTTCGGTCGGGCGCGTGAGGCGTTTGGCTCATCGGAAGTCTCCTTATGTGTATGACCGCGTGTATGAACACAGCAAGCGGCACAAGGAGAAATCGCAAAGCGGCTCCTGATGGCGAGTGTTGAATTCCCAAAGAGGAAGATGAAACGATACGGAGAGAGTATAGCACCCCCCCCCTGCAATTTGTGAACCATGACGGCGCGAACGGATGCGGGCAGGCTTAAAACATCAGATCAAAGTGGCCTTCGAGTACGCGATCAAGTTTGCCCGTGCGCCAGCCGCGCACGCTGTCGCGCACGAGCGGCGAGGGTTCTTCGCGATAGCGTCGGACGATCTGCGGCGAGCCGTTCGCGTTTGCGCCCGGTGACTATCAGCGTCCCGGAAAAATATTACTGAAACATGTCCGGCTTTACGCATTTTCTCTAGGGTAAGAACATCTTAGGAGAGAAACAAACAATGCCCAAACTCTTATCCAAATTTGCCTTGAACGTCGCAGTGCTGTTGTTGATCGGTGTTAGCGCGAACAGCGCCTATGCCGACGGCCTCGTGCTGTTGGGCACTGACCTGCAACACCCGTGCGGAGTGGGGCGCGGTTGTGGCGATGCGCGTGCTCCTCACGTCCTGTCAATTCAAAATCACACCACCGCCTCCGGCGCGGTCGGCAGATCAACAACTTCGGCTAACACGGACGTGCGCACCGGCGACTGGACGCGCGGCAGCAACACGCAGACCGTCAGCCTCACCGAGATCGGCGCGACGCAGGCCAGCGACATCCGCATCTACTTCGACATCATCGAGCCGTTCGCCGATAAGAAAAGCGATGTCACGCTCAATACTCTGGTTTTGACCGCCTTCAACGAACAGGGGACGGAAGTCTTCAGAGCCTCGCTGCTGGCCTCGCCCCAGAATTTCCAGATGGTCGGCAACGGTCAAGGCACTTCGGACTACACGTTCGGCCTCGATTCGGCGGCGGCGGCACGCTTGCAGGCCGCGATTGCGGCGAACCCGAACCTTCGTCTCGGGCTGATCGCCAGCGTTTCGAGAGCCGACGGCGGGCCGGAGAGTTTCTTCATCGGCTCGGCTGCGGCTGCGCAACCTGTTCCCGAACCGGCCACTATGATTCTGCTCGGAACAGGGCTGGCCGGTATCGCGGCGAAGGTGCGGCGACGGCGGAAAGCTAGTGCGGAAGAACTCGACAACTAATCCATTGTCTCCCTAATCCTGCTTCATCGAAGCGGACGAAGAAAAGAGGCGAGCGGTCGCGGATCCCGCTCGCCTCTTTTCTTTTCTTTTTTCTTTTGCGCCCCCCGATTTCACAACGAAAAGAGGTTGAGGGCAGCGTGCCACGTATCCCGCCCCTGAAAGCTAAAACATCAGATCGAAGTGGCCTTCGAGGACGCGATCAAGTTTGCCTGTGCGCCAGCCACGCACGCTGTCGCGCACGAGCGGCGAGGGTTCTTCGCGATAGCGTCGGACGATCTGCGGCGAGCCGTTGGCATCGGTGGCGAGGGCGGCGGCGGCCTGTTTGCGCAGGGCTTCGTCGCCGCGTCCGGCCGGTTCGTCCGGTTGCGCGACGACGCGGACGTGGACACGCGCGCGGTTGAAAGATTTTTCGTCCTGCGGTGTTTCCAGAACGTGCAACCCTTCCTCCGTGTGCAGGAGCGTGTAGGCGGCGAAACCGGAGACGGCCGCGCGCATTTGATAAGGCGCTGGTAGCGGCGCACTCGCGTTGCCGTCTTTCGACGCCTCCGAAGTCTCCCGCGCCGTTTCCTGCAAGACCTCGAAGCGCATGCGCCGCGCCTCCGCCCAGCGGCGATACATCTCCGCGATGCGGCGCGCGAAGTCGTTGCAGACGGCGTTGTCCGCGCCCGCGTCGCAACTGGCGCGCACTTCCAGAAAGAGATCGCGCGGGTGTCCGGCGGCGAGACCACGCGAGGCCGCGTCGAGCAAATAGAGTTGGTGCGCGAGGCGCGCGACGAGTTCGGCGGGGAAGTGCTGTCGGTCGCGCGTCTTCTGCGAGCCGTTGAGGCGTTTGAGGAGAGAGCCTGCGGTGTCGAGACCCGTCTCGATGCGATCCATGTACTCGGCGAGTCCGAGCACGCTGAAGCGCGCGGGCGAATTCCAGAAGCCGGGCGCGGAAGTTTCGAGGAGCGCGCCGTTTTTTCGCGCCTGCCATTCGTCCGATTCAACCTGATCGGCGAGCGCCTCGAAAATGTCTTGAAGGAACTGCACCTCCGCGAGCGTGCCGCGCGCATCTGAAACGATTGATTCGAGTCGCAGTTCGCGCTCGTCATCGCTCACCTCCGCGGGCGTGCCGCGCGCGTCGAGTGCTGGTGCTGAAGCGTCGGGCGTTGAGGCAGCGTCGGGCGCGTCCGGGTCGACGAACTCCACGTCGAGCGACTGGCCGCCGCGCGCGTGTACGAAGAGGAATTGATCGCCTTCGGGAAACTGGTGGTTGACGATGGTCAGCGCGAGCGGCGACAGGAGATAGCGCTCGATGGCGCGTTTCAGCGGGCGCGCGCCGAGGTCGGCCGTGAAGCCCTTCTCCAACAGAAAGTCTATCGCCGACTCGTCCCACTCGACCGCCCACTGGCGCGTGCGCAAGCCCCGCCGCCTGAGCACGTCGTTCAACTCCTTGCGCAGCAGATCGCGCATGACGGCGCGACCGAGCGGGCGGAAGACCACCACGCGATCAATGCGATTGACGAACTCGCGCCGGAACGCGCGCATCACCGCGCGCTCGACCGCGCCCGCCGCAAACTCCGCCTGCTCCTGCGAGAATCCGATCCCCGCGCCGTGCGGCAGGGTCGCGCCGAGGTTCGAGGTCATGATCACGACACAGTGGCGAAAGTCTGCCGTGTTGCCGCGCCGGTCGGTCAGGCGGCCGTCGTCGAAGACTTGCAGAAACAAGTCCCAGACCTGCGGGTGCGCCTTCTCAAACTCGTCCAGGAGGACGACGGCGAACGGCTGCTTGCGTATGGAGTTGACGAGCGCGGTGCTCTCCGCCGTGTCGCTCTGCTCGCCTAGAATCCGGTCGAGCGCGTCGGGCGTCTGAAACTCGCTCATGTCGAGACGGATCATGCGTTCGGGCGAGCCGAAGAGAAAGTCCGCGAGCGTCTTCGCGATCTCGGTCTTGCCCGTGCCCGTCGGGCCGACGAAGAGGAAGACGCCGGGCGGGCGCGTCGGGTCGGTCAAGCCCGCCTTGATCATCGCCACGCGCTCGACGAGACATTCAACCGCTTCGGGCTGACCGAGCACGCGCGACTCGAAGAAGCCGCGCAGTTCCGAGAGGTCTAGCCCCGCGCGATCATCGAGGATGCTTACGGGCAAACCCGTCAACTGCGAAAGCGTGACGAGCAGATCGTCGAGCGTGATTTCGCACGCCGTCGTGGCCGGCGCGCCGTCCGTCACGTGGTTGATCGTGCCGCGTTCGATCAGTAGGCGGCGATGAGTCGAGTCGAGCAACAGGAGCAGATTGCCGGGCGCGGCCTTGTCGGCGAGATATTGTTTGGCGAGCTGAAAGGCTTCCTGCAAAGTCTGCTCCGAGATGCGCGGCGCTGTGGTGGTGGTGGCGGCACGCACTGTTTCGTCAGAGCCTTTCGTTCCAGCCGTCGTCAGGCGCACGGCTG
>DASVPS010000089.1:0-13807 GCA_036389555.1 Pyrinomonadaceae bacterium
ACGCCGAATAGTTCAGCGATAGCGCGTTGCGAGCCGAGGCCGTCGTCGTAGGCTCGTGTAATCTTTTCACGGAGGTCAGTGGAATAAGCCATATTTGATGCTACTCCGCTCCTTCCATACGTTCAACTGAAATCCGCTCTAGTATATGAATCCGCGGCGCCTAACAACGGGATGAACCGGACTCGCAATAAGTGGGCTTCTTATCCTCAATCTCTCGTGCTCGCCGTTTATCCCCGGCATTAAATGGCGTCCTCGATCAAACCTTCTTGTATTAGAAACCACCTCACGGTTAATGTCCGCTTGTGAATCAGGCGAATCTGGAGGCCAATGTGGGTAAAGCGATAGGAAGACTGTTACTGTTTAATGTCCCGTTTTTTTTAATTAGCGGCTTTATGTTTTATAGCGGTTTGACGGCAGATGAAAAGGCTCTGACTGATGACGGTTATAATCTGAAGTGGTTTTTCTTTCTCATGGGCACAGGCTTTCTTGTCATTCCGCTTGCCACCAGCCTCTGTATTTTGATCTGGCTGATGGTTAAACGAAAGCGGATCGAAGAACTTGTCGCCACCGGAAAACAGGGGACAGCCGTCGTTTTAGAGTTGAGCGACACGGGCGTCACGATCAACGATGATCCGCGCGTCAAATTACTGCTCGAAATTCACATTCCGAACTATCAGCCCTACCAAGCGCGGAAAACCGTAACGCTCCCGCTTATTTATTTGCCGCAGGTGCAAACCGGTTCAACCGTAAATATCTTGGCAGACCCGGAACAACCCGATAATGAAAAAAGAATCGCCTTGCTTCTCAAATAAAAGTTCGACCCTTCGTTTGTTAAAATTCTCAATTGCAAGTTGAATAGTTGATACGCGCTCCGCGTGAAATCGAAAGTGGTTTGGAAGGCGGTCGGAATAGCTTATGAGTGAAGGTGCGCTGAACTCGCAGGTCGTCGCGCAGGAAGGCGAGGCACGCGCTGGTGTGTTGCAGACGAGGCGCGCGCTCATAGAGACGCCCGTGTTTATGCCCGTCGGCACGGCGGGAACAGTGAAGGGGATGCGCTTTGAGTCGCTCGAATCCACGGAACTCGACGCGCGCATCATCCTCGGCAACACATATCACCTGTGGCTCAGGCCGGGCGCGGAGGTGATCCGCGCGTGCGGCGGCCTGCATCGCTTCACGAGTTGGGAGCGCGCGCTGTTGACGGATTCGGGCGGCTTTCAGGTGTGGAGTCTCGGCGCGCTCAGGAAGTTGAAAGAGGAGGGCGTCGAGTTTCGCTCGCATGTTGACGGGAGCGCGCGTTTCTTGTCGCCGGAAGTTTCGATGGAGGTGCAGGCCGCGCTCGGCTCGGAGATCGTGATGGTCTTCGACGAGTGCGCGCCGGGCGAGGCGTCGCATGAAGAGGCGCGCGCCTCTCTGGAACTGACGGCGCGCTGGGCTGAGCGTTCGCGCCGACGCTTCGACGAGTTGCAGCGCGAGGCGCAGGAGCAAGGCGACGCCGGGCGCACGCCGGAACACCATCCGTCGGTCAACGGCGAGCAGGCTTTGTTCGGCATCGTGCAGGGCGCGTCGCACGCGAACCTCAGGCGCGAGAGCCTCGCGCGCACGGTCGAGATCGGGTTCGACGGTTATGCCATCGGGGGCCTCAGCGTCGGCGAAGAGAAGCCCGTCATGTACGACACGATTGAGATGCTCGCGCCGCTGATGCCGGCAGACCGCCCGCGTTACCTGATGGGCGTCGGCACGCCGGAGGATTTGCTCGAAGCGGTGGCGCGCGGCGTGGACATGTTCGATTGCGTGCTGCCGACGAGGAATGCGCGCACCGGGCAGGCGTTCACCGCGCGCGGGAAACTCAACATCAAAAACGCGCGCTGGGCGACCGACACGCGCCCGCTCGACGACGATTGCGCCTGCTCCGTCTGCCGCCGCCACAGCCGCGCCTACCTGCGTCATCTCTACGCGACGGGCGAAATGCTCGCCGGCATGTTACTGACCCACCACAACCTCGCGTTCTTCCTTGACACGATGCGGCGCGTCAGGCAAGCTATCCGGTCTGATGATTTCACGCGATTTCGGCGGGAGTTTTTAGAGCGTTATCGCTCCGGTGTCGAGTGAGTTTCGCGCGTCCGCAATTCTATTAAATCTGTTAAATCTGTGGATTTAATAGAATCTGGGCGATTCGCGACGACACCGTGAGTTGTGCCGCGCTCGTGTCAAATCTCGTCCGTCGGGCGCGCGTTCGCCTTGCACAAATTTACAACTGCTCAGACTGAAACTTAAACCATGACACTCGTCCTTATCCTGCAATCGGCGTTGGGGCCGATCATCCAGATTCTCCCGTTCCTGCTGATCTTCGCGGTCTTCTACTTCCTGATCATCATGCCGCAACGTAAGCGGCAGCAGCAGCTTCAGGCCACCATCGCCGCCTTGAAAGCCGGCGACAAGATCATCACGACGGGCGGCATCATCGCCAAAATCGCAGAGGTGCGCGACACGTCGCTCCTCATCCGCACGGCGGACAAGTCCATTCTGGAAATTTCGCGCGCGGCCGTCGCCGGCATGCACGGCGAAGAGGAGAACAAGGCTTAAAGTTTGCTCCGGCGCGCGGCTCGGACGAGAGGCGCGCGCCCGTTATTTTGTTATGAAGAAGAATATCCTGCAACGAGTCATCATTATCGCCGTCGTCACCATCGCGTGTCTCTACATCGTGCTCGGCCCGCGCCGTCGCGACGCGTCCGGAAACCTGCAATGGCCGAAGGCGAACGATTTCACCTACGCCGGGATCAAGCGCACGCTCTCCGAAAACATACGCCTCGGCCTCGACCTGAAGGGCGGCTCGCACCTCGTCATGCAGGTGCAGACCGACAAGTATCTCAAGAGGCTGGCCGAAAATCTCGCGCCCGCCGTGGAAACGGCCGCGAAGTCCGCCGGCTACAACGTCCAGAGCGTCACGCCGAACGTCTCCGCGGGCAACTATCAGGTGGTGCTCACGGCGGCCGACGCCTCGAAGGTCAACGAGATACGCGACGAGTTGCCGAAGAAGGTTGACCTGTCTTTCTGGACGCCCGCAGTCTCCGGCAACACAGTGACGTGGACGCTGCCGCAGAGCGCGCAGCGCACCCTGAGCGATCAGGCCGTCGATCAGGCGTACCGCATCATCGACACACGCATCAACGCCGTCGGCGTCGCCGAGCCGACCTTGCAGCGGCACGGCGGGCAGGGCTCGAACCAGATTCTCTTGCAGATGCCGGGCATCCAAGACCCGGAGCGCATCAAGAAGATGATCGTGGGCGAGTCGCGTCTGGAACTGATGAAAGTCGTCAGCCCGTCGAACCCGTCGCCGATGCAGACCTACCCGACCGAAGAGGCCGCGAAGGCTTCGCTCGGCGGTCAGGTGCCGCCGAACCGGCGCGTGCTGCCCTACAGCGAGCGCGACGAGCCGACGGCCGCCGGCGAGACCGCGACGCCGGATGCGAATAAGCCGACGCAGTGGGTCGTGGTGGAATCGCCCGCCGTGGTGGACGGCAGCGAGTTGCGCAGCGCCGATGCCACACAGGGGAGCGGTGGCGGCGACTCGAATTACGAAATTGACTTCTCGCTCAAGCCGACGGGCGCGGAGAAGTTCGGCGCATGGACGGGCGCGAACATCGGGGCTTACATGGCCGTCGTCTTGAACGACAGGGTCGAATCCGCCCCGTTCATCAAAGGGCAGATTACAGACAGGGGACAGATCACCGGCAATTTCACCGAGCAGTCGGCCAAAGACCTGGCCTTGACGTTGCGTTCGGGCGCGTTGCCCGCTCCGCTCGTCTACTTGGAAGAGCGGACGGTCGGCCCGAGCCTCGGCGCGGACTCGATCCGCGCGGGCGTCACCTCCGCGCTCGGCGGGCTGCTGCTCGTCGTCCTCTTCATGGTCTTCTACTATCGCGGCGCGGGCATCAACGCCGTCATCGCCCTGCTGCTGAACATGATCATCACGGTCGCCTCGCTCATCATCTTCGACGCGGCGCTGACCCTGCCCGGCATCGCCGGCCTCATCCTCTCTATCGGCATGACCGTGGACACCAACGTGCTGATCTTCGAGCGCATCCGCGAGGAATTGGAGACCGGGAAGACGGTCTCCTCCGCCGTCGATCAGGGCTTTGCACGCGCCTTCGTGACCGTCATTGACACGCACGTCACGACCATCGTGTCGTCGCTCTTTTTGTTCGTCTTCGGCACCGGCCCGATTCGCGGCTTCGCCGTCACGCTTATTCTCGGCTTGCTCGCAAATCTGTTCTCGGCAGTTTACGTCTCGCGCACGATCTTCATCTGGATTTTGAACCGCAAGGGAAGACGCGCCGAAACGCTCAGTATTTAACGGAAGTGATGAGTGATGAGTGATGAGTGATGAGTTAAAACCTCTTCTCACTCATCACTCATCACTCATCACTCATCACTTTTAAAAAGATCATGATTCGACTTCTTCATAACGTACAAATTGATTGGCTCGCGCAGCGTCGCTACTGGCTCATTTTCTCGTCGCTCCTGATGCTGGCGGGTCTGGGTTCGGCCGTCACGCGCCAGGTGGCGCCGGGCGGGACGGCGGCTTTCAACCTCGGCGTGGACTTCAAGGCGGGGACGTTGATGAGGGCGCGCTTCAACCAGCGGCCATCGGACGACGCCATCCGCACCGCGCTGGAGCAGAAGGGCATGCAGGGTGCCCTCGTGCAGTCAACCGACAAGCCGAACGAGGTGTTGATCAAAGTCCCGCAGCAGGGCAGCGGCGAGCAGGCGCAGGAGCAGGCACAGGTGGATGTCGGGCGCACGCTCACGGCGGAAGCGCTTACCACGCTCGGCCCTGAAGTTGGAGGGCAGATCGAGAGCACGGACGCGGTCAGCGCGGCGGCCGGGCGCGCGCTGCGCAATCAGGCCATCGCCGTCACGCTGCTGGCGCTCGTCGGCGTCCTGCTCTACATCGGCTCGCGCTTCGAGTGGACTTACGGCGCGGCGGCCGTCATCACCGTCTTCCACGACGTGCTCGTCACGCTCGGCATCTTCTCCATCATGCAGTGGGAGATCGACCTGACCGTCATCGCCGCGCTGCTGACGCTCGTCGGCTTCTCCGTCAACGACACCATCGTCACCTTCGACCGCATACGCGAAAACCTGCGCCTTCACCGCCGCACCTCGCTCTACGATCTGACGAACGAGGCCATCAACCAGACGCTCTCGCGCACGGTCATCACGGCTGGCCTGGTCTTCTTCTCCGTGCTCGCCATGGTCATCTTCGGCGGCGACGTGTTGCGCGGCTTCTCGCTGGCGCTCTTTATCGGCATCATCGTCGGCACCTATTCGACCATCGCCATCGCGACGCCGATCATGGTCTGGTTCCAGCAGCGTCTCGAACCGGCGAAGCGCGCGACCGTGGCACCGGCCGGCGGCGCGGTCGCGACGGCGGGCGGCGCAACGACGGGCGGGCGCGGCGCGAAGGCCAAGTCGGCCGCGCGCGGGTCGCAACGCGCGGCGCGCTCGTAAGTACGCATGGGCGGCGCGCCGGGAGTGCTTTAGATTAAAGATTTTGCGCTTGACTTGAGCGGGCGTCGCGACATAGACTGAGCGCGTTGCTGGCCCAATTTAATAGCTTTAACAAGAACGCTCCCGTCTTCTCGCATTCGTGTCGTTGACGGTGATGCGTGATTGTAGATGTTTGCCGAAAGTGGTCGGTAGGCCGATCTGTTTCCCCGCGCGGCGTGTGTGAAATTAAACGGTGCGCTTGTGGACGCGCCCGCCCGCCGCTGCTACCCCCGCTATAATTTTAAGTTTCAATTTAAGAGAATCTACGGGCACGTTTCGCGTCACGTCAGACGTTTGGGAACATAACGCTTCTCAAAGGCATCTAATGAATTGATATTTCGCGCCCCTGATCCATTGGCACCGGTAAGTGGGAGGAGAAAAAGATGTTCGATAGTCTTGTAGAGTCTGGTTCGCACAAGGATGATCTTGCGCGGAAAGGCTCATTTTTTCTTGGGACGTTTGCCATCTACGCAGTGATCCTGCTGGCACTCGGCGTCCTCAGCGTCTACCTCTATAACGAGAGTTTGCCGAGCGACAATCTTGAGTTGATGACGATGGTGGCTCCCGTTCCTGTCCAGGAGCAAGCTGCGGAGCAGCCCGATAAGCCCGCCGAGGCAAAGCCCGCTGAGGCCACGCCCGACCGTCAGGTCGCGACCCGCACCGATTTCGTCGCTCCGATCACTTCTACCAAAATACCTGACACCGTTTCGACGGCCGCCTACAAGGGGCCGCCTCCGGTTCCGCCGGGCGGCGCTGTGCGCGGCTCGTCCAATAGCGATCCGGTCGGCGGCAACACCGGCCCCATCGGCCCTGTCGGCCCCGGCGCGGGCGGCGTGGGCACTGGTGGGGGCGCGCCCGTCGTGGTGAGCAGCGACGATGAACCGCCGCCGCCGCCGAGGCCGACGCCGACGCCTGTGCCGAAACCGCGCGCGCCCATTTCGGGCGGCGTCTTGAACGGCAAAGCGATCAGCAAGCCGCAGCCCGCTTACCCGCCAATCGCCAAGGCCGCACGCGCCTCCGGCACGGTCACGGTGCAGGTCACTGTGGACGAATCGGGTAAGGTGGTTTCGGCGCGCGCGGCCGGCGGCCACCCGCTGCTGCAACAGGCGGCGGTGCAGGCGGCCTATCAGGCGCGCTTCTCGCCGACGCTTCTGTCGGGACAGCCGGTGAAGGTGAACGGCGTCATTACTTACAACTTTGTGTTGAATTAAATTGGGTGCGACATAACGGTCGGGATTTCGGGCGCGTTGCGGGTTTAATTTAAACGCTGCTTTCCCCTTTCCGGCGCTGGCACGTTCGCGCTCTTGCTATAGTGCATCCGAAAATTTGTGGAGGGTTCTACCGTGACAATTTCAATGAGTTTGCTTGCCACCAAGATGTTTGGCTTTTATGCCTTCTTGTTGCAGGAGGGCAACGCCGCCGCCAACGAGACGGCCAGCGCGTTCACGATGAGCGAGATGATCAAGAATCTCGGCCCCATCGCCATCGGCGTGATCGTCATCCTGCTCATCATGTCGATGTACTCCATCGCCGTGATGGTCGAGCGCTTCCTGACTTATCGGGCGGCCAAAGCGCAGTCGCGCGAGTTCGCCCCGCGCGTGGCGCAGGCTTTGAAGAACGACCGCATCGAAGAAGCCATCAACATCAGCGACAAGCACAAGAAGTCGCACCTCGCGATGGTGGTCAACGCCGGTCTGCAGGAGTTTCGCGCGCACGAACAATCGACAGAGATTTCGGGCGACGAGATCGAGGCCTCGAAGCGCGCTCTCCAACGCGCCATCGCCATCAAGAGCGCGGAGTTCCGCCGCGGCCTCTCCGGTCTCGCAACCATCGGTTCGACCGCGCCGTTCGTCGGCCTGTTCGGCACGGTGTTCGGCATCATCGCCGCGTTCACGGGTATGAAGAACGCAGAGAGCGCGGGTATCGGCGCGGTGGCCGGCGGTATCGCCGAAGCGCTCATGACGACGGCGCTCTCGCTGGCCGTGGCCGTGCCCGCCGTGTGGATGTTCAACTACTTCACCGGCAAGGTTGACGGCTTCGTCATCGAGATGGACAACTCGGCTTCGGAACTGCTCGACTACTTCCTGAAGAACCGCACGCGCCGCCTGAACCCGTAAGAGAACCCTCCCGCGGCGGGCGCGGCCGTTTTTCGCCCGGAGGTTTGACACTCGCGCCCTCCCCTTATTTCGGCGGAGGGCGCGGTGCGTGGCATCACTTGTACGTGTGGAATGGAGTGTGATTTATGGGAATGGCAGTTGGCGGGGGCAATAAGTACAACTCGGACATCAACGTCACGCCGATGGTGGACATCATGCTGGTGCTGCTGATCATCTTCATGGTGATCACGCCGCTCTTGCAGTCCGGCGTCTCGGTCGCGTTGCCGAAGGAGATGAACAACCCCGAGGTCGACCCCGCGATCATCAAAGAGTCTTCGGTGGTCATCGCCATCACGGCGGAAAACGAGTATTACATCGGAAAAGACAAGGTTGAGACCATCGACCTCACGGATAAAATCCAGAAGTCCATGGAAAGCAAGAAGCCCGAAGAGCGCATCGTGTATGTCAAGAGCGACGTGAACGCCAACTACGGCAGCGTCGTCGAAGTCATCAACACCGTGCGGCAGGCGGGCATCGATCAGATCGGGCTGGTCGCGGATAAGAAGAAAGGCGGCGCCGCTGCTGCCCCCGCCGCTCCGGCGGCCGCGCCTTAACGCAGAAATGTGGAGCCGGGATGCAACTCTCATCCGGGCGCGGCGTCTCGCGATTAAAGCCTCAGGGAGGAATTTTTAGCTCATGGAAATGTCTTCGGAAAACAAAAAGGGCGGCACAACCGCCGTCCCTTACATTAACGTGACTCCCCTGATTGATGTGTTGCTGGTGCTGCTCATCATCTTCATGGTCATCACGCCGCTCAAGCCGACGCGCTTCAAGGCGCTCGTGCCGAGCGAACCGCCGCCTTCGAGCGAGCCGGTCAAACCGAACCCGCTGACGCTCGTCGTGTCAATCGAGAGCGATCTTACGCTCAAGCTGAATCTGGACAGCGCGGGCTCGGCCAACGACACCGCGCCGCTCAGCACCAAGCTGACGCAAATCTTCAAAGAGCGCCGCGACAACCGCGCCTACGAGCCGGGCAAAGAAAATCGTGTCGACCTGCCCGAAGAGGAGCGCATCGCCAAGGCCGTCTTCGTCAAAGCCCCGCGCTCGCTCAAATATGTCGAGGTGGTCAAAGTCATCGACGCCATCAAGGGTGCGGGCGGAAATCCCATCGGGTTGCAAATTGACGATCTGGCGCAGTGAAATCTGAACATTCGGTGAATGGCAAGCGACGAATTAAAATCTGACGCCGCTTGCCATTCGCGTTACCCGTCATCTTTCTCGTGTACAAATTCCCTTCGGGAGTCGTTAAACAGATGAAACTCTCTCAGTCGAGAACAACCTTGATAATGTTGGTCTTGCTGGCGGCGGTGAGTTCCGCCGGCTGCGGCATGGTCAACAGCATTCGCGCCAAGAACCAGTTGAACGAAGGCGCGCGCGCCTACAAGGCCGGAAAGTTCGCCGAGGCGCAACAGCACTTTGAAGAGTCTCTACGGCTCAACCCCGAACAGCGCAACGCGAAGTTCTTCATCGCGCGCTCGATCCACGCGCAGTATCGCCCCGGCGTCGAAGCCCCGGAGAATGTCGAGAAGGCGCGCCGGGCGATCACGGCTTATGAGGAAGTGTTGAAGGCCAATCAGGGCAACGACGAAGCCTACAACGCCGTCATCTATCTCTTCGGCCAACTCAAGGACGAGCAGCAGGCGCGACAGTGGTTGATGGCGCGCGCCGAGATGGGTTCGATCCCGGAAGCCAAACGCTCACAGGCCTACACGCTGATGGCGAGCAAGGAGTGGAACTGCTCCTACACCATCACGGAGCAGAAGGACAACAAGCAGACTGTGATGAAGGATGGCAAGGCCATCATCCAGTACAAGAAGCCGAAGGAGCAGGCAGACTTCGATAAGGCGATGAAGTGCGTCAACGACGGGATGGCGCTGGCCGAGCGCGCCATCGCCCTCGACCCGAACAGCGAACAGGCCTGGTCGTACAAGACGAATCTGCTCTTGGAACTCACCAAGCTGGCCGAGATGGAAGGCAACAACGACAAGAAGGCCGAATACCAGAAGCAGTCCGCCGCCGCCCAGCAGAAGACTTCGCAACTGAGCGAAGAGAACAAGCGTAAGAAAGAGGAAGAAGAGAAGGCCAAGGCGTCCAAGTCGCCCGCCTCAAGCTAGGACGCACCGACGAGAGTGTGCGCGCCGCGCGCGCGGCTGCAAAGCCCGGCCGCGCCCAGTAAACTTCCACCGCAAGACATCAGGTGATGCTCGACTTTCGCGTCGGGCATCACCTATTCTTATCAGTGAATCGTGAATCGTAAATCGTGAATAGAAAAAGACGGGTTCTGTCTATTCACGATTTACGATTTACGATTCACGACTGCTTATGATTCGCATCGAGGAAATCGTCGAAAAGGTCGGGCGCAATCACCCGCAGGCCGATCTGGACATGCTCAGGCGCGCTTATTTCTTTTCGGCGCGCGAGCACAAGGGGCAGACGCGCGCCTCCGGCGAGCCGTACCTCGTCCACCCGCTCGAAGTCGCAAACATTCTGGCCGACATGCGGCTCGACGAAGTTTCCGTCGCCACCGGACTCCTGCACGACGTGGTGGAAGACACGCTCGTCGAGGCGTCCACGATCCGCGAATATTTCGGCGAAGAGGTGGCGCACCTCGTCGAAGGTCTGACGAAGATCGCGCAGATCAGCAACCAGTCGAAGGAAGTGCAGCAGGCCGAGAACGTGCGCAAGATGCTCTTGGCGATGATTGACGACGTGCGCGTCGTCCTCGTCAAACTCGCCGACCGCCTCCACAACATGCGCACGCTTCATTTCCTGAAACCGGAAAAGCGGCAGCGCATCGCGCAGGAGACGCTCGACATCTTCGCCCCCATCGCTCACCGCCTCGGCATGGGCAAACTGCGCAGCGAACTCGAAGACCTCGCCTTCCAGCACCTCCACCCGGAAGACTACTGCGCGCTCACCGCTCAACTCGAAGAGCGCCGCGCCGAGCACGAAAACTTCCTCCACACCACCACCGCTCGCATCGAAGAGAAACTGCGCGAGGCCGACGTGCCGTATATTCGCGTCGAAGGGCGCGTCAAACGTCTCTACTCGATCTGGAAGAAACTGAAGCGGCAAAAGATCGAACTCGATCAGGTCTACGATCTGGTCGCCGCGCGCGTCGTGCTGCCGAACGAGGTGCGCTACTGTTACGCCGCGCTCGGCGTCATCCATAATTTGTGGAGACCGCTGCCCGGCCGCTTCAAGGATTGGATCGCCACGCCGCGCGAGAACCTCTATCAATCGCTCCACACCTCCGTCATCGGCACGGAAGGGCAGCCCTTCGAGGTGCAGATTCGCACCGACGAGATGCACCGCATCGCCGAAGAGGGCGTCGCTGCGCACTGGAAGTACAAAGAGGGAAGGCGCGGCGCGCACGAAGACGACGAAGCCTTCCAGTGGCTGCGCTCGCTCGTCGAATGGACGCAGGAGGTCAAAGACTCGCGCGACTTCCTCGAATCGCTCAAGCTCGATCTCTACCCGCGCGACGTTTACGCCTTCACGCCGATGGGCAAGATCATACAGCTCCCGCGCGGCGCAACGCCCGTGGACTTCGCCTACATGATTCACACGGAGGTCGGGAACACCTGCACGGGCGCGCGCATCAACAATCGCATCGTCCCGCTGCGCACGCCGATCCAGAACGGCGACGTGGTCGAGATCATACGCTCGCCGAACTCCACGCCATCGCGCGACTGGCTCAACTTCGTCGTCACGTCGAAGGCGCGCAACCGCGTGCGCCACTGGGTGGCTGAGCAGCAGCGCGCGGAGAGTATAGAGATCGGGCGCAAGCTGTTCGAGAAGGAGGCCGCGCGCTTCCAACTCTCGACCAAGAAACTGCTCAACGATTCCAACGGCGACTTCAAAAAGATCGCGGGCGAATACGGCTACGGGCGCACCGACGATCTGCTCGCCGCCATCGGCTACGGCAAACTCGTCCCGCGCAGCGTCATCTCCAAATTCCTCGGCCCCGAAAAGTTTGCCGAACTGGACGAGCGCAAGGAGTCGCGTCTGCGCACGAGCGTGCAGGCCGTCAAACGCCTCATCCGCCTCGGCGACGATGCCATCGTCGTGCGCGGCATAGACGACCTGCTCGTGGCGCGCGCGCGATGTTGCAACCCGGTTCACGGCGAGCCGATCATAGGCTACGTGACGCGCGGCAAGGGCGTTGCCGTTCACGCCGAGCGTTGCAAGAACGTGCAGCAGTTGATGGTCAATCCCGAACGCATCGTGGCGGTCGAGTGGGCGGGCAGAAGCGAGCACGCCGCCTATGCCGTCAAACTCCTCGCCGTCACGGAGAACCGCACAGGCATCATCGCCGGCATCACGAGCGCGATCTCGGACATGAAGACCGGCATCCGCGACGCGCGCGCCTCCGTCGCCTCGGACGAGCGCGGGCGCATCGAAGTCACGGTCGAAGTCTTCGATGTGAAGCACCTCGACAAGGTCATACGCGCGGTGCGGGGCGTCCCCGGCGTGCTCGACGTAGAGCGTTTGCAGGGAACGGCCTGATAAAATTCACACCCGCGCATGCACGCGCGAGCGCAGTCAAACGATTTCGCCCCGCAGCTTTAATTCGCCCTCAAAGCATCCGTCGCCCCTGAAAATTCATCTGTAATATTTAAGTCTGTTTTAACGGGTTCTCGCCAGAGGTTTGTCAGCGTCGGAGACACGCGCGGACGTTCCCCGCGTTGGTCTAGCGGCGGAGTTTTTGTTACAATGCGCAATTTGCTCGGTGAGACTAAAAAAAGGATGTGCAGACCGTGAGGGAGATCGTCGCAACCGAGGCCGCGCCGCAGGCCATCGGCCCCTATTCGCAGGCCATCAGCATCGGTGATTTCGTGTTCACGTCGGGGCAGATTCCGATTGACCCGAAGACGGGCGTCTTCGTCGAAGGCGGCATCGCGGAGCAGACCGAGCAGGTTTTGCGTAATCTCGCGGAAGTCTTGCGGGCGGCGGGGACGAGCCTTGAAGGGGTGGTGAAGACGACCGTGTTTCTGGCCGACATGAACGACTTCGCGGCGATGAACGAAGTGTACGGCCGCTATTTTTCAGCAGCGCCGCCCGCGCGTTCGACCGTCGAGGCCGCGCGTCTGCCGCGCGACGCGCGCGTCGAAATTGACGCGATAGCGATCAGAAAAAGTGATGGGTAATGAGTGATGAGTAATGAGTTAAAATCAGGTGTCTTTAACTCATCACTCATTACCCATCACTCATCACTTGCTAAGCTGCTTTCGCCGTCTGCGCCACCTTCGTGACCTTGTTGCCTTTGATGCACCTGGTGCAGACTCTCTGGCGCACCACGCCGCCCTGCGGGCGTTGCACACGGATTTCTTGCAGGTTGGGGTTGAAACGCCGGCGGGTGCGATTGTTCGCGTGCGAGACATTGTTACCGAATTGTGGGCCTTTGCCGCAGACTTCGCATCGTTTTGCCATGATTGCCTTGAGTACCTCCGAATAAGTAAAAGCGCGCCGCGCCGGTCGCCAACACACACAGTGAGGACTTGGAACACGCGGGAAACCAAAATTTATAGCAAACAGTTTTACAAGAGGTCAAGCGCGCAAGCCCGTTGTGGGCACGCGAGTGTTAACGGATCGCCACAGAAAAGTTGAAGGAGTAGAAAGCCAAAGTGTACAGAGCCGCCAAACAGTTCAGTCTTCTCGCCATCGTCGTTTCACTCGCGGTTGTCTTCGTTGCCTGCGACCGCACTAAGGGCAGCGGGGACGGCAAGGGGACGGCCGTCGCCGCCGCGGTCAACGACAAAAAGATCATGTTGACCGAAGTGGACAAGATTCTCGAACAGCAGGCCAAGAGCCAGCAGGTGCAGTTTTCCGACATGTCTCAACTCGAACTCGCCGCCGGGCGTTTGCAGGTGCTCGACGAGTTGATTCGCCGCGAAGTGCTGTACCAGCGCGCCGAGAAAGAGAACCTCCTGCCCAAAGATGACGAAGTGACGCAGGCCATCAACGCGCAAAAACTGCAACTCGGAACTCAGGAAGAGTTTCAGCGCGCGCTCAAAGAATCGGGGCAGACGGAAGAGGCCATGCGCGATGTTGCGCGTCGTCAACTGGCGATCCAGAAACTGCTCGACCGCACCGCCTCC
>DASVPS010000090.1:0-12260 GCA_036389555.1 Pyrinomonadaceae bacterium
TCTTCGATGCCGTCTCCGGCCACGAGACGTATCGCAACATCATCCGCCGCTCTTTCAAACCGCGCCTCGTGCGCAAGGTCGCCACGCGCGTCTTCGGGGGCGTCAGGCGGCACAGGGCTTTCAAGGCCAGACGTATGAAAGACATCAACGTGCGCCGCATGACCGTGCGCGACATAGACGAACTGCTGCGCATCAACGAAAAGATCACGGGCAAGCCCCACGCCGCTTACTTCGAGACGAAGGCGGCCGATTACATCGGGCGCTCGCCGACGACGTGTCTCGTCGCCGAGCACGGCGGGCGCGTCGTCGGCTTCATCATGGGCGACGTGCGCGGCTGGGAGTTCGGCGCGCAGCTTGCCGGTTGGCTCGAAGTGATCGGCGTCGATCCCGATTATCAACAGCGCGGCGTGAGCGGCGCGCTGCTCGAAGCGCTGTTCGACAGTTTCCGCCGCGCGAATGTTTCGGTCGTCAATACCATCGTCAACTGGAACGACGGCGATCTAATAGACTACTTTCGCGCCAACGGCTTCGACCGCGGCGACTACGTCAACCTCGTGCGCTCGCTCGACGAGTAAACGTCGCCCGTGGTCAGTAGTCAGTTGTTCTTCTTCGTCCGTCGTTGAGTTGTTCGATTCAATCTTTAGCAACTCGCTCATCAGCCGCGTGCGACGGGCAACTGACAACGGACAGCCTTGTTTATGAAACTCAGCCCCGAAACCGTCCTCAAACGCCGCCCCTACCTTCGGCTCGCTCTCAATTCGAGTGATGAAGTGCAGGTGTCGGCGGCCGAAGGCAAGACGATCCAATGCGGATTGCACGCGCTCGCGATACTTGAACTGTTCTCGCGCCCGCTTTCCGTCGCCGCCGCGATCAAGCAACTCGGCGCGCGTTACGAGGTGCAGGGCGAGCGCGTCGCGGCTATCGCCACGCTCTTTCGTCTACACGAGGGCGGCGCGCTCCGCGACGTTTCCGCGCAAGACGAAACGAACGCCGCGGCCGACGACCGGCGCGCACCCACGGGCGGCGGCGAGACCGTCGAAAATTCTGCTTCGCTTCTCCCCCTCGCCGCCGATGAAATCTACTTCGAGTGTGCGCTCAACGATGCGGCGCGCGAACTGATCCCTTACCGCGAGCGCGACGCGAGCGCCGACCTTCAAACTCCCTCGCGTGTTCAAACCGCTCCGCCCGGCGCGCTCGAACCGAACCCGCGTATCGCCCTCCAGACGGGCGACGAACCGCCCGCCCATTTGTCCGCGCGTCTCCCGTTTCTAGATCGTTTTTCGCCGCGGCGGCCGCTCGTCTGGGTTGAGGATACGGGCACGGAGACGCTCGCCCCTTACTGGCTCACGCCGGAGCAGTCGCAAGTGGTCGAGCAACTCCGTGCGGGCACGGTTGCGCCCGCCGAACTCGACGCGGAAGTGGCCGCGAGGTTCGCGGAGGCGCGGATTTTGATCGCGCCGGATGTGGAAGCCGCGCGCGGCCAAAACTGGCGACGCGCTTGCGAAGCGCTGCGGCGCGACCTGCACACCGAACAACATGCGGTGCTACGTAAGATCATTCACCCGCTGCAACTGGCGGCGTTGCGGCGCTACTTCCGTGCGCTCGACGGGCGCGGCCACCTCAAGGTGAGCAGCAACAAACACTACGCGCACCGACGCCGCTCCATCTACGACGAAGAAACCGCGCGCTTCGTGCAACAGCAGATCACTGCGCTCGTGAATCGCATCACGCCCGCGCCCGTACGGCCTTCACACTGTCAGGTCTCCGTCTATCAACCCGGCGCGTTTTTGCGTCGCCATAAGGATCAACCGCAGTACGTCTGGAACCTCTCGCTCGTCGTCGATGCCGAACCGGAATTGGATGAGCGGCGCGCGTGGCCGATCTGCATCGAAGTGGAAGGCCGTACGCGCGAGGTGCGTCTGGAGATCGGCGACGCCGTGCTCTATCGCGGCTCGGAGTTCACACACTGGCGCGACGTGCTGCCCGCAGGGCAATCCGTCACGCTCCTCTTCTGTTTCTTCTCTCCCGCCAACGCTGAAACGAAATGATGAATGAGAAGACAGAAGACAGAAAACAGAAGTCAGAAGTCAGAAGTCAGAAGAAATATACTTCGAGGTTTCAATTCCGAGGTTTTACTTCTGACTTCTGTTTTCTGTCTTCTGACTCCTGCTTTTCATTCATCATTTCTCTTATGTGGTGGACACGCCCACACGCTTTGTGCCACAATTCCCGCACAACAAACACGCGAATTAAAATCAATTTTTGAGGGGAACATTATGGCAGAAAACGAGAACGCGGTGGGCGCGGCGGAAGCTACGCCGGAAGCACAAACCGGCGACGGAAGCGATGCGAACACGGCGACCGCGCCGACAGCCGAAGCCGATATGGCCGCCGCACCGGCGAGCACGGAAGAGATCACTTATCACGCCGTCGAAAAAGACGGGCAGGTGACTGCCCTCTGGGAAATGCAGGGGCGCAAACATCTACGCACCATCGACCCGCGCTCACGCCAGGGACAGGAAATCCTCCGCCTCTACACCGCCGAACATCACGACGAGCAGTAGGAAGAAAGTAAATCGTGAATCGTAGAATCGTGAATAGAAGAAAACAGTTTTTATCTATTCACGATTTACGATTCACGATTTACGGCTTTTCTCCCGTCACTAAATTCCTTCCTTCGCCTCTGACGAACGCCTCTATGTTGTTTATGAGTTGGTCGGCGAGCGCCTGCATGGCCTGAAGGCTCGCCCAGGCGATGTGGGGCGTGACGATCAGGTTCGGCAGGTCGAGTTCGACGAGCGCGTTTCCTTCGCGCGGCGGCTCGCGGCCGAGGACATCCACGCCCGCGCCCGCAATCACGCCCGCTCTGAGCGCTTCGACCAGCGCGAGTTCGTCCACCACCCCGCCGCGCGCGCAGTTAATCAACACGGCCTCCGGTCGCATCGAGGCGAGTTCCGCCGCGCCGATGAGGTTTCGCGTCTCGTCGTTCAGCGGCGTGTGCAGCGTGACGACGTCGCTCTGCCGCAAGATTTCCGCGAAGGGCGTGCGCCCCTCACGTGTGATGGAAGCGCCTTTGCGTTCGGCGATGAGCGTCCGCATGCCGACGGCGCGTGCGAGACGTTCGACCGCCTGGCCGAGCGCGCCGTGGCCGATGATGCCGAGCGTGCTCTCGTGTAGATCGCGTATGGGATGCGTGAGCAGGCAGAATTGCTCGGCGCGCTGCCATGCGCCCGCGCGCAGGTCGCGCCTGTAGCTCAAGAGGTTGCGGCGCAGCGCGAGTATGAGCATGAGGACGTGTTCGGGCAGCGTGTGCTCTGCGTAGCCGCGCACGTTGGAGACGCTGATGCCGCGCTCGCGGCAACTCTTGAGGTCTATGTTGTCCGTGCCCGTCGCCGCCACCGCGATCAACCTGAGCGCGGGCAACTGCGCGAGTTCCCCTTCACCGATCCTGACCTTGTTGACGATGGCGACGCTTGCCCCCGCGAGCCGTTCGACGACTTCAGAGGGGCGCGTCGCGCCGTACTCGCGCCACTCGTGCGCGAAGGCGGGCGGCCTGACATCGGCGCTGAGCGTGTTGCGATCCAGAAAGACGATTCGTTCCATAGTTCACTCCGACGCACTAACTTCTGGAGGCCGTGTTCGAGTTATCAGCGCAGGAAGGGGACGAGCAGGCGCACGAGCGCCACGATGACGAGGACGCCGACCACATCGAGCAGCAGGCCGTAACGAATCATGCGCGAGAGCGGGATATAGCCCGAACCGTAGACGATGGCATTGCAGGGCGTCGAGACGGGGAGCATGAAGCCGAGGCTCGCGCCCATCGTCGCCCCAAGCGCGGGTTCGAGCGGGTCTGCGCCCGCCGCGCGCGAAATCGCGATCACGACGGGCACGACCATGTTGGCCGAGGCCGTGTTCGAGGTCGCTTCCGAAGTGAGCGTGGCGACGAGCGTCGAGGCGAAGAGGAGCGAGAGTCCGCCCGTGATGGGCAAATGCTTCGTCAGGCCGTAGCCGATGGCCTCGGCCAGCCCCGTCTGAAACGAGAGCACGCCGAGCGCAAAACCGCCGCCGTACAAGAGCACTACGCCCCAGTCGATCTTCACCGCCTCGTCCCAGGTGATCGCGCGCTCGCCCCGCCGGTCGCCCGGCAGCAGAAACAACAACATCGCCCCGGCAACCGCCGCCACCGCTTCCGGCACGCGCCGGTTCACCGATTGATAAATCTCGCTCCGGTCGCCCGCCACGAGCGCGATGAAGCCGGGCACGATCCAGAGCGCGACGGTCGCGAGAAAGGCGATGAGAGTCGATTTCTGCCCGCGCGTCCAAGCGCCCAGACGCGCCCGTTCGCGTCGCAACATCTCGCTGCTGCCTTCGATCTCGCGGACGCCCGCGCGGCAGAGCGCGTTGAGGTAAAAGCTGAGATAGAGGAAGAGAATGATGACGACGGGCGTGCCTATGAGCGCCCACTTGAAGAAGGGAAACTCGATGCCGAGGAGTTGGCGTATGAAGCCGAGGCCGATGACGTTCGGCGGCGTGCCGATGGGCGTGGCGAGTCCGCCGATGGAGGCGGCGAACGAGGTCATCAACATGAGGCCGGTCGCATAGCGGCGGTTAATTTTGCTCCCGCCCTCCTGCTCGTTGTCGAAGAGGAAGGCGAGTATTGCCATGCCGATGGCGAACATCATGGCGGTCGTCGCCGTGTTGGAAATCCACGCCGAGATGAAGGCCGTCACCGCGCCGAAGGCGAAGAGTATCCTGCCCGGTCGCGCGCCGACCCACTTGATTGACAGCACGCCGAAGGCGAGACGCCGATCCAGACGGTGCAGGAAGATCGCGCGCGCGATGATGAACGACCCGATGAAAAGAAACATCAGCGGGTCTGCGAACGGCGCGAACACGTCGCGCGCCGGAGCGACGCGCATCACCACGCACGCCGCCGCACCCACGAGCGCCGTCACCGGCAGCGGCAGCGCCTCCGTCACCCACAGGATGACGACCGCCGCCATCACCGCGGCCAAACGGTGCGCCTCCGGCTTGAGCGCGGGCAGCGGCAGCAAAAGCAAGGTCACAAAGATCGCGGGCGCGAGGACGAGGCCGACGATGCGCCGCACACGCTCGAAACGCGCCTCGCCTTCCGTGATCTGTTCGACGGCGTCGAGAGTTCTGTTCATAAGTTAAATTGTGAGTCCGCGCCGCAGCGCGGAGAAGGTTTCGCCCACGGCGGGCGCGGCCGGAGATTTGCGCCGCGCCTTCGTTCGACACGGGGAATTACAATTCTCGATCCTTTCCACGGCGTGCTACCCTACCATGCGCACAAGCCATTGATAAGCGACATTCTAATCTCCGGCGCGGGCAAAGACGGCGGCCGGGGAGCAACTTCATACTGACCGGCAGGAGCGATTGTGAATAAACCTGAGACGGCCGACGGCGCGCCCCGCAAGATTAACCAGACGCCCCAGAGATTGGCGACCGGCAACAGCGGCCTCGACAGCATTCTGGAGGGCGGCTTTCCGGCCAACCGCCTCTATCTGGTAGAGGGCGACCCCGGCACGGGCAAGACCACGCTCGCGCTCAAGTTTCTGCTCGAAGGCGCGGCGCGCGGCGAGCCGGTGCTCTACGTCACGCTCTCGGAAACCAGAGAGGAGATCGCGGACGTGGCCGCCTCGCACGGCTGGACGCTCGACGGCGTCACCCTCTACGAACTGATTCCTTCGGAAGAGAGTCTGAAGAGCGAAACGCAGTACACCATCTTTCACCCGTCCGAAGTAGAGTTCGGCGAGACGACGACCGCCGTGCTCGACGAGGTGGAACGCATCCAGCCGCGCCGCGTCGTCTTCGACTCGCTCTCGGAGATGCGGCTCCTCGCGCGCGACCCGTTGCGCTACCGGCGGCAGATACTCGCGCTCAAACAGTATTTCGCGGGCAGACAATGCACGGTGCTTCTCTTGGACGACCGCACCTCGACGGCCAGCGACTTGCAGGTGCGCTCAATCGCGCACGGCGTCGTCGAACTCGAACAACTCGCGCTGGACTACGGCGCGGAGCGTCGGCGCATGCGCGTCGTCAAACTGCGCGGAAGCCGTTATCGCGGCGGCTTCCACGATTTCAGGATCGAGACGGGCGGCGTCGTCGTCTACCCGCGCCTCGTCGCGGCCGAACACCAGCAGGATTTCCCGCACGAAATGATCACGAGCGGCGTGGCCGAGTTGGACGCACTGCTCGGCGGCGGACTCGACCGCGGCACAAGCACGCTTATCCTCGGCCCGGCGGGTTCGGGTAAATCTTCGATTGCGGCGCAGTTCGCCGCCGCCGCCGCCGAACGAGGCGAGCGCGCCGCCTCTTTCCTCTTCGACGAGGGCGTGAAGACTTATCTGTCGCGCGCCGCCGGACTCGGCCGGGAGATGAGTAAACAGGTGGAGGCCGGAAATATGTCGATCCAGCAGATCGATCCGGCGGAACTATCGCCCGGCGAGTTTGCGAACTTCGTGCGCAACGCCGTGGATCGAGACGGCGCGCGGGTCGTAGTCATTGACAGCCTCAACGGTTACTTGCAGGCGATGCCCGACGAGCGTTTCCTCACCGTGCAGATGCACGAGTTGCTGACCTATCTCAACCAGCAGGGCGTCGTGACGATCCTCGTGCTGGCGCAGCACGGCTTCATGGGCGCGAATATGGGGACGCCCGTCGATGTGAGTTATCTGGCCGACACGGTGTTGATGCTGCGCTTCTTCGAGGCGAGGGGCGCGGTGCATCGCGCGATCTCGGTCGTCAAGAAACGCACCGGCTATCACGAGAACACGATCCGCGAGATGCGTATGTCGGGGGGCGGTATCGCCGTCGGCGAGCCGCTCAAAGATTTTCAGGGCGTGCTGACGGGCGTGCCGACCTATGGCAATGAATCTACGCCGCTGACAGAAGAGAGTGGTGATGGCAATGCCGACGCCTGATCCCGGCGGGGCGGACGGACGTGTGCTCCTGCTCGCGCCGACAGGGCGGGACGCGCACCTGATCGCCAAAGTGCTTGGAGAGGCGGGCGTCGCCGCCGAGGTGTGCGGCGACATCCATGATTTTTGCCGAAGGTTTTCCGATGGGGCGGGGGCGGCCTTCATCACAGAAGAGGCGTTGGACGCACCGGCCTTGAAGTGTCTCGTCGAAGCTTTGGCCGAGCAGCCGCCGTGGTCTGACTTCCCGCTCGTCGTCTTGACGAGCGGCGGGGGAGACGTCCCGCCCAACCTCACCGTCTTGAAAACGCTCGCCGACGCCGGAAACGTCACGCTCATCGAACGCCCGACGCGCGTGCTCACGCTCGTCAGCGCGCTGCATGCGGCCTTGCGCGCGCGCCGCCGCCAGTACGAAGTGCGTGAGCACCTGCTCGCGCAGAAGCGCACAGAGGAAGAACGCGCGCTGCTGCTGGCGAAAGCCGAAGAGGCCAATCGCACGAAGGACGAATTTCTCGCCACCATGTCGCACGAACTGCGCACGCCGATGACGGCCATCCTCGGCTGGGCGCAACTTCTGCGCAGCCACACTCTCAGCGAAGAAGACTTTCAGCGCGCGCTGGAGATCGTCGAACGCAACGCGCAGGCGCAAAACAAACTCATAGACGATCTGCTCGACATCTCGCGCATCATCACGGGCAAGCTGCGGCTGGATGTGTGCGCCGTCGATCTCGCAAGCGTCATCGCGTCGGTGGTTGACGCCCTGCGCCCGACGGCGGAGGCGCGTGCGATTCGCTTGCAGACCATACTCGACCCGCAAGCCAGCCTCGTCTCAGGCGACACCGACCGCCTCCAACAAGTCGTCTGGAATTTACTCTCGAACGCCATCAAGTTCACGCCGAAAGGCGGGAGCGTGCAGGTCAGGCTGGAGCGCGCCGATTCGCACATCGAGATCGTCGTCAGCGACAGCGGCAAAGGCATCAGCCCGGAATTTCTGCCGCACGTCTTCGACCGCTTTCGTCAGGCCGACGGCACGAGCACGCGCAAGCACGGCGGGCTGGGTTTGGGGCTGTCAATCGTCCGCCAACTCGTCGAACTGCATGGCGGCACGGTCGCCGCCGAAAGCGAAGGCGAGGGACAAGGCACGACCTTCTTTGTGCAGTTGCCGCAGTTGATCACACGCACCCAGGCGGATGAGGCCGTCCCTCCGCGGCGGCATCCGACCGTCGGCGGCAACGGCCTCTCGTTCGACTGCCCGCCGTCGCTCGAAGGCTTGCGCGTGCTGATCGTGGACGACGAACCGAACACGCGCCTCCTGCTGCGCACAGTGCTCGAACGCTGCGGCTCGAAAGTGGAGACGGCCGGGTCTGTGGCGGAGGCGCTCGCCGCGTTCGCACAGTCGAAGCCGGACGTGATCATCAGCGACATCGGCATGCCCGAAGAAGATGGGTACGAACTCATCAGCAAAATCCGCGCGGCGGAATCGGGGAGCAGCGGCGGGAGAGTCCCGGCCATCGCGCTGACGGCCTACGCGCGTGTGGAAGACCGCGTCCGCGCACTCAACGCGGGCTTTCAAGTTCACGTCCCCAAACCGATTGAACCCGTCGAATTGCTCGCCGTCGTCGCCAGCCTCACCGGGCACACCGGAAGCGCCTGACCGTCCCTTCCATCCATCACACGACAAACATAGCCGCCCGCGCCGGGCAACTTTGCGCGCCCTCTATCATCTAATTCACCGACGCCCCCGCGAAGCCGCAAACTTATAAAATCAGGGAGTTTATCGAATAAATGACGCGAAAAATCTTTCTCGCCTTAGCTCTTTCTCTGTCACTTTTCGGCGCGACCGCGGGCATGGCTCAGACCGGCGCGGCAATACAAAATCGCGGGCACGCGCCGTCGCGTCCCGACGGACTCGGCCGACTAGACCTGCGCGTGGCCGATGCGCAGGGGCGACCGATCAAAGGCGCGCAGGCCAAACTCACCTCCGAACGCTCCGGCGGTTTCTTTTGCGAGACGTGGAACAGTTCCGACGCCAACGGCGTGGCCGTCCTGCCGCCGCTGCACGTGGGCAAGTTGAAGTTGGTGGTCAAGGCCGCAGGCTACCGGACGCAAACTTTCGAGATTGCACCGAACGCGCTCGCCCAACCCGTGCGCGTAACGCTCGCCCGCGCCTGAGCGCACGACTGACTAAACAATACAATCGAACGAAGCCCGCGCCACCTAGAAGCAGTTTTAAAAGTCCCGACAGGGACGATTGAGAATAGCCCAGCGATTTATCGCTGGGGATGTTAAGCATAAACATTAATAGAGTCCCATAGGGACGATTGAAAGTTATTCGTCGTAACTTCAATCGTCCCTATGGGACTCTATTAACATTTGCGCACTTTATCCCGGCACTCAAGTGCCGGGCTATTCTCAAACGTCCCTGTCGGGACTAAACGCCCTACGAGTTAGGAACGCAGTTGGATGTTGTAGGTTTTGATCTTCGAGTTGAGCGTCGTGGCGTTCATGCCTAAGAGGCGCGCGGCGCGGGATTGGTGGCCGCCCGTCTGTTCGAGGGCGCGGCGGATGAGGTCAACTTCAAAGCGGCGCACTTCGTCGTAGAAGTCTATGCCGCGCCCGACATCCACGCCCGCCGCGCTCGCGCTCGTGCTTGCGCCGAGCGACTTCTGCGGTTCGCAAATTTCCGTGGGCAGACATTGGCACGTCACCTCGTCTGTGGGCGCGATGACGACCGCGCGCTCGATCACGTTCTCCAACTCGCGGACGTTGCCCGGCCACGTGTAGGCTTCCATCAGCGCCAGCACGTCGGGCGCGACCTGATCGGAGATGTGGCGCGCGTTCTCCTCGTTGTACTTGCGTATGAAATGCTGCGCGAGCGGGAGGATGTCTTCGCGGCGTTCGCGCAAGGGGGGCAGTTCGATGGGCACGACGGCGAGACGGTAATATAAATCTTCGCGGAAAGTTCCCTGTCTGACGGCCTCTTTGAGATCAATGTTGGTGGCGGCGATGATGCGCACGTCAACCCGCCGGGCCGTCGTGTCGCCGAGCGGCGTGAACTCGCGCTCCTGTATGACGCGCAAAAGTTTGGCCTGCGTTTCGGGCGGGATGTTACCGATCTCGTCGAGGAAAACCGAGCCGCCGTCGGCGACTTCGAAGAGTCCTTTCTTGGCGGCGACCGCGCCGGTAAACGCGCCGCGCGTGTGGCCGAAGAGTTCTGATTCGAGCAGTTCGGAAGGGATGTTCGAGGAGTTGACCGGCATGAACGCTTTGGCGGCGCGCTGGCTCTGATCGTGTATGGCGCGTGCGAGTATTTCCTTGCCCGTGCCCGATTCGCCCGTGATGAGCACGGTGGAGCGCGCGGGCGCGACCTGATCCACGAGTTGAAAGATCGCCTGCATCTTCTCGGAGCGACCGATGATGCCGCGGTTGACGCTGCGCCCCATCGCGCGCCGGAGCGTCTGCCGCTCCTCTTCCTTGCGCCGCCGCTTGACGCCCGCCGCAATCGTCGCCGTCACCTGCTCGTTCTTGAACGGCTTGCGGATGCAGCCGAACGCGCCGCGCTCCCACGCGGCCACGGCCGTGTCGAAGGTGGCGTAGGCCGTGATCATCACGACGACGGCCTCGGCGTCGGTCTTCTGAATCTCTTCGAGCGCGCGCAGACCGCCCATGCCCGGCATCGAAACGTCTAAGAGCACCACATCGTAAGCGCGCCGCCCGTAACATTCCAGACCCTCTTCGCCCGTCTTCGCCAGATCGACGCGGTAGCCTTCCGCCGACAACAACGTCTCCAGCACATCGCGCATGATCTCCTCGTCGTCCACGACGAGCACTGAACCCTTCTTCGCCATAAGACAATTAAAACAGTGACGGGTGACAAGTGACAAGTGACGGGCAGAAAGAGGTGATGAGTGATGAGTGATGGGTGATGAGTTAAAACAAAAACTTTGTCTTTTAACTCATCACCCATCACTCATCACTCATCACATCTTTCTTCGGCCTTTGAAGGTCATCAACACGCGGCGGCCTCTGGGGCGGGGGGCGGGCGCGGTGCGGCGTTCGGCGGTGACGAGGAGGCGAAACTTGTTTGAGTTGACGCCTTCGGTGCGGGCGTAGGTCTGGCGTCGATTGATGTCGCGCGCGGGCAGCGTTCCCATGTAGACCGTGCCGTCTTCGGGAATCAAAGCCCACATCGCATAGCGCCTGCCCCGGCCGAAGCGCGAAGGCGGCGGCACGCGGCGGAAGCGCACGCGGACGTAAGCCGTGCCGTCCTCTGTTGCGACGCGCGCCGTGCCGCGTGCGCGTCGCGCGCCCCGGTCGCCGACGAGTACGAGCGTGCGCGCCGTCGGGTCACGCTTAAGCGCCTCGTCAACGTTCGCGAAAAACTCGCCCTCCGCGCTGCCCGCGCGCACGCGGCCTCTGGTTCTCAAAGCGGTCGTCGTCGCCGCCGCAGCGGGTGCGGGGCGCGGCATCTCATTTGTCCCGCCGGCCGCCGTGGTCGCGCCCGTCGTGCTGCCCGGTGCGGGCACGGGCGCATCGCGGCGCGGCGTCGCCATCGCGCGGCGTTCGCGGCGGGCGGTGGCGGCGGGCGCGTCTTTGGTGGCGGGCGGGTCGGGGAAGAGCGCGGCCACTTCGTTGGCGCGCGTCGAAAAGACGGGCGCGCCGGTCGGGCGTTCGGCGCGTGCGTCCCTCTCCGCCGTCACGATCAGGCTGTAGCGCGCAAACTCCGCCGGGTGCGAGAAGACGAGCGAGCCATCCCCGCGCGAGCCGCGTCTGAGTTCGCCGAGACGAAGTATGCGGCCGCCGCTCGCCCACGCGACGAACGTGCGCGCGTTCGGCGCGAGGCTCTGCGGCGTGGGCAGATTCAACGCCGTCAGGCGCACGCGCCCGCCGCCCGTCGTCGGCTCAACTTCCAGACGCCCGCTCGCGCGCGGCGCAAAGGAACGCAAGCGCACGATGAGAGTTTTACCGTCAACCGACGAGGCGGAACTGATGCCGCCCGCGCCTCTCTCAGTGCGTGCGAGCGAAACGTGCGAGACGATGAGCAGCAACGAAGCGGCGACGCACAGCAACGCCGGTGCGCGCACGCCCGCCCTCACCGCTCGCAACATGCGACTTCTCTTGTGTGCCATGAAGCAAAGACCTACGGCTTGAATTGTGGGATCGAACGGCTGCGAGATTACACCAATAAAAGTAAATCGTGAATCGTAAATCGTTAAAAGCCGTAAATCGTGAATCGTAAATCGTAAATAGATTAAGACAGGCTTTTTCTATTCACGATTTACGATTCACGATTCACGATTCTTCAGTTGACTCTGATGCGGA
>DASVPS010000091.1:0-4955 GCA_036389555.1 Pyrinomonadaceae bacterium
CGGGGTCGGGCGATGATTTTAAGGTCGCCGGGAGGGGGCATCGGGGGCATTTGACGACCCGTTGACCGCCTGCGGCGGGCGACGCCCGGAGGCGTTCTGGTCGTCGGCCATCCAGCGGCCGAGCATGATGCCGATGGCGAAGAAGAGGGCGGCGATGACGAGCGCGCCGAGCAGCAGGACGGCCGGACGCCGCTCATCGCGCCGGAACTCTTCAAACGCCGAGTGGCGCACCGCTGCTGCTGTGGCGCGCTCATCGTGCGGGGTTGTCCTCTGTCGTTCGGGTGACATGGAAAAACTCGCGCGCAGAGAGAGAGGGGCGGGGAATTTGAAAACATCACGCAACGGCTTCGACTTCCAGCCAATGCCCGCGCGCGCCCACGATGCGAACCCGCCCGCGCGCGATTCTATCACCACTGCGCGCCCGCGCGCGCCACAATTCGCCGTCCACCAGCACCGCCCCCTCCGGCTCCAAAGCCTCCAACACGACTCCGACCCGCCCCTCCAGACGCAACGGCCGCCCCGCGCTTTTCTGATGACGCGACATGGCCGCCACGACCGCGCACGCGATGATGAAACCCGCACCGATGAATAAGAGAATGAAAGAAAGAGATGAGGGCAGCAGGATGAAGGATGAGGGATGAGGGATGAGGGATGAATGAAAGGGATGAGGGATGAGGGATGAGGGATGAATGAAGAAAGCACTCAAGAGATTAAATGCTTCTCTTAGTTCATCCCTCATCCCTCATCCCTCATCCCTTCCATCACCTCGCTCCCGTCTCCAACTGGCGGTAGAGGGCGACGGCTTCCTGATTGTTGGGGTCGAGTCCGATGGCGGTGCGCGCGTGGGTCTTGGCCTGCGCGAGATCGCCGCGTTCGAGGAAGATGCGACCGAGCAGTATGTGCGCGTCGATCAACTTGGCCTCCCAGAAGATCGCGGTCTTCAGCGAACTGATCGCGCGTACGAGATCGCCGCGCCGCTGGTAGATACGGCCGATGAGCAGGTGCGCTTCGGCGTTCATCGGCTCGATCATCAGGACGCGGTTGAGTTCCGAGAGCACGTCGTCGTCGCGCCCGGCCGTGTAGTCTGCGCGCGCCTTGACGAGCAAGTCCTGTGTGGTGACGCTGGCGGTGTCAACGGCCGGGAGCGGCGCTTGCGCCTTGACCGCCTCGGCGATGTCGAACTGCTGGTTCAAACGCACGGGGACGCCCGCAATCGCCTGCGACTTCTGCCAGTCGGTCTGCATCTTCGCGTAGGTCGTCGGCAGGTAACGACGCGCTTCGTTGTCGGCGGCCGTCGTCATCTCTGCGGTTGCGCCCGATTTCTCCAGAGCCTTCGCGTAGAGAAAGCGCGCCTCGCCGTCGCGCGGGTTCAACATGATGACCGAGCGGAGTTGTTCGGCGGCGTCGCCGTGGCGGCCTGCGAGAAAGAGCGCGTAGGCGTAATTGTAGAGGACGGACGCATCTTCGGGGTCAGACTCTTTGGCGCGTTCGAGAAACGTCTGCGCCTGTTTGAGCAGGCGTTCGCGCTCTTCGGCCGACTTTTCGCCGAGCGCGGCCTGAATGGAGAGCGCGCCCGCGTTGTTGTAGATTCCCGTGAGCGGCATGTCGGTGGCGACGGGCAAGAGCGCACCGAGCGCAGTCTTGACATCGTTCAAACGCCAGTAACTGAGCGCGGCGTAGAAGGAAGCTTCTGCGAAGTGCGGGTCGCCTTTTTGCAGGCGCGAGAAATGTTCGGCCGCCTTCTTCCAGTCTTCCTGTTTGAAGTAGAGGTTGCCGAGTTCAAACGCGGCCTGCGGGTAGCTCGCGCCCGCGTTGGTCTTCGCGTACTCCTTCATCGCGTTCTGCAAATAGTTTGAACGCTTCTCGCGGTCTTCCGTCATCACGCCCTTGACGTAGCTCTCGAAGGCGCGCGGCGGAATCTTCGTCGCGCGCTCGACGATCTCGTTGCGCGAATAGGCGAGCGTGGAATCGCGCTGGTGCAAAATCTGATAGGCGAGGATGCCCTGCATCTTCTGCAAGTTGACGAGCGCATCGCCGAAAATGTAAGGCGGCCAGATTTGCCCCTCCTGCACGCGCACGACGCGCGCGCTGACGCGCACCTCGGTCGGCGTCTTGCCGTCGGGCGGCGTCACCACGTCATAAGTGCCGATGACGGCGAGCGTGGCTTTGGCCTTCATCGCGACGTTGATGGCAGTGGCGCGCGAGGGCGTGGCCGTCAGCGGCAGGCGCAGGCGTTGGTAGATCAATTCGCGCTCGTCCGTCGAGACGGTGCGCAGCCCGTACATCTGCAAGAGGTCTGTCAGAGAGTCTGCGAAGCTCGTCCCGATCCAGTGATACTCACGCTGGTTGGTGGTGTTCTCGAAGGGCAGGACGATGATCAGGTCGCCGCTCTGCGCCGTTTGCGCGCGCGCGCTGCCGGCGGCGAGAAAGATGAGGGCGAGGGCGCAAGTAAGCGAGGTCAAACTTCTTCTAAACATGGCGTTCATCCCTAAAGCCGTAAAAACGGCGAAGCCGTCGGCGCGGTGATTAAACAAGCACGGCGCGCGACGGCCTCCGAAATCCGGCGAGCAGCGCGACCCGTCACGCGCTCCGGCGAAAAAATGGCGTCCCGTACGGGAATCTAACCCGCGTCGCCGCCGTGAAAGTCCGTGTGGTCTATATTGTACCTATTAGCAGTGGCTCGTACAAGTTAGCTTATCTTCTGCCTTTTCAGACAGATATGCATAGATGCCTATAGCATCGGTTGGGATGCTTTAGCAGCCCTTTGTGCGTGACCTCGTTACCGTAGCGTTACCCGACGAAATCGGCCTTTCACTCGCTTCAGATTGACAGTCGGAATTGAACCGACGAATAAAGGTCTTGCGGTCTTAAATTACTATTTCTACCGAGATCGCCTGAGTTGTGCTTGATTATTAAGAGGAGTGAAAGTTAATTTTCCACAGGTGTTTGTGGAAGCTAATCTTGTGGAATCAGCTCCTCTTTACCACGCCATCCAGCGATCACGCTATCTTTGAAATCCGGTTCATTTAAATCAGCGTGGTCAGTAATTATCACTTGAAAATTGGGAGCCGCACTTTCCACGACCTCAAAGATTAAATTGAACATCCACTATTGGGACTAGCCACGTCGCAGACTCCACAGTCCGTGCGCCGAGAGGATGACGGAGAAGAGCGCGCTCACGCCGAGCGCGATGAGCGTCCAGACGAAGAAGACTTCTCCGAAGTCTCCAACGGAGTTGATCTTGCCGCCGACAAGTCCCGACCCCGTCATGTGGACGACGGGGATGCCCGACGCAAGCAGCGACAAGACGAGGATGATCACGTACCCGCATCGCCGTCCGGCGAGCACCGTCGTTCCGTACAGCCAGACGAGCAGGAAGAGCACCGGGACGAGGTTTATGACGCCTCCCGGAGCCATCCCGCGGACGACATCGTCCGCATGGTGAAACGCAAAGAAGAGGATCGAGAGCAGAGACGCGATGGTTAACGTAAGGTTGTGTTTCAATTGATATTCTCCTAGTTAATCCAAGTTGCTAGTTAACGAAAGTTGCTGAGGACGATGTGGGTCTACTTCGCAAGCTGAAAGCGGAAGGCGCGATCTGAGGAAGCCGCCTAACGCCCGAATTAACCGGGCGCGCAGACAACACTAAAGACCATCCGGGTTCTCGTTGACAAACAAGCTGACGCGCGCTCCGGTTGAATGAGTCGTTAGCGGCTCTCGACTAACCACACCTGAGATCTCAGAGGAATTTGGGACTTGTCCGCAAGGCTGCCGAACAGAAGTCCAATCACGCGGTTCTCGCTGAAGCATTTTGTAAAAAGAGTGATGCCGCGCAGGTGGGTTCTGAATGTTGTGCCGTCGGGGCACACAACCTCCACCAGAGCATTGCTCGGAATCTTCTGTGTCTCGTCCAGCCAGATTCCAGTCGCAACGATGCCGCGCCCCTCTAGCGGGAACGTATCCTCCACCATGGTAATCTGCACTCGTTCCATAAGACCCCTAACGCTCTGGTTAACGCGCTGCGAGCCAACAGCCTTCAATTTACACCGAAGGAAGGATGACGAAAAGATCGCTATCGAGGCGTCAGGGTTCAAAGAGGTGTTCGGCGACGTTCTGGTGGAATAAGGCGACGCTCAAATATGCCTACTATACCTCTTCAACCGCGTGGGGGCGGTTCACCTAATAGTTCTGTTGTGTGTTCAGTTACACTTAATGGTGGATATGTTTTAGCGCTGGTCGCCTCATCAAGCATTCGCGGTTCGTGAGCCGCAGAAGATAGCTCTGAAGGTTCGGTGGTAGTTAGTCCACTATCAAATTGCTTCATCTGACGTAACATCGTCTTAGACTTAACCATCTCGCCGACGCCGGTAGCCAACGAAACGATCCCCCAGCCAGCCATCCAGCCGAAAAAAACTGTCCAAAGCATCACCAACGGGAAACTCACTCCAATAAATAATGCCGGAACAGCGCCAATCAATAGTGCGGCTACCAGGAGAATCGCCCCCATAATAACTTTATGCTTGCCCTCACCGTACTTTTCAAGCCAAGCTCCGGGCGGAGGTAGTTTATTGGTCAAGACCAAACCCACAGCCGCCAGGTCTGTGCCACAGGTGCGGCAGAATTTAGCATTGTCAGTATTTTGAGCGGCACAGTGCGGGCAATACATTTTGCGCTACCTCCTGGCAATTATAAACGAGTGGATGCGTATATTTTGTTCTGGAAATAGCTTCCACTCTACAGACGACGAACGCCCGGCATCAGCGGCGCGCGGGCGATTGAGCTTGAGAACCCCCGTGATTGCGTATCCGCTGCATGCCGTTGTTAGGCCGTGCGCTCGATAAAACCTGCCCCTGCGCACCTCGCGCAACCGTCCAACTCCGCCACCGCGTTCCCGCCCACGAAATACTCACGGCAGACCTTACCCGCGCCTGCGCAATCAGGGCAGGAAGTGAAAT
>DASVPS010000092.1:0-13386 GCA_036389555.1 Pyrinomonadaceae bacterium
ATTACTAAAGATAAAAGACTTTCGAGGCTAGCTATGAAATTTTGTAAGCTCTTTTCATCAGTAGGTTCTTCAATCCTAGATAAAGTGTCAAATATTTCAGCAGCAAAAGATTGTCCGAAATATCCAAAATAAATGTTGTTATCTATAAAATGTTTAACTTCAAAAAAAGCCCGGGCTGTAGTTAGATTTGTATTCGCTAAAAGATCACGATGGTGGCGTTGCGCATCAATCATCGCTCGCCACTCTGAGGAATTTATAATGTGGCGCGCCACGTCGTTTTGCATCAAGAAATCTCTCGCAGCATTAAAGGCGGGTGACGGAATAAAAGCGCCAAAGGGACGACTGCGCTCGCGAGAGTCTCTGAGCATTTGAAACTCAGGGGAATTCATTGTTCTATTCCAGTTATCAAAAAGATAACCATGATTTTGCTGAAATTCGCGGGCGGCTTTAATTGCTGGATTATTCAACAATTCTTGTGTATGCCTTGCCTGCCTCATAAGTTCTCTCATCATTGGGTCGCGGAAAGGATCCATTTTATTTCTCCGTAATACTTCTTAGTAATCACATTGTAACGTTTACAACGTTGAGCTACAAACCGTTTATAATATGAAACTAGCTGCGCATAACATGCCAAACTAGCATGCTTTATGGATTGTTTCTGCACAACTGCACTATAGATTCTGCCTGCTATTGAGAATCTGTACGAAGGAGCCGGAGCGCAGTTCGGCGAGCGTCAGGCTGGATCGCTCCAGGGCTTCGGCTTCAGTGATCGCGCCGCAGTTGATGGCGCGCAGGAAATAGTTGAGCAAGCCCTGACCCGTCGCCGCGTCGTCGAACACGTCGCCGACGAGGGTGGCTTTGGCGGCCTTCTCGACGAAGTTGCGGAGGCGTTCCGAGGCGGCGTCGAGGCTCTGTAGGAAGAAGGCATAGACGGCTGCGTAGCGCGTGGGGAGTTGGGCGGGGTGTAAATCCCAGCCCTGATAGAAGCCGCCGGTGAGCGAGTGTCGGACGTGGCCGTAATGTATGCGCCACGCGCGATGGACGGTGCGGCGGTTCTCATCCTCCTGCGCGGGGGTGAGCGTCGCGCCTGCCTCTGCGCGGTGCGGAGCGACGGGCATGATGTTGGTTGCGCCGTCGGAGAGCCACACGCCCGTGCCCGCGAAGGCGACCTGCATCATGTGCTTGGCGAAATCGCAGGAAGGATGCGTCATGTGCTGGTGCGCGGCCGTGATGTTGCAACTGGCGGTGTAGTCGTAAGTGCCGAAGTGCGCGGCGGTGCAGCGGCCGCGCGCGGCGGCGAGCAGGAGGGGCAGGTTGATCGCACCGTCCCGGTTGATGATTGACTGGGTGGTTTCGATCATCATCTCCATCTTGAGCGTGCCCGCGGGGAGACCGAGTTGCGGTTCGAGTTGATCGAATATGGAGGCGAGCGCGGCGGTCTGTTCGGGGATGGTGATCTTGGGCAGCGTGACGACGAAGTTTGGCGGCAGCGCGCCGCCGATTTCCGCGGCGAGCGTGGAGACGAAGATGTCGAGCGTGCGCAGGCTGCGTGCGCGCAGTTCTTCGTTGAAGGGCTTGATGCGGATGCCGATGAAAGGCGAGAGCGTGCCCGACTCCAACCCGCGCGCCACCTCGCGCGCGGCCGCTTCGGCGTGGGCGTCCTCTTCCGCATCGGGGCGGTTGCCGTAACCGTCCTCAAAGTCGATGCGGAAATCTTCGACCGGCTCGCGGCCGAGTTTCTCACGCACGCGCTCGTAGATGGTGTGCGCGAGCGCGTTGGCGGGCTGCTCGTCGCCGGACGACTCTTCCGCGCCCGCGAGATGGAGTGCGCGGGCGAAGGCATCGGCATCGGGGGCGAACGCTTCGAGGGCGCGCAGGGCGAGCGCGCCGAGGCGTCTGGGCGTGTCTGCCTTGAAGAGGTGTGCGCCGCCGTAGACGGTGTGGACGGGCTGGCGGCGTCCGGTCTCGCCGGGGTAGATGCGCGCGAAGTAAGTGTTGGCCTGTTCGAGCCGGGCAAGGATGTCGCGCGTGGTTTCGGTCGTCAGCGATGTTTTCATAAAACGCCTCGTCTGGAGTCGGAAGGTTGTAGGGCTTGAACGCCAAAGCGCGGGAAGTGAAACGCCCGCGGGCGCGTAGACGAGGCACGGTGTTGACCGCATTCTCTGTGCTTCGCGCTCCGCGGGGCTGATGTCTCGGCTTACGGAAAGACCTGCCCGACCGGCGTGATGCGAACCTGCTCGGCGCGCACGTCAATCGGGTAAACCTGTATGACCTTGTCCTCGTCCATGATCTCCTGCGGCTTGGGCGAGTTATAGGTGATGGGCGAGGGCTTGTTCGCGAGAATGGCATCGCGCAACCCTTCTGCGTCTTTCGTGACGACGACGATGCGCATACGGTTCGTCGTGAGATACTTCTTGATGGCGGCGTTCACCTCTTCGAGCGTGAGACGCGAGAGTTGATCGCGCATGTACTGGTTGAAGTCGCCGATCTTGTAATAGCGACTGTCGAGCGCGTAGCCGAGCCGTGCGTCCTGCGTAGCGGTCAGGATGTTGGAATACTTGGTCAGGAACTCGCGCGTGGCCTCGAAGGCTTCGCGCGAGAGACCTTCGCGCACGAGTTTGTCGTACTCGTAGAGCGCGGCGCGCAGGACGAAGTGGCCTTGTTCGGGCGGCACGGGGCGAATCCAGATTTGGAAAATCTGCTGCTGGCGCGCGAGGTTCGGCGCAGGCTCGAAACGGAACATGCCGCCGGGAAAGTATTCGATGTAAGCATAGTCGCCGTAGTTCAAGCCGCGCGCCTCGCGCAGGCGTTGATAGAGATGACTGTTGGATGAGCGATGCTGTCCGAAGTAGGAGGCGGCGACGGCGAGCGCAGGCCAGTCTTTGTCGGCGCGCGTCACATCGACGGGAAAGCCGAGGGAGATGGCCGTGGAGCGCGTCTCGCGTTTGATGATGTCGATGCGCGTGCCGAGTTCGAGTTCGGGTGTGAAGAAGTTCGAGGGCGTGCGGGTGCCCGCCGGAAGTTTGGCGAAATCGGCCTTGACCTTCGCGGGAAACGTCGCCGGGTAGCCGCCCGCAAGGCCGAGCACCATGTTGGCCTGCGTGTAATGCGTGCGATAGAACTCGCGCACGTCTGCGAGCGTGATTCGTTCGAGCGCACCGATGCCGCCGTAGTTGTGATGACCGTAAGGGTGACCGGCGTAGATGTTGTTGTAGAGTTGCTCTTTGCCTAACTCTTCATCGTTGCCTTCGCGCAGAGTGACTTTGAGATAGTTGACCGTGTTGGTTCTGATCCGCGTGAAGTCGTCTTCGCGGAAACCGGGGTCGAGGAGCATCTGGCTGATGAGATCGTAGTAACGCGACAGATTATCGGCGTGCGTCGTGCCCGTGAAGACGGTCATCTCTTTATCAACTTGCGAGCCGAAAGAGGTTGCCATCGGATAGAAGGCTTCCTGAATCTTCTCGTAGGCGAGCGTGCGCGTGCCGCCGCCCGCCACCAGCGAGGCGGTCAGGGCGGCCAGCCCTTCCTTACCCGCCGGGTCGTCGGCCGCGCCCGTCATAAAGAGAATGCGAAACGTGATGAGCGGAGATCGGTTGGGGAGCAACACGGTGCCGGCATCGGCAGCCGTGTGCATGACGACGGGGCCGCTGATGCGCGCGGGCGGTTTTGATTGCGGCCGTTTGCGTTGAGCGTTTGCAGTCATAGTCGAGAGCGCAAGCAAAAACATGAGCGAGATGGAAAATATTCTTCGCATGGTTATTTACCGCCCTCCTTGTTTGCCGCCTGTTTGCCCGCGCCCTGCTGCGAGAGCGTGACGATGGTTCGATTGTTATCCGTAAAGTAACGGCGCGCAGCATCGCGTATGTCTGCGGGCGTCACACTGTCTGCGAGCGCGAAGAGTTTGTTCATCGTCTCCGGCGTGCGGCGCAGCGCGAGATAGGGCGCGAGCGCGCCGGCGATTGCTTCGCTGCTGTCCATTGCCTGCGCGAAAGCGTAGCGGCGGCGTGAGCGCGTGTCGTCGAGTTTTTGCTGCGGGACGAGTTCCGTCGTGTAGCGTTTGAAGGTGGCGAGAATCTGCTCGCGGACGTAAGGCATGTCTGCCACGTTCTTGATGCGCGTCTGCACGGTGAAGAGTTCCGGGTCAACTCTGTCTCCGAAACTCGCGCCGACGAAATCAACCTTCTGCTCTTTGAGGACGAAACGCTGGTACAACTCGGAGTTCGAGCCAAAGGCGATGGCGGCCAGCAAATCGAGCGCCACCTTGTCTTTATTCTCGTCGGAATATGCCGGGGCGCGGAAGGCGACGGCCAGATAGGGCAGCGTCGCGCTCGGCCAATCGACGTGCGCCTCGCGCGGTTCGGTCTGCGCGGGTTCCGAAGGGATGTCGGGCTTGTAGTTGCCGCGCTCCCACGCGCCGAAATGTTGACGGGTGAGCGCCAGAGCGCGGGCGCGCGTTACGTCGCCGACGACGAGGATGGTCGTGTATTCGGGGCGGTAGTAGCGTCTGTAGAAGTCGAGGCTGTACTGGTACTGGTTCGGCATGTCCTCGATGTCTTTGATGAAGCCCATCGTGGTGTGCGAATAAGTGTGCGTGCGAAAAGCCGTCTCGCGTATTTTCTCGTAGAGCTTGCTGGCGGGGTTCGCGCTGTTCTTGTTGTACTCGCCGAGCACGGCCAGAGCTTCCGTCTTATACTCCGGTTCCGCATATTGGAGCGACTGGAAACGGTCGCCTTCGATGCGCATCACTTCGGGCAAATCCTCTTTCGAGAAGACTTCGTGATAGACGGTGCGGTCGTCGGTCGTGTATGCGTTCGAGGATGCCCCGGCGCGCTTCAGTATGTCGTCGCGCTGCGCGGGCGTGACGTTCTTACTGCCGCGAAACATCATGTGCTCGAAGAAGTGTGCGTAGCCGCTCTTGCCGGGTTCGACTTCGTTGCGCGAGCCGGTCTGCACGACGATGTAGAGGGCGACGAGATTCGGGTAGTCGGTCGGCACGGTGACGAGGCGCAGGCCGTTCGGCAGATCGTCAATCGTGTAGTTGTAGGGAAATATCTTGCGCTGCTTGGCGGCCGCGGCGGGCGTCGCCTTTTTCGGCGCGCTCTTCTTCGCCTGCGCCAGTCCCAGGACGGGCAGGCACAGGAGGAGAGAAACTAGTAGCAAGGTTTTCATGTCGCGTAAACTCCGTAAAGCTCGTGTTGATGATGTAGATGGAGACGCGGAAATTATACACGACGCGGGCGGGCGCACGCGACGCGCCCGCTCGCGCTGCCGCCGAAGAGATTGATGAAGACCAGATTCTACGCCGCCCCTCTAAACTTTATCCACGCTTAAATTTCGCGCGTTATCTAAGGCCGCCCCTCGGAGCAGGCATCGTTTCGCAAAGTCTTTGCGCGAGCAGTTCGCCCGCGACGCGGTGGCCGGCGGCGTTCCAGTGGCCGTTGCCGAGTTCGTTCCCGAAGCCGTGTAGAAAGACCTGATGCTGTTCGGCGTACTGTTGGAGCGAAGGCGCAAGCGTGAAGACGGGGAAGCCTTCGCGCTCGCCGAACGACTTGAGGCGCAGGTCTGGATAGAAGATGTCTCTCGCGCCGACGCGGGCGAGGAAGGCGGCGCGTGCTTCGGGGCGCGGGTGAACCTGCACGCCGTTGCTCAGGGTCACGACGAGGAACTGCGCGCCCCGCCCGCGCACTTCGTCGCGCATGACCCGGAGTAATTCTTCCGTCACGCGCCAGGCCTCTTGCCAGTTGGCGTCGAGGGGTTCGCGGTAGATGAGATTGTCTATGCCGAGTTCATCGGCGACGGCTGCGGCGTTGTCGTTGCGCTGCGGCTGTGTGTTCGCCGTCTGAGCGTTGGCGTTGTCGTGAACGGGCGCAGCGGCGGCGGCGGGCGCGCGACGCGAGGCGAGGTAGTTTTTGAGCGCATAGTGTCCCTGATGAAAAGCCTGCATGACGCGCACGCGCGTTCTGAGCCAGCGACCGGCGCGGTTGAGGTTTGAGTGGCGCAGGCGAAACGTGCGCGACTCGCGGAAGGAATCGTCGAGCGCGAGCCTGCCGTCGCGATAGACGAAATACGGAATCTCTTCGGCCTTCTTGAAGACGCGCAGGTTGTCCGTGATGTCGTTGTTGGTGGTCATGGCGAGGAGCACGATGTCGGGCGCGTAGTCCCAGACCCTCTCGCGCAGCGTTAAAAGTTCCTGCGCCGTGCCGTAGCCGGAGACGCCGAAGTTGATCAACTCGATCCGCTTGCCCCCGGTGAAGGCGTCGCAACCTTGCAGCCTTTGCTCCAGGATCATCCAGAAGGTGTCTTCGAGCGACACTTGCAGCGCCTCCGAGTAAGAATCGCCGAGCAGCGCGATGCGCAGAGTGTTCGCGGGCTTCTGCTTCGCGTGCTCGCGGTCGCGGAGTCCTTCGCTGTTGATGCGGATGTAGGCCTCGCCTTCTTTGCGATACCAACCAGAGAGGCCGGGTTGCAGCGCGTAGCCGCGCACGATGTCGCTCGTGTAAAAGACGGGGTAGGTGTAGCCGATGATGCGCAGCGCCACCTCGGCGATGAGCAGTCCGAAGAGAAGCGCTGAGAGCAGCATCGCCAGTTTAACGAGTCGCAGTTTCCTGCGAGACCAGTTGAGCGCGGGCGTTGATGGTTCGGGCATGGGTGAAGTTAAGGGATGAGGGATGAGGGATGAGGGATGAAAGAAGACAAGTAAATCGTGAATCGTAAATCGTGAATAGAGAAAAACTGTTCCTTCTATTTACGATTCACGATTTACGATTCACGGCTTTTACTCATCACTCATCACTCATCACTCATCACTCATTCCTAATTCCTTTCTTCCGGCACTTGCAGGACGGCTCGCCAGTTGGACTCGTCGGCGCGCATGCGTGCTGTCAGTTCGTCGCGCAGGTCGCGGAGTTTGTCGCTCAGTGTGTGCGTGTAGTTTTCGATGTCGCGGAAGCGCGCGCGCTGTTCTTCGACGAAGGCTTTCAGTTTGGTGATGGACGGGATGGAGTCGTAATGGCCGCCCTCCCAGAAGGGCACGAGGAGCGTTTCGACCGTGGCCGCGCCGGGTATGTCGATCTCTTCGCCGTCGAGGCCGATGATGTCGCAGACGTAATTGCCGTCTCTGTCCGCGCCGCGAAACACTTGCAGGCGTCCGGGCAGCGTTGACTTCTCCGGCGTGTTGGAAGCCTTGAGCGTCGGGCGGCCGTCGATCAGACATTGCTTGAAGATGACGCCCGCGACGCGCCGCACCTCGCCGGAGAGTTTCGTGCCGACGCCGAACCCGGCCGCCTCTGGAAACTCCGCCACGATCTCTTTGATCGTCTCCACGTCCAGATCGCCCGTCAAGACGGGCATCAACCCGTCGAGGCCGTTCGCCTCGAAGAAACGCAGACACCACGCGCCGAGTTTCCCGAGGTCGCCCGAATCCACGCGGAAGCCTTTGAAGGCGCGGCGGCGCGCGGGGGTCGAAGTGGCGGCCATCGCCGCGTGCGCCGCGCCCATGTACACGTCAATCGTGTCGAGCAGCAGGGTCGTCCCCTGCGGGTTGGCATCGAGCCAACGCTCGAAGGCCACCTGCTCGAAATGCTTCGGGCGGCCGGTGCGCGGCTCGATCTCCGGCTCATCTATGTACTCGATATAAGCCTGCTGCCAGTAGTGGGCTGAAGTGCCGACGGCCGGGATGTCCAGACGGTGCGCCGCCTCCATGTTCGACGTGTCGTTGAAACCGCCTATGAACGCATAGGTGGCGACTTCGACGGCGCGCTCGATGTCGCCGTTGCGTCTGAGAGAGAAGTCGGAGAGCCAGCGCCCCGCGCCCGCCGCCATGCGCAGTTGCATGGCGATGGCGGCCGTGGTCATCGGCAGATCGAAGGCGTGCTCAAACTTGATCTCTTGCGCCTGCGTCAGCCCGAACGGCCCCGTGATGTCCGCGAACGGCTCGCCCGCAAACATGATCGTCGCAGGGCGCACCGCCCGCACCGCCCCGACGAAACTCATGTCTTCCAACGCCTTCGCGAAACGCTCCAATCCCCCTCGATCCTGTTCGAGAAAACGCAGGCGCGGGCGGTCGATCCCGCTCTCGGCCATCAGACGCACGAGCCGCCCATGCCCCAGGCACGGCGCGAAGGGAATCTTGCGCTGCGTGACGTAAAAGGTCGCCTCCGCCTCGCTCAAAAGCTTATCGTGCAAGCGCGTCTCGTCCTTATACGAGGCGTCGCCCATCGTCGCGTGATAACGATCAATGTTGAGAGTTCCCATAAATATTCTCGCGCATTATAAACATTGACACGGTGAACCGACAGTCGGATACTCCTGCCGCGCCGGGTTGCCAGCGGGACACAGAGCGCTCCCCCATTATCACCAATTCAACTTACGTAAGGAGAGAGAAGATGAAACGTAGTACGTTATCCGCTTTTGCGTTTTTAATCGTCGCCTTGTTGAGTTTTCAAATCGCCTCCGCACAGTTTCCCAGACTCCCGAAAATTCCGAAACCAGACCGGCCGAAACCCCAGCCGACGCCCGCCGCCACACAGACGGCTCCGGCTGAAGAGGCGCAACCTGCGCAACCGGCGGCACAGCCTGCGAGCCGAACCGAGTCGAGACCGGCGGCGGCGGCGTCACAGTCGAACGAACCGACCATCGCCAAGGATTCCGTCCAGTTGACTGCCTTCACCTACAACGTCTACAAGGGGAACTACGACACCTGGAGCTGGGTCCCGCTCATCTCCTATCGCGTCAACGGCCCCATCCCGAGCGGCGGCCAGCTCTACGTCGAGTACACAGTTCCCGGCAACGCCGCCGTGAAGTTCGATTGCGAGACGGGGGAGACGTCCGCCGACCGCTGGTGGAAGACCACGTGCGGCGGACGCGAAGGCGTCCCCGAGGCGAAAGCGACCACCTACACCGGCCCCTTCCAGTTCGCCATCAAGCTGCGCAACGAGTTGGCGGGCACCGACAAGACGATCTTCACGGGGAAGGCCAAGGTCGCCAAGGTGCATTCCAACGAGATCAGCACCGGCAAGTTCGCCAACCACTTCGTCTATTACGTAGACCACGATTGGAACCTTCCCATCGGTTACGTCTATTACACGCCCGACGACCTGAACGGCATGAAGAGACCCATGCTCAACGTCACCTTTTGGGTGCGCGGCGATGCGTACAAACTCGACCCGCACCTCTTCTACAAGGGCGCAGAGGTGGGCCGCATCACGTACGAGGGCACGCTGGTCGGGAAACCCAGTTGCGAGTCGGACGTGGAGAACAACACCACGCACTTTGTGGACGAGAAGCTCGCGCCGCAGAAGGCGAAGTGGTCGCGCGTGCGCTGCACCTTCAACAACGTCCGCGCCTGGGACACGTCGGACGCGGGGTGGGGCTTCGGCGCCCCGCACCTGATGAACAAGAACCCCGGCGAGTACGAGATGAAAGTGCTGTGGAACAACAAGCTGGCGCGCTCTGTTAAGTTCACCGTCAAACCCGATGGCACGCTCGACACCAGCCTCGCGGCCGCCAACAAACTCGGCACCGACCGCGTCATCGTGCCGGTGCAGATCATCGGCGAGCAGGACGGCACATGGGATCGCATGGCATGGAAGACCGAAGCCTTCTACGGCCACCCGCTGACGGGCTTCACGGCGCTGCCCTAAACCGGAGCAACGGCCGTTTGAGGGCGGGCAGCTAATAGTTGGAGTTACGACGGAAGAGGTTGAAAACGGTGGCACAGGTTACGTGCCGGCAGGATAGCCGACACGCAGTCTGCGCCACCGTTCGTGTATGTTGTATCAGGGCGCCAGAGAGCGCGACTTTTCCTGGGGCGTTATTCATCCTCTGCATTGTTTATTTTATTGAGTACAGGTTGATATATTAAACTCCTGATTTAAATGCTTAGTCAGTCAAGCGGAAACTGCTAGAATCCGGGATATAACGCGGGTGTCTCTTAGAGACATAATCAGGAGTAAATGTCTCTGCTTCAATATGAGCAGCAGACAATTTGTTTCGTCTTATTGAAGGGTTCTGTAAAGATGAGCCTGCCTCACAGCTTGACGATGCCAAGTAAACAAACAGAAGCAAGAGTCCGAAAGTAACTGAATAAAGGACGCTCTGTAGAGAATGCCTTGATGGAACTTTACGTTAAGAAGAGAGACGTGAGCCGACTTTGAAACAGACTTAGGAGTGGAGCAATTCAGAAAACATGTCTAAAGCGAAAGAGCTTTTAAATATTAAAGAAGCTAGTGTGTGGGCGTCAGAATATCTGGGCAAGAATGTTACGCCTTCAAATATCACGTATCTTATCAACTATGGACGTATTCCTAAGCTTGGGGCTAACGGCTCCATTCATGTCTCAAAGGACGACTTGGTTGAATATTACAAAGATTATAAAAACTCCAGAGAACATTCTTGGAAAAATCAATTAGGAAAAGACTTGAATTGGGCTTTGTCGTTCGAGCAGTATAAAGAATCTGAAACGACTAAGCATGTTCACCGACTCCACCCATATAAAGGGAAATTCATTCCGCAGTTGGTCGAATACTTTCTTGATACTCACACAGACAATTTTAAGAAAGAGATATTCTTCAACAAAGGGGATATTGTTCTAGACCCTTTTTGCGGGAGCGGCACAACTTTAGTCCAATCAAATGAATTAGGCATTAATGCTATTGGCGTGGACATTTCTGCTTTCAATACTTTGATTTCAAATGTAAAAGTACGACAAGTGGACTTGGCAAATCTAAAACATGAAAGTAATAGAATCACTAATGCCCTCAGAGAATTTGTACGGGATAGAAAACATATAGCTTTTGAAGAAAGGCTTGTAGAGTTTCTCAATGAATACAACAATAAATTTTTCCCTTCACCGGAATTTAAAATTAAGGTTCGTACTAAAGAGATCAACGAGAAGGAATACACCCAAGAACATGAGGCGGTAGTTTTACAAAGATTCAATCAATTAGTCTCTGACTTCAACATCGACATTAAACAGGCCAGGCAGGAGAGATTTATCGAAAAATGGTTTCTGCAACCTATCAGGGAAGAAATTGATTTTGTTTTTGAGCACATCAAGAAAGTGCAAGACCTAAAGACAAAGAAGATTTTGACGATAATTTTAAGCCGAACGATTCGTAGTTGCCGAGCGACGACTCATGCTGATTTAGCAACTTTAGTTGACCCCGTCACCACAACTTACTACTGTGCGAAACATGGGAAAATTTGCAAGCCTTTGTTTTCGATTTTTTCTTGGTGGGAAAGGTATTGTAAAGATACTTTTATTCGCTTCCGCAACTTTGCAGATTTAAGAACAGACACGTATCAAATTTGCCTAAACGGAAATTCTGAAACGATTGATATTTTTGCAGAACTAGAGAAAAAGCATCCTAACTTTGCTGAAGTTGCCAAAAAACAAAAGATCAAGGGAATCTTTTCCAGCCCTCCTTATGTTGGCTTGATCGATTATCACGAACAACATGCTTATGCTTACGATCTTTTCGGCTTTCAACGTCAAGACAAGCAGGAAATCGGAGCGATGTTCAAAAAGCAGTCTAAACAAGCACAACAAGATTATGCCGACAGCATCGTAAACGTTCTCAATAACTGCAAAAGATTTTTAGCCGACGATTTTGATATTTTCCTTGTCGCCAATGACAAGAACAATCTTTACCCGCAGATTGCCGAAGATGCAGGCTTGCGGATCATCGATCAATACAAACGACCTGTGCTAAATCGCACGGAGAAAGATAAGCAGGCTTATGCAGAAATCATTTTTCATATTAAAAATAAAAGATGAAAAAACTTTTTAAGAATCTGGATAAGTCGGTAGCTCATATAAAAGCTCTCGTATATTTTTTCGTTAAGTCCGAAAGCTATGATTTGCCTAAAGACGAAAATGATAAAAAGCTTTATCGCGAAAACTTTAACAAGCTGAAAGATATTTTATACAGCCTCGGATTTGAATCTGAACTCTACCATCAAAAGAATCGCCAGATGATTCTTGGCGACTTGTTCGAGTATATTTTTTTAGGTAGAGGCTTTTATTCAATCGGGAAGGATAGGAGAAACGTCTCCAAGAAGGAATCTTTTGTTCAAGCGGTCTTACATTTTGTGAATCTTTTAATGTGTTTTGAGACGGTAACAGTAGAAGTTGATAGAAGAACACGGCTTATCAATTACTTGGCTGAAAATGTTGATGGGTTAGAAAATGAAGATGATTTTTCAGCTTTAAGAGATTACACCGGGAGCGTCGGCACACCATCTTCACAGGCAGCGGGTAACGCATTAAATGACTATTTCGACAAGCTTCTACCAAAGACTGCCGGGGGGACGTGGCATGAATTGTTGGTGTATATTTTTATTCTAAGACACGACTTAGGATATGTTTTGCCTTTACTGCTTCATCAAAAGATTTACAGCAAAACTGATCACCTGGTGCCGCCTGATTTCTTGGTTCTTACTAAAGATAAGAGAATGTTTGGTATTGAAGTCGGAAGGAAAAAAGAGATTCAATCAGGCTCATTCTCCTTAAAAACAGCGATCCCGACTGCCTCTCTCGATACAGAAAATTCACGAAACTCTGACCGCTGCCCGATTTGCCAAAAATGGATACTTTTTTGCCCTGTCGTAATTGAGAAGTTTTCGGATTTCTCAAGTGACATTACCCGAACCGAACTAAAGTGTTTAGATAGTTGCACGAAATTCGGCAGGGAAGAAATTGTGAATGGTGTATGTCCTTACTCCAAATATGCAAGAGGAGAAAATCGCCAATCACATACTCAACATCCCTACTCTGATGGAAAGCATTACCATTATCAATGTGTGCTGGGAAAGGTTGATGTACCTAAAAGGGGAGAAATTATTAGGGCGGAAGATAGAACAGCAATAAAAACCCATCTCCCTCATTATTCAGGGCTCGAAAGTTTGGTCGTTAATTGAATGACCCTCACAAACCAACAAACATCCACCGTCGAAAATGTACTGCGAGGCGCTTTGAGAAATAAGTTTCTCAAATACAAACCCGAACCTGCCGCAATGCCTTTTCACATACGCTTGTTAGGCAAAGACCGCCTCGCATTGTTCTCATTTATTCATTCATTAAATACTAATTTCGGCACAAGCATTTTTGAACCTGTCGCATTGGCTTTAGCAAAATCAACTTTCAAATCCGCTCAAGCTCAAGCAATAGCGGGAGAACATATCAGCACCGAAGCATTCAAGGTGATTCAGGAAATAATGACAAACTTGAGTACCGCAAAAGGCTCTCCCGATAAATCAATTGAGATCGATAAAATCAGAGCGGTTTGTCAAAAAGGTGAAATGACTAAAGTGAAACCGACCAGGGTTGATGTTTTGCTTGAAAGTTATAACGGCGAATTGTTTCTTTTTGACATCAAGACGGCGAAA
>DASVPS010000093.1:0-9698 GCA_036389555.1 Pyrinomonadaceae bacterium
GAAGCCTTCATCCAGTTGTTTCGCAAAATCGGCTCATTTCGCGGCGAGTCGGCCTTCACCACGTGGCTCCATCGCCTGACGGTCAATCAGGTCTTGATGCACTTTCGCAAGAAGGGCGTCAGATTAGAGCAGACTACAGACGACGGTGAGACTCCGGTGCAGGTGGTGACGGGCACACAGAACCCGAATGCGATGCCGGTGGTGGACAGAATCGCGCTAGACCGAGCGATCAGCCAGTTGCCGCCGGGATACCGGACGGTGTTTCTGCTGCACGACGTGGAGGGGCATGAGCACGAGGAGATTGCGCGTCTGTTGGGCTGCTCGGTGGGGACATCGAAGTCGCAGTTGCACAAGGCGCGCATGAAACTCAGGATGCTCCTCAGGCAACAGAAAATCGCTTCGTAGCTTCAAACAACGTCGCTTCGCACGCGAGGCCGCCCCCGCGCCCCACACCGAAGCGACAGGTTAAGACCGACAGCGCCGCCGTGCTCGACGATGGCGTGAGAGATTTAAAAAGCGTGCCGCTCTCTCTCCTGCGGCTTGTCAGGCGGGTTGCGAAACCCGAAAGCCACACAGCAGAGTAGCAGCACGCGGCAATGCAAGCGTGAGAGGTAACAGCAATGGACTGCGAGAAGTGTAGTGACCTTTTAGGCGATTTCCTCGACGGCACACTCGACGGCGACGACCGCACGCTGCTCGGCGCGCACCTCGAAGAGTGTCTCGGTTGCGCCTGCGTGCGCGATGAGATTCGATCAATCGTGAGCGTGGCGGCCGAGAGCCGCGAGCACTTCCTCGCGCCGCCGAATGAGCGCGCCCTCTGGCTGCGCGTGCGCAACACCATCGAGGCCGAACTGAGCGCGCAGCAGAAGGCCGCGGCCGCAGCCGCCGGCGCTTCCGCCGCGAGGCAAGCGCGCGAGAGTTTTTTGACGCGCCTGATGAACAAGCGTTGGGCTTTGTCTCTGCCGCAACTGACGGCGGCGGTCGTCGCCATAGTCGTCGGCGTCTCCGTGATCACCACGGTCGGCCTTCAGCGTCTCGGCGGCCAGACTGCTAAACTTGAGGCGTCGCCCGCGCGCAGTCCGAAAAAGTTGAATCCCGATCAGATGGTCGCCATCGAGTATCTGATGAAGCGCGTCGAGGAGCGCAAAGGACGTTGGAACCCGCGCATGCGCGAAGCCTTCGACCGCAATCTCGGCATCATCGAGGCGACGGTCAACGATTCGCTCAAGGAACTCGATGAAAGCCCCCACGATGAAATCTCAGAAGAAGCCCTGAACGCCGCCCTGCGCGACAAGATGGAACTGCTCCGCGAGTTCTCCGAATTATAAGCTTGAATGCAAAGCGCGCCCGGACGAGTTCGGGCGCGCGCCATCCCGACCAGCGAGAGATTTAGAGATTGATGAAGAAGACGCAGTTGATTCCTCACATGCCCGCCGTGTGCGCCCGCGTCGCCCAGGCGCGATGGCAGCGGCCGGCGCGACGCCTGCGCCTGTTTGCGGCCGCGTGCGCCGCCGCGCTTTTGTTGTTTTCCCTCGCCGCGACGCCCGCCAGCGTTTTCGCCCAGCACAAATTTTCCAAGACTTACCCGACGCGCCGCAACATTCGTCTCACGCTCAACAACCGCTCCGGTGAGATAGACGTTGTCGGCTGGGGGCGCGACGAGATCAAAATCACCGCCGACATGGAAGCGCCCGCCGCGCGCTTCACGCCCGTGCTCAAAGAGGACGGCCTCTGGATCGATGTGATGAACGACACGCGCGGCAAAGAAGACGTGGGCGACGTTAATTTTCGCATTCAAGTGCCCTACGGTTCGACGGTCGATCTGGAAACCAAGCGCGGCAACATCACCGTGCATAACGTGCAGGGCGCGTTGGTGCGCGCCGTCGTCACCACCGAGGGCGACATCAACCTGACGGGCATCCGCGCGAGCCGCGTCATGGCCTCGAACATCAGCGGCAACATCTTCTTCGACGCAGACCTCATGCGCGGCGGCATGTACGAACTGAGGTCTACGCAGGGCGACATCAATCTGCGCATCAACGCCGGTTCAGGCTTCAACCTGACGGCGACCGCCCCGCGCACGCGCAACATCAATCTCGGCGAATTCGCTGGGAAGGGCAGTTGGGATTTTCAAAGCAACAACCGCCGCGTGACCGGCAAAGTCGGCGACGGCAGCGCGACGCTGAACACGACGAACCTGCGCGGCTCGATAGTTTTCGTCTCACGCTGAAGCGCGCTTTGCTTCAAGCCGTGCGCGCGTGCGCCGCACCGCTCGGCCGCGTCCACCCGTTAACCCTTCGAGGCACACACTCCTTTTGCAGCACAACTCAAAACCATTCGTCGCCCCTGTCTCATACGCATTTCTCAGCGCGCATCATACGCGCGCTTTTCTCTTTGTCATCCTCTTGAGCTTCGCTTCGTGCGTGGGCGCAGACGCGCAGTCGCAGCGAAGCCGTGGAGCGGTCGCCAGCCCAACGCCCGCCCCGACGCCCGCCACGCCCCTGCTCACGCGCAGTTCCACGCGCCACGAAGTGCGCCGCTTTGGCTATGGCGGCACGTTCACGATCTACGGCGCGCCCGAAGGCTCGATCACGGTCGAAGCATGGCCGCGCAACGAAGTTGACGTGACCGCTGACATCGAACTCAAAGGCGGCACGGAGGAAGACCTCGCCGCGCTCGCCGCCGTCAACAATTTCACGCTCGACGAAGACGGCGCGCACCTGACGCTCTTCACCACCGGCACGCACGACCGCAAGTTCATGAAACGCGCGGCCAAAGACTTTCCCAAAAAACTCCTCGCGCTTCCCTGGAAGATCGACTACCGCATCCGCGTCCCCGTCCAACTCGATCTGGAAATCTACGCCGGGCGCGGCGCGCTCGAAGTCTCGGGCACCGACGGCGCGCTCAGCCTCCACGCAGGGGAGAGTCAGGCATTGCTCACGCTCGGCGGCGGCGATGTCGTCTCGACCATCGCGAGCGGCACCGTCCGGCTGCGCATCCCCGTCGGCAGTTGGCGCGGTCGTGGCGCGTCCATACGCCTCGGCCGCGGCGACCTCACGGTTGAACTGCCCCCGACTTTCAACGGTGACGTTGACGCCACCGTGCTGCGCACCGGCCGCGTCGAAAACAATCACCCCACCCTTGCGCCGCGCCCCGGCGGCGGCGGCAACACTACTACTGCCTCCACCGCCCGTCAGCTCCGCGCCCGCGCCGGGGCCGGAGGCGCAACCCTCGCCTTCGAAGTCACCGACGGCGTGCTCCGCATAACTCAATTGGCAAGCGAGCGGATAAAGCCGTGAATCCTAAATCGTGAATCGTGAATAGAAGAAATCAGTTTTTCTCTATACACGATTCACGATTTACGATTCACGGCTTTATCCGCTCGCTTGTCACTCCGGGCGTTCCCCTTTATGCTCATGCCGCGCGTCTCCGGCTCAATCGAAACGCGCGCCAGACCAAATTTCATCCGCGCACATTTTCGTTATGACTGTTAAATCCGACAGGTGGATTCGGCGCATGGCCGAAGAGTCCGACTTCATTCAACCATTCGACGCCGCACTCGTGCGCGAAGTGGACGGCCGCCGCATCATCTCCGCCGGCGCATCCTCTTACGGCTACGACATGCGGCTCGCCGACGACGGCTTCCGCGTCTTCTCCCCCATCCACGGCCTCGAAATCGACCCCAAACACTTCGATGAAGAATCGCTCATCGAGCCGCCCCTGCGCACGGCCGACGACGGCTCGCGCTACTATCTCATGCCCCCGCAGTCCTATGCCCTCGGCGTCACGGTCGAAACCTTCAAGATGCCGCGCAACGTCACCGGCATCGCAATGGGCAAAAGCACCTACGCCCGCGTCGGCCTCCTCGTCAACACGACGCCGCTCGAAGCCGGCTGGACAGGCCGCCTCGTCGTCGAACTCGCCAACCTCGCCGCCCTCCCCCTACGCATCTACGTCAACGAAGGCATCGGCCAAATAGTCTTCTTCGAGTCCGACGAAGACTGCGCCGTCTCCTACGAAGACCGCGGCGGCAAATACCAAGGCCAAACCGGCCTAACTTACTCGCGATTGTAATTGTGTTGTGGGTTTGAAGTATAAATCCTGAATCAGGAAGCATAAATCACGAAAGATTGCAGCATAAATGCTGAAAGAGGCTACATAATATATTGGATTTGTGTGTAGCCTCATTTAGGGGGAATGTCTAAATGGAACTTCTTTCAGACCCGCAAGCTTGGATTGCTTTTGCGACTTTGGCCGTTTTGGAACTCGTTCTAGGCATCGACAACATCGTATTTATCTCGATTCTGGCGGGCAAGCTTCCTGCCGAACAGCAATCACGGGCGCGTTACATCGGACTCGGATTAGCACTGGTGATGCGTGTCATTCTGCTATTTTCGCTGACGTGGGTGATTGGCTTGACCGCACCATTATTCACTGCTCTCGGCCAGGAAATTTCGGGGCGCGACCTTGTCTTGCTCGTCGGCGGATTATTTCTGATCGGTAAAAGCACGCACGAGATTCACGGCTCGCTCGAAGGCGAAGAAGGTCACAAAACGGCGAAGGTGTACGCCTCACTCGCCGGAGTGCTCGTGCAAATCGCGCTGCTCGACATGGTGTTCTCGCTCGATTCGGTGATTACGGCGGTCGGAATGGTTGACCAGATCGAGATCATGATTGCGGCGGTCGTCGTCTCTATTTTGTTTATGATGCTGTTTGCCGGAGCCATCGGTTCATTCGTGCAGAAACACCCGACCGTCAAAATGCTCGCGCTGTCGTTCTTATTATTGATTGGCGTCACTTTGATCGCCGAAGGTTTCGACCAGCACATCCCGAAAGGCTACATCTATTTTGCGATGGCGTTTTCGGTGCTGGTCGAAGTATTGAATCTGCGATTGCGCAAAGCGAAAACCCCGCCGGTGCATCTGCACAACGCTTACGACAACGCAGAAGAAGCGAGAGCCTTGGAAAGTTAGCGACGGGCGGACAAGGCTCAGGTATGCCCGTCTTTATCGACGCCTTTATCGCCGCTCAATGAGCCGCGTACAATCGATGTGAGATAAGACGGAGGACTGTAACTATGAAAGTCCCACGGATCGGTGCGAGTGGCAATGTCAGGCCGAGGAGGTTGACCGAGTTGCTGAATCGCGTTCACGAGGTCACTTTCTGACACGTCCCTTGCATAGAACTCTATCCTTGCCCGTCCACCTTTGCCCGCCCGCCTTTGCCCCGTCCTCCTCAGAAGGGGCACTCAAGAATTAGCCAAGCCGAACACGTATGCTTTAGATGAAGGCCAAACCGTCTCGCCCCGGACGGCAATTTGCATCGCTGCGGAACGCATTACGTGAGGGATTGTCATTATGGTAGTGAGTATGCAGGTCATTCACGACAAGGTCACTGTCCCACACCAGAACCCGCGCGTCTCGCGTCCGCGCCTCCTGCGCGTGCTCGAAGAAGGGCTCGACGCTTGCACCTCTACGATCATCACGGGGCGGGCAGGCACAGGCAAAACGCTGCTGGTGAAAGACTTCGCGCAGAACTGCGAGGCGCGCACAGCCTGGTACACGGTCGAAGCCCCCGATATTGAACTGCGAATCTTCCTGCGCTACCTGGTTGAAAGCGTCAGCCGACAGCGTCCGGGCTTCGGGCGGGAGGTTTTAGCGCATTTCACAGGGTCGCCGGGCTTCGAAGATATTCCGACCCTCGCCGAAGCGTTCCTCTATGAATTGCAGGAGTGCCGGGGCGAACCGCTGCTGTTGGTGATTGACGACCTGCACCTTATTTATGACGCGGAGTGGGTCATGCCGTTCTTCCGCAGGTTGCTCCCGCTGCTGCCGCCCGAGGCACACCTTTTGATCATTGGGCGTAGCCTGCCGCCGACACCTGTCTGGCGCATGCGCTCGAAGCAAACTCTCTGCCTCATCGAAGAGGCCAGTCTGGCTTTCACTCCGCAGGAGGCGGCGGACTTGTTCGCCGGCTACGGCCTTGCGGCCAGTGACGCGCGCGCGGCGCTTGAACAGACGCAGGGTCGCGCCGCCGCTCTGGACGGGTTGGCGCGGCGTATGAGTGGGATGATGTCGGGCGGCGTCACCACGTGGGGTGATACACCCCAACCCAAGCCTCGTGCGACACACCGTTGTGCCTTTCAAACAATCAACCCCTTCATGAAGGATGGTGTGGGGAAAGGTTGATAAATCTTTCCGGCCACAACCCGACCCGCGCGGGCGGCGTGCCGCCCTCGTATCGCCGTGGAGACGCGCTTGCCGCCGTGTTAAGCTCAATCTAAATTTACTTAGAGCGGCAGAGACTTCGCCCGATGTCACAGAGTACTCGAAGCGACAGCATACCTGCACCGGCACTGACGCAGCCGACACAGGAGGATGCGCCGAAGCGTCCCACCTTCTTCTTACGGACGAAGCTTCTCCCGCCACGCCCTGCCTCCACCCTACTCTCACGCCCGCGCCTGACCGAACGCCTCCAGGCTAACCTCTCGCACCCCATCACGCTCGTTGCCGCCCCGGCCGGCTCCGGTAAAACCACACTTGTCGCGGGCTTCGTCAAGGCACACGCACGCCAGTTCGTCTGGTATCAACTCGACCACACGGACGCCGACCCGCTGGTCTTCCTCGAATATCTCACGCACGGAATCAGACAGGCCGTGCCCGGCTTCGGCGACGTGACGCTTTCCTACCTGCGACAGTCGGCCGATGAGATCGCACGCGATCCATCGCGCGCCGTTGACGTGCTCTTGAACGAGGTTCTCCAGGTGGTCAGTCGTCAACTCATCGTCGTGCTCGACGACTACCACCACCTCGGCCGCGACACGGCGGTGCACGCCGTCCTCGACCGCCTGATCTCGTACCTGCCCGACGTGATGCACTTCATCGTCGTCTCGCGCGACGTGCCGCCTCTAGCCCTCTCGCGCCTGCGCTCGCAGGACTCGCTCGCCATCATAGACCGCGGGGAACTCCTGTTCACAGACGACGAGACGCGGGAACTGTTCCGGCAAGTGTTCGACCTCGAACTCTCCACAGAGCAACTGACCGAGTATCGCGAGCGCACGCAAGGGTGGATCACCGCGCTGCAACTCGTCAGGCAGTTCGCGCAACGCGAAGCGATAGCTTCCGCGGAGGACGAGACGGACGCGACCGACCTGACGAAAATTCTGCAACGGTCGGAACATGACATCTTCGACTATTTCGCCGAGGAGGTCTTCGCCGAAGAAACGGAAGATGTGCGGCGCTTCCTGCTGCGCATCTCGCTGCTCGACCGGGTCGAACTGGATGTGTGTGCCCGTCTCTACCCGGAGACGAATAGCCGCCACATCCTGCCGGAACTGGTGCGTCGCAACGTCTTCATGACTGTGGCGAGTGATAGCCGGGGCAAAGAGTATCGTCTCCACCCGCTCTTTCGTAGTTTTTTACAGCGCCGCCTGAATCAGGAGTCGGGGCAGGACGAGGTGGCCGCCGAGTATGCGCGCTACGCAGACTATTATCTCGAACGCGGAGAGTGGGAGCAGGCCGCGCGCCACCTGATAGCCGCAGAAGACTTCGGGCGCGCCGCCGCGGTCGTCGCCGAGCGGGGCGGCCACTGGATCGCCGCGGGTGCGCTGGCTTCGCTCGTCTCACTCGTCGAGGCGCTGCCGCCGGATGCGATCAGGGCACACCCGCGCGCCCTCTTCTATCGCGGCGAGGTTGCGCGCCTGCGCGATGAACTCGACTCGGCGCGCTCGCTCTACAGGCGCGCCGCCGCGCTCCTGCGCGAGCGTGGCGACCGTGAGGGCGAGGCCGAGACGCTCCGCTCGCTGGCGACCGTCGCGCGCCGGTACGGCGACCTCGAAGCCGCGCTCGCTTATCTGGACAGGGCGGTCGAGTTGGCGGGCGAAGACTCGTTCGTTCGTGCCAAATGTGCAGGCACGCGCGGGCTGTGTCTGATGGCGAAGGGCGACTGGGCTGCCGCCGAACGTGAATTCCGCGCCGCATTGCAGAGTGCGGAAGACTACGGGGACGAGCATTACGCCCGGCTGATGACGCACAATCTGGGGCTGCCGGCTTTGATCCGCGGCGATTTCGATGAGTCCCTGCGCTGGCTGCGCCGCACGCTCCAATTCGGCGGCAATGCGTCGCCGATCCCGCAGGAGGCGGCCGTTCACCTCAACATGGCGCGCTGCTACCTGTACCGTGGCGAGTTCGCCGAATGCGAGGTTCATCTGAACCGCGCGCTCGAATTCTCGCAACTCTTCAACCTGAGCGTGCTGCAAGGCGAGGTCTGCGAAACCTACGGCAACCTCTACCGCGAGTTGGGTGAGGTGGAGCGGGCTGTGGAGTTTTACACGAGGGCGGCGCGCATTTATAAAGAGGCCGGGTTCGACCTCGCGCGGCGAGAATTGCCGGAAGAGCAGGCGATGCTCTCCGCGCAGGAGGGCGACCTGATCGCGGCACGCTCAGCCCTTGACCAGTTGGTCGAGGCGCGCGTTGGACTCCAGGACGAGATGGCTCTGAAGACATCCGTGCTGGCTCGCGGCCGCATCATGCTCGCACAGGGCGAGCACGCCGCCGCGCTGGCCGAACTCGTTCCGGCAGTCAATTATTTCCGCGAGCACAACCTGCACTACTACGAGGCGCAGGCTTCACTTGCGCTCGCTTCGTGCGCCCGTGCCGCCGGGCGGGAAGGGGATTATCTGGAGCACCTGCGGCGCGCTATCGAACTGGCCGTGCGCTACGACTACGAATACTGGCTCCGGCGCGAGGTTGAACAAAACCCTCAATTATTCTCCTCCGAACAGTCTCTCAAGATTCTGCCCGGAGACTTGCGCCGGAGACTCTCGGCCGTTCAGGCTCAACCTCCCCGCGCGCGCGAGCCTTCGTCGTTGCGCACGGCGTCAGTTCAGCCTACGAGCGACCTGACTCTGAACATGCTGGGACTGGTGGAAATCTACCGCGACCCGGCACGCCCGCTCGCCCCTGATGCGTGGACGAGCAAACGCGCCCGCGACATCCTGTGCTTCATAGCATCGCGCCAACATCGCCGCGCATCTAAGGACACGCTCGTAGACATATTCTGGCGCGACGACGACGCCGAGAGTGTCGAGAAAAAGTTTCATCCCACGATCTCGTATATCCGCAAAGCGCTCAACAGCAACCAGTTTCTAAGGCAGAACTTTCTGCTTTATCAAGACGGAGATTATCTGCTTAGTCCTGATTTCTCTTACCGTCTGGACGTTGAAGAGTTCGACGCACTGGTGGCCGAAGCGGCGGGGGCGCACCGCCGTGGGCAGACCGAGCGATGCCTTCAAGCTTACGAAGAAGCGGTTGCGCTCTATCGCGGCGAGTTCATGCAGGGCACACACGACGAGTGGGTCGAAGAGAAGCGTTCCTACTATCGCGACCAATATCTGCGCATGCTCGAAAAGCTCGCCGCCGCCGCCGAGGACGTGGGGGAGTGGGAACACTCCCTGTCGCTCGCCCAGAAAATACTGCGCGACGACCCGTTCCGCGAAGAGGTTCACTGTCGCGTGATGCGCGCTCAAGCGGCGTTGGGAAATCGCGTCGCCGTCAAGGAACAGTATGAAACTTTGTGCAGTCTCCTGCTCAGGGAACTCGGCGTCGAGCCTGCTCAGGAGACGCAGCGAGTCTACGGCGAGTCGATCAAGTGAGCTGATGAGGGTTCATCCTTGACGGATTTACCTGACCGGCGGCTCT
>DASVPS010000094.1:0-44411 GCA_036389555.1 Pyrinomonadaceae bacterium
AGCACGGCGAGGCGTTGGGCGACGACGAGCAGCGACGGGTCGAGGCGGGAAATCTTTTTGTAGACGGCGATGGCTTTGAGCGTGAAGCCTTGTTCGCGATAATGGTCTGCGACGCGCTGGAAGCACTCGATGGCGTCCTTCCGCTTGTTGACGCGCACGTAGAGATCGCCGAGCGTGTTGAGCGCGCTTTGATCGTTTGGATCGCGCTCAACGATGCGGCAATACTCCGTGATGGCGGATGGTATCTTGCCTTGCGCAAGATACTTCTCAGCCGCACTGATAGCCTTTGCTTTATCGAATCCCATCGGGAAACTGTTCGTGTCCGCGTCGCGCGTAAGTGGTGGGTTTGCCCTAAAGTGCCAATACCGCGCTCATACCGTCTCGCACCCGGCTCGCACACTTCAGTCGGTGGCGGGCAGATTTTACGCTAACATGCGCCGACAACGAGTGTCAACGCCGCCTTCCGGCAGCGTCGCCGAACAATTCGACCAACGCTCAAATGCGTCTTCCGGCAGTGCCCGCGCGCCTGCTTCGGCCGACTTACGTCGCGCACTTTTAGTCTCAGCTTAAACTCGCGGACGACTTGATTCAAGTGCCCCAACACGACTTGGCCGCCACCACGGATGCGGACGCACGGCACGCTTCGACCGACCACGGACGCGCGCTCCGCGTTGCCGAAGCGACCGCGTGCGGCGGCCTCCTGCTCTACGCAGTCTTCGCCCCCCATTCGATTGCCGGCGCGTGGATCGCGCTCTCCATCTCGATCCTCGGCTTGCTCGCACGCCGCCTCATCACCAGCCCCGCCATAAACTTTCGCCGCCTGAACTTTCGCCCCACGCCGCTCGACCTTCCCCTCTGGCTCTTCTACGTCTGGAGCATTCTCTCCGCCCTCCTGTCCGCCGAGCCGCGCATCAGCCTGCTGAAACTCATCTCGGTCAGCGCCTTTCTCATCTTCTATCTCGTCCGCACACTCGTCGCGCCGCGCCGCATGGCCGTGGCGGTCGCCGTTTCGATGATCGCTTCGGGCGCGGCGGGCGCGCTCTGGAGCGCGTTCGAGGTGGCGCGCGGGCGCGGCATCGTCGTCGCGGAGATCGCGCCGGACAGCCCCTTGCGCGCGCCGTCGCTCGGCGTTGCTGTAGGCGACTCGGTCTGGCGCGTCAACCGGCGCCGCGTCAATTCGGTGGCGGAAATTGATCAGGCCATCAGGGACACGCCCGCGGGCGAGACACTCAGTCTGAGCCTGTTTTCGCAGGGCGAACAGGTCGAACGCGAAGGGAGCGTACGCATGTCCGACGAGTTAAAGGCGCGGCCTTCGCCCTCCGGCCTGCGCGGCATGCGCCGCGCGCACCGCTTCCGCGCCTCCGGCTGGACGCGCCATTACCAGACTTTCGCCGAGACTTTGCAAATTCTCGCCCAACTCTCGCTCGGCTTCGCGCTCGCCTACTGGCAGAGACGCCGCACGTCGCCCCGACGCGCGCGCCTCCGCATCGCGCTCGCCGCGACAGCCTTCCTTGTGCTCGCCGCCGGGATCGCGCTCACGGCGATGCGCACGGTGCTCGTCGCCTTCGCCATCGGCGCGGTCGTGGTCGCGTGGCGCGCATCGCGCGGCCGGGCGCGGGTCTTTGTCTCGGCCGTCGTCTTCGTCGCGCTCGCGCTCGGCGCGTTCGCCGTGTGGCGCACGCGCGCAGAGGGCGCGTTGCGTTTGCAGGACGAAAGCGCGCGCCTGCGTCTCGCCGTCGCGCGCGTCGCCGTCGCGCGCATCCCCCTGCACCCGTTCTTCGGCCACGGCATGGACGCCGTCAAAGAACACTGGACGGAGTGGGGCTTTCCCGGCCAGATCAAAATTCACACACACTCGACGCCCATCCAGCTCGCCTTCGACCGCGGCCTGCCCGCGCTCCTCCTCTGGCTGTGGCTGCTCGCCGTCTTCTGGCTCATGCTTGCGCGCGGCGAACGGCGTTTGCGCGCCGCACCCGACGATGCGGCCGGGCATGGTCTCCTGCTCGGAGCGACGGGCGCGCTCGCGGGCTTCTTCGCCAGTTCACTCGTCAACTACAACTTCGGCGACGCGGAAGTCGCGCTCGTGCTCTGGTGGCTGATGGGGACGGTGTTGAGCATCGTCGAACGGCCGCGCGTCGCGGTTGAGCCGGAGTAAGAACGGCTTCACTTCGGGAAACCGCAGGCGTGTGCCGCGCCATACGTGTGCGCGCAGACCGTCAATGGCCGTCCAGGTCGGGTGGTAGCGCGCGTAAATCCAGGTGGCTTCGGGGTCGCCCCAACTGCCGTCCGCGTTCTGAGAGGCGAGCAGGTAATCTGTGCCTGCGCGGATGAGCGCGTGCCCGTCGTCGAGTTTGAAAGCCTTGAGCGCGTCGATTATCTCGCCCGCCATCTCGGCATCGTCCGTCGCTATCGCCTCGCCGAGGCTCTCCTTCATGAAAGCAAACTCGGCGGGCAGCCAGCGCGGCGAGAGTTGATAGCGGTCGTAGTCGTTCAGGGTGTAGACGATGTGCGTGACGGCGTAAACCGCGTCGTACCAATCGGGGTTGCGCCCCTCTTCGCGCCCGCGGTAAGGACGCATCGCGGGCAGCCAGCGGAACACATCTCTGAAACGCCCGCTCGCCGTCACGCCGTAACACTCGCCCGTGTAGGTGCGCGTCAGCGCGTCGTACCAGACCACATAACGACTCAACTGCGTCAAAGCCTTCCGGCACTCGCGACAACGTTTGCGCCCGCGCTCGTTCCAACTCCCGCACCCGCCGCATTCGGCGGGCACGTCCGAGGGCGGCGGCTCTGTAAGCGGATCGAATGAGAGATAATCGCGCGCGTTGAAGCGCACGGCGGCGCGCGCGAGTTGTTGTTTGAGTTGCGGGTCGCCGAGGCCGAGGCAATCGGCGGCGTGGCTGCCGTGAATGTAATCGAGGATCATGTGGGCGTCGGCGTCCGGCGGCAGCGCGGGGCGTTCGCGTCGCCAGCGGCGCGCACGCTCGCGCCCCATCCGCCGCGCCGTGCGGCTGAGAATCGCGTCGCGCGAGGTTTCGGCGATGAAGTAGAAGCAGTTCAACAAGTCGCTGCCGTAGACGGCGAAGTGTTCCGGCTCGCAGGTCGCCGCGTAGATGAACTCCAGCCCGCGCCGTGCGGCGCGCGCGCATTCCCCGTCCGCTGATTTTCGGACGGTGCTGGCACTTGGCTTCTTGTGCATCGAGATCAGTCTCCCCGGATCAAGATGGCGTTTTCAGCGAGGCCGACGGACGGCGGCGGAGGCGTTTCCGGCGAGGCATGTGCGAGGGACGGCGTGTTAGTCGCGGCGGCAGACGCACGCGCTCAAATCACGTCGGCGAAATTTTTGCGCGTCTTGGCGAACCACCAGTAACCGCAAACGAAGACGACGAGCGCGAAGGCTGTGAAGTAGGCGAGGCCAGCCCAGTCGGGCGCTACGCCTTCGATGATGATGCGGCGATAGTTTCTGACGAGCGGCGTGAACGGGTTGGCGTTGATGAACCCTTGATAACGCGCAGGCACGATCTGTTCTGGATAGATGATCGGCGTCAGAAACATCCACGCGACGAGCACGAGCGAAACGACCTGACCCGTGTCGCGCAAAAAGACGCCGAGCGACGAGACGAGCCACGCCGCGCCGAGCATCAAGACGAGTTGCGGCAGGACGAGCACGGGCAGCCACATGAGCGACGCATGAAGCTCGCCACGGATGACGAGCGTCGCCGCCAAGAGCACGATTGTCCCTAACATCTGCGTGGCGAGCGCGGCCAACACCTGCGCCACCGGCAACGCTTCGAGCGGAAACACCACGCGCTTGACGAGGTTCGCATTCGCGACGATGACGTTTGAGGAGACCTGCAAGGAATCCTGAAAGGCCGTCCACGGCAGGAGCGCGCAAAAAAGATAGAGCGCGTAATCCCACGCCGTGCCGCTCCCGCCGAAGCGCGCGCCGAAAATCCCCGCGAAGATAAAGGTGTAGATCGAGATCATCACGGCCGGCGTCAGCATCGCCCACACCACGCCGAGCGCCGACCCGCGATAACGCGCCGCCAACTCGCGCCGCACCAGCGCGCGGATCAACTCGAACCGCCCCGGCAACTCCCACAAAGGCCGCCACACCAACCGCCTTGAATCCTGTGCCGAGATCATGCGCGCCATTGTAAGGTCAGAAGAAGGTAAATCGTGAATGGTAAATGGTAAATGGATGAAAACCCGTCTTCTACCATTCACCATTTACCATTTACCATTCACCATTCACGGCTTTTTCCTGTCACCTGTCACTTGTTACTTGTCACTGTTTGCATTAGGGTTTGCAGTTATGAGCACGGCATTGCGCGTCGAAGGGGTGGCGAAGCAGTATCGCATTTACGATCATCCGAGCGACCGCCTGAAAGAGACGCTGACGCGCGGGTGGCTGAAACGACACCGCGAGTTCTGGGCGCTCAGAGAGATCAGCTTCGAGATCGAGCGCGGCACCACCGTCGGAATAGTCGGGCCGAACGGCAGCGGCAAGTCTACGCTTTTGCAGATCATCACGGGTACGCTTGCGCCGACGCACGGCGACGTGCAGGTCGAGGGTCGCGTCGCCGCGCTGCTCGAACTCGGCGCGGGCTTCAATCCGGAATTCACCGGCCTCGAAAACATCTACATGAACGCCGCGCTGATGGGATTCTCGCGCGCCGACACGAACGCGCGACTCGAACGGATCGAACGCTTCGCAGAGATCGGCGACTTCCTGCATCAGCCCGTCAAAACCTATTCCTCCGGCATGTACGTGCGCCTCGCCTTCGCCATCGCCGTCAACACAGACCCGGAAATTCTCGTCGTGGATGAAGCCCTCTCGGTCGGCGACACGATCTTCCAGCATCGCTGTGTGCGCCGGATCAAGGAGATGCAGGAGGCGGGAACGACCGTCCTCTTCGTCTCGCACGAGCCGACGCTGGTGCGCGCGCTCTGCTCGCGCGCCATCCTGCTGAACGCCGGAAGGATGATCGCCGACGGCACGCCGATGGAGGTGCTCAATCGTTACCAGCGCGTGATCATGGCGCGCGAAGAAGCTTACGCGGGCAGTAGCGGTGGCGAGGAGACGCAAGAAGCGTCTGAAGACCCCGCCCGCGAGAATGAGCGCGCGGGCGCGGTTGATGCGTCGGCGAAGGCCGAGGTCGCGCGCCAGCCTTTGCAGTATTCTTATCGTCATGGAAATAAGCGTGCGGAAGTGATCGGCGCGGAGTTGATTGACAACCGGACGGGTCGCGCCGTGGAACTCGTCGAGACGGGCGACGCGGTGGCGGTGCGGCTGCGCGTGCTGTTTCATGAAGACGTGACCGAGCCGGTGTGCGGGTTTATGATTCGCAACCGGCACGGCATCAACGTCTACGGGACGAACACAGAGCAGCGCGGGCGACCGCTCGGCGCTGCTCGGCGCGGCGAGATCATCGAAGCGGTCTTCACCTTCGACTGCTGGCTCGGCCAGGAACATTATTTCGTCTCGGTCGCGGCGCACACGCCCGACGGCGAGGCCTTCGATTGGCTCGACGGCGCGATCTTCTTTCGCGTCTCGTGCGCAGTGGAGATGGAGGGCATCGCGAACCTCAACTCGCGCGTCTCGACGCGGCGCGTCGAAGTGGACGAAGAGACGGGGCAGGCGACGGGCGGCGAGAGTTTGAGCGGGCGAGCGGGGGCAGAGGCGAGCGCCTTGAAAGCCTGAGCGAAAACTTGATGATCGACGTGGACGACACAAAATCCAACGCGGGTGAAGCGGCGGCGGCGACGCAGGCGCACGATGCCCCGGCGCAGGCGCGCGGCGGCGAGGCGCAGCCCGCAGCGTACTTCGAGCCGCTCGTGCTGCAATCCGGCTTTCAGGCGGTCGCTAAATCGCAATATCACGTCGCGGAGTTGCTGGCCTATCACGACGGGCATTTCGTCGAGGGCGTCTACCAGGCGATTCTGGGGCGCGCGCCGTCTCATGCCGAACGCGCGCGCGAGTTGGACGAGTTGCGCGGCGGACGCGCGGGCAAAATCGAGATCATCGAACGATTGTCGGCCACGGCCGAGACGCGCGCCGGGGCGGGGCAGCGCGTGCGGATCGAAGGGTTGCCGTCTCCCTTGATGCGGCGGCTCGGTCGCGTGCCCGTCATCGGCTACGCATTGCGGCTCGTGCGCGCGCTCGTGCGTCTGCCCGTGTCAATGCAGCACCAGCAGCAATTTGAAATCTACGCGCTCGCCCAACAACAACTCATCGCCGACTACGTGAACCGCACGCTCGCGCACGTCGCGGGTGCGCGTGTGTCTGCGGCCGACACTTCAACGCTGACAGTCTCCCCGCCGCAGCACGAAGAGATCGCCGACGCGCTCGCGATGTTCTCCGATGCCCTCCTCGAATTGTCGAACAGCCACGCCGAATTGCAGACGCAGACGCAGACGCAGGCGGAGCAGGCGCAGGCCGCGCTCGCAGAGTTGACCGCGGCCATCACCGCGCAACAGCAACTCTCGGAGACGCTGCGGCGCGAGCAGCAACACGCGGCCGACGCGCAGCAGGAATTTTTGATTCAGGAACAGCGCGTGATCGTGGAGACGCAGCAGGTCGTCCTCGAAGAGTTGCGTGAAGAGTTGCGCGCGCTCTCCGCGCGGCAAGAGCGTGCGCGCGAGGAATTCGAGGCGGAGGTGCGCCGCCTGCGTTCGCTGCGGGAGTCGGCGGCGCGCGAGAACTTTTCCGGTCAAGCATGAAGCCGCTCGCCATCGTCATCCCCTGGTTCGGCGCAGAGCTGAAAGGCGGAGCCGAGCAACAGGCCTTTCAGATCGCGACGCGCCTCGCCGCGCGCGGCTTCGCAGTGGAAGTCCTGACCACCTGCTGCCGCTCGTTTCAAGACGACTGGGCGATGAACCATCTCCCGCCCGGACTCGCGCGCCAGCACGGCATAGGCGTGCGCCGCTTCCCCGTCGCCGCGCGAGACCCGCAGGCTTTCGATCAGGTCAACGCGAAACTGCTCGCGCTCACGCCCCTCGATTTGCGACCGGGCGTCTCTCCCCTCTCCGATGCGGACGCCGAAATCTTCACGTATGAAAACATCAACTCCCCCGCGCTCTTCGATCACCTCCGCGCGCGCGTCGAGGATTATCGCGCGTTCCTCTTCATCCCTTACATGTTCGCTCCCACGACGCGCGGGCTGCCGCTCGTCGCCGCGAGCGCGTTCCTGCAACCGTGCCTGCACGATGAACCGGCGGCCTATCTGCCCGCCGTCGAAGAGTTGTTTCATCGCGCGCGATGCGTCCTCTTCAACTCGGAGGGCGAGCGCGAACTCGCCGCGCGGCTCTACGGCGCGTCCGTCTTCGCGCGCGGCCTCGTCGTCGGCGAGGGCATCGAACCGCTCGACGCATCGGCGGAACAACTCGCCGCCGCGCTCCCTCCCGAACTTCGCGACCGCAACGCGCCCTTCGTGCTCTATCTAGGCCGCCGCGACGAGGTGAAAAACACCGGCCTCCTCATCCGCTCCTTCCGTCGCTTCAGGGAACGCGCGCCGGCTTCAACGCTCAAACTCGTCCTCGCCGGCGCGGGCGCGCACTCTTACGACGCACGCGAGCACGGCATCTTCGATCTCGGCCTTGTCGGCGAAGAGACGAAGGCCGCGTTGCTCGTCGCCTGCCGCGCGCTGTTTCAACCGAGCCGCAACGAAAGTTTCTCGCGCGCGCTGATGGAAGCGTGGAGCTACGGCGCGCGCCCCGTCGCCGCGCACCGCGAATGCCTCGCCACCGCCATCGCTGTCGAGCGCGCGGGCGGCGGCTGGCTCGCGGCCACCGAAGCGGAGTGGGCGCAGATTTTCGCACACGTCGCCGACGCAACGGACGCCGAACTCGCTGCGCTGGGAGCACGCGGGCGCGCCTATGCGGCCGAGCACGCCGATTGGGATAAGGTCATCGCGCGCTACGAACAACTGCTCAACTCAATGGAAGAGACCGCGCACGACGCGCGCGGAATCACCCTGACGGGGACAAGCTCGCCGCACGCTTCGGCCATCAAAGCTCTTCACGCGCACAATCAAGAGCACGCGCGTGGACAAGACCTGCCCCCCCGAACGGAGCGAGGCGTTGAACCTGCCGGAAGCATTCACCAACTGCTCCCGGACATCGTCTATGGCGATGCGATCTCGAATCAGGCGATAAATATTCGCGACTATTTGCGCGCGCGCGGCTACTCGTCGGAGATTTTTGTCAAGCGGCGCGACGAGCGTATGGAGGGCGAGGCGCGTCTGTTCGACCCGGCGCTCATCCGGCCTGCGGACGCGCTGCTCTATCATCATTCCATCGGGTCGGAACTGACCGCGTTCGCCGTCGAACACGCGGGCGCGAAGTGTCTCATCTATCACAATGTCACCCCGGCCGAATATTACGCGCCCTATCGCCCCGGCTTCGCGTGGATGCTCTCGACGGGGCGCGCGCACCTGCCGCGCCTCGCGCCACACTTCCCCTGCTCCGTCGGCGATTCGACTTTCAACGCGGCCGAACTCGCGGCGTGCGGCTTCCGCAGTCCCGGCGTGCTGCCGATCATCTGCGACCCCGCGAAGTGGAATTTGCGCGCCGACGCCGCGCTCATGGATCGCTTGCAGCACGGGCGCATCAACCTGCTCTTCGTCGGGCGCATCGCGCCGAACAAGAAGCAGGATGAACTCATAGAAGCCTTTGCGCACTATCTGGAACTCGACGCCGATTCCCGGCTCGTCATCGCGGGCGCAGGCCGCGCCTCCGATCCTTACTACGCGAGCCTCCTGCGCCGAATCGCCGCGCGGGACATGTGCGAACACGTCATCGTCACCGGCCAGATTACGGACGCCGAACTGCTGGCCTACTACCGCACGGCGCACCTATACTGGTCTCTGAGCGAACATGAAGGCTTTGGCGTGCCGCTCGTCGAGGCGATGTGGTTCGACGTGCCCGTCCTCGCCTATCGCAGCGCGGCCGTGCCGGAGACTCTCGGCGAGGCCGGGTTGTTGTTCGAACGCAAAGATGATTTGCGCGCAACGGCGCGTCTGGCTAAGCTCGTCACGCGCGAGGACGATGCCTTGCGCCTTCGCCTCATCACGGCGGGGCGCGCGCGGCGCGAGGCTTTCACGCCCGCGAGCATCCACATCGTTCTCGATGAATTGATCGCGCGGATGGAGAGCGCGGCCGTGCGGCGGCGCGTTGAAGAGGTTGCATAACACTTGAGTTCGACGACGAAAGAAACCGGGACGACGACGAAGCCCACCGCGCGCACCGCGGCGACGGCGGGCGAGGCGTTGTTGACCGCGACGGCCGCAGCCGACGCGCACAGGGATGCGCCCGTGCTCGCCATCGTCGTGCCCTGTCTCAACGAAGAACTCGTGATCGGCGAGACGGCGCGTCGCCTCTGCGAAGTTTTGCAGAAACTTTCGGCCGCAGGGAAAGTTGACCCGGAGAGTTTCGTCTATCTCGTTGACGACGGCAGCCGCGACCGGACGTGGGCGGTCGTCGAAGAGCTACACGCGCGCGATTCGCGCATCAAAGGTCTCAAACTCGCGCGCAACGTCGGCACGCAAAACGCACTGCTCGCCGGTCTGCTCGGCGTCAAAGAACATGCGGCTTGCGTCGTCACGATTGACGCGGATTTGCAGCAGGACGAAGCCGTCATCGAGACGTTTCTGGAGAAGTACCGCGAGGGCGCGCACATCGTCTACGGCGTGCGGCGCGGGCGCGGCGACTCTTATTTAAAGAAGGCGACCTCCGGCTTCTTCTACAACCTGATGCGTCTGATGGGCGCGCGGATCATCAAGCACCACTCGGAATATCGTCTCGTTTCGCGCAAAGCCATCGACGCCATCTCGGAATATCGCGAGTACAATTTGTTCCTGCGCGGCATCTTTGTGGACATCGGCTACAAGTCTGAGATCGTGCCGTTCACCGTCAGGCGGCGCGGCGCGGGCAAGTCGAAACACGACTTCCGCAAACTCGCTTCGCTTGCGCTCGACGGCATCACGTCGTTCAGCATCGTGCCGCTGCGTCTGGTGACGGTCGCCGGTATGCTCGTCTTCCTGTTCAGCGTGCTGATGACGCTCTTTTACCTCTATCACAAGATCAAGGGACACACGCCCCCCGGCTGGGCGGGCACGATCATCCCGATCTACTTTCTCGGCGGCGTGCAGATCATGTTCCTCGGCATCGTCGGCGAATACATCGGCAAGATTTATCAAGAGACCAAAGCGCGCCCGCGCTACATCAAAGACACCGAACTGTTTTGAGTTCCACCCAGACCACACCAGACGCGCACGCCACGGCCGACGCCGCCACCACCACGGGCAATCATTGCATCGTGTGCGAGCGTGACGACGCAGCCCCGCTCTATCCCGGCATACTCCGCTGCCGCGCCTGCGGCTACGTCTTCGCCGACATGCGCCTGACGGACGAGGAACTCTTTGAACTCTACAACGAAGAGTTTTTCACCGGCGCGGAGTTCAGCGACTATGCGGCGGACGCGAAATTCTTCCGCAAAAATTTCGCCCTCCGCTTCCGCGAACTCAAACGATTTCTCGACCCCGCGCGCCACCGACGCCTCCTTGAGATCGGCTGCGCCTACGGTTTCTTTCTCGACGTGGTGCGCGACGAGTTCGCAGAGGTCGAAGGCATAGACATCACGGACGCAGGCGTGCGCTACGCCCGCGAAGAGTTGAAGTTGAACGTGGTGCAGGCAGACTTTCTCGCGCACGACTACGGCGCGGAAAGCTTCGACGTGGTCTGCATGTGGGACACCATCGAACACCTGCGCGAGCCGCACCGCTACGTCGAAAAGATCGCGGCGCACACGCAGGCGGGCGCGCTCCTTGCGCTCACCACCGGCGACATCGAAAGCCTCAACGCGCGCCTGCGCAAAGACCGTTGGCGGCTCATCCACCCGCCCACGCACCTCCATTACTTCTCCCGCCAGTCAATCGCGCAGTTGCTCGACGCCCACGGCTTCGATGTCGTCTACAACCGCTACTGCGGCTTCTATCGCAGCATCGGCAACATGGCCTATAACGTCCTCGTCCTGCGCCAGCAAAAACCGGCGCTTTACCGGCCGCTCGAACGCCTCGGCGTCGGCGGCCTCGGCTTCTACCTCAATCTCTACGACATCATGTACGTCATCGCGCGACGGCGTTGACGCGGGAAGCGAGAATCGATGAGCGCCACAGAACAGGCCATACGACTTCTGCATCGCAAATTTTTGGAGCGGCTTCTTACTCTCAGCGAAGGAAGAACCGCGCTTGACGCCAGGCTGCTGCCTTCCGCGCGCGACTTCATAGAGATCAGCGCAGGCATCAGCGGACTCCATTTCAGATATGTCGTCGGGCTGGAGAGAACCCGCGTCGAACTTTATATTGCCCGCCCGGATGCGGCGGTCAACAAAAGAATTTTCGACGAACTGGAATCTCATAAGCATGAAATCGAAGCCGCTTTCAGAGGGAAGTTATCCTGGGAAAGGCTTGAAGGCAGCAAAAGCAGCCGAATTGCCTGCCCCCTGTCGAATGGCGGCAGTAAAGGCGATGAAGCCCGCTGGGAGATGGTTCAACACGCGATGATCGATGCGATGACTCGTTTGGAGGAAGCCTTGCGGCCGTTTATTTCCAGACTGCGCACCTGAAGCCTGAATGCCTGAAGCGAACCCGCGCGAACAGTTCGGCAACGCCGAGTCGAGATCAATGAAGCGTATGCTGCTGCATGCGCTCGCCGTCGTGCTGTTCTACACGCTGCTCTTCGTACTCTTCTTTGCGCCCGTCCTCTTCTCCTCGTATCTGCTCGCGCCGGGCGACGGCATACTTTATTTCCTGCCGAACTTTTACGCGCGGCGGGTGCTGTGGGATACGTCCGTGTGGGGCGGCTTTCCGGCCGTGGGCGATTCGCAGTTGATGATGTGGTATCCGCCCGCGCTCCTGTTCTCGCTCGTCAAGTCCTGGAACGCCTTTCTGCTCTCGGCCTACGTCCTCGCGGCGAGTTTTACTTACGCCTACGCCTACGCCCTGACCCGCTCGCGCTTTGCCGCGGCAATCGGCGGCGTCTGCTACGGCATGTGCGGCTTCATCATCGCGCACCTCGGCCACGCCGCCCTTGTGCATGCCGCCGCATGGCTGCCGCTCTTTCTCCTGTCGCTTGAGAAACTGGCACGCCGCCGCGCGTGCATCGAGGGACGCGAAAACTCCGGCGGCGCGCGAGACAAAGTCTCGGATGTGGTGAGACGCGACGAGGCGACGAATTTGCGGCGCGCTGGCGGTGTTGGTTTCTGGTATACGGTCGGGGCGGCGAGCGTGGCGTGCTCGGCGCTCGCGGGGCATCCGCAAATCTTCGTCTACACGCTCGCGCTCGGCGGCGCGTATGCGCTCGTGCGCGGGTGGCGCGCAGAAGAGGGGCGCTGGCGTTACTACTTCGTCTGTGCGCTCCTCGTCTTGAACGGGACGGGACTTGCGGCCATACAGTTGTTGCCGACGGCCGAACTCGCCGCCGCGAGCCTGCGCGCCTCGCTCGGCTTCGCGGAATTCGTCTCTTACGCGCTGCCGCTCCGGCAGACGCCGATGTTCATCTTCCCCTATCTCTTCGGCGGCTCGCCCGACACGCTCTACGACCTGCCCTACTTCGGCGCGTGGGGTTCGGAGGCGGGCGGCTGGGGCGCGGGCGAACTGAGCGGCTACTTGGGGTTGCTGCCGCTGCTGTTGGCAGTCACCGGATTCTTTGCCATGCGACGACGCGCGCTCGCCTGGTTCTGGCTCGCCGTCTGCATCGTCGCCTTCCTGCTCGCCCTCGGCGACGCGACGCCGCTCGCGCGTCTCATCTATCAACTGCCCTTCATCAACAAGTTTCGCGTGCCTGCGCGTCACTTCATGGAACTATCGTTCGGCACGAGCGTCCTCGCCGCGCTCGGCGCGCACGCGGTGTTGGAGAAAGCGGCGTCGGGTCGCTTGCTCAAACGCACGCTCGCCGGTGCGGCCTGTGTGATGCTCGCTTGCCTCGTCGCCGTCGTCGCGTTGACCGATCAACTGAACGCAATGGCTTCGGGGTCGTTACAGCGCCCGCTCAGTTTTCTCCCGTGGGCGAATCCGGCGATTGGCGTGCCGCTCATAGTGCTCTGCGCGGGCGCGGCCGCGCTCATCTACTGGCACAGGCGGCCGCACTCTGTCGCGCGCGGCGCGCTCCTGCTCTCTGTGCTCGCGCTCGACCTCGCCAGCTTCACCTGGTTTTACGAATGGCACTACGGGGCGCCCTATAAAGTTTTTCAGTCGCCCCCGCTCGCCGCCGTGCCTCTGCGCGACGAACTCGCGGCGACGCACGCGCGACTGCTGCCCGTGCGCGGCGGCACGGGGCGCGTCAGCGAGATTCCGCCCGACCTCTCGAAGCTCTGGAATTTTCCGAGTGCGAGCGGCTACGGCCCCTTTATCCTCTCGCGCGTCAGTCGCCTGTTGACGATGCCGCCGCATGGCAGCGTGGCCGATGCGTGGCGCAACCCGGCGAACCTCGGCCTAGACGTGATGTCCGTGCGTTACCTCTTCGTGCCGCGCGACCAGATCGAGCCGCCCGCGACCGCGGACGCCGGCGGCATCAAATGGACGCAGGGCGAGTTCAACGTCTCGCTCGGTTCGGGTTGCGGCGCAGAGAACCCGAACGACTTCGCAATCGAACTTCCGCAAGCAACGCACGCGAACGCCGTCGCCATCGCCACCGCGCTCGCCTGTTCCGCCGCCGTCGCCGATCAACGGGAAGTTGCGCGCGTCGTCGTCACGGACACGCGCGGGCAGACTCACACGCAAAGTCTATTGGCCGGGCGCGACACCTCCGAGTGGGCTTACGACTGCTCGGACGTGCGCCCGACGATGAAGCAGGCGCGCGCGCACGTCTATCGCAGTTACCCGGTCACACGCGGCGACGTGCGCTGCTCAGGGCACGACTATGCGGCGCGCCTTTCGCTACCTGCGAGCATCCCCGTCAAGCGCATCGAGATTCAATGGACGGGCGGCGCGGCCGCCACGCTCTCGCTCAAAAAGATCAGCCTGCTCGATGAGAGCGCAGGCAATTCCCTCCCGGTCGTCCCCGTCGCCGGTTCGCTCGCGGACACGACGCGCTGGCGGCACGTGACGGACATCAATTTTGAAAACAGCGGCTATGGCGCGATCAAACCGGAGGACGTGGGCGAGGCGGGCGTCTATGAGAATTTGCGCGCGAGGCCGCGCGTGTGGCTCGTCGGCAAGGTTCTCACGGTCACGGAAGAGGAGGCGCTCAGCGCGCTCCACTCGTCGCGACTCGCGGACGGAAGCGCGTTCGACCCCGCGCAGGTCGCGCTCGTCGAAGAGCCGCTCGACTTCCCGGCGCAATCACTCGACCGTGAAGCGACGGCGCGCGTCAGGCATTTGTCGGACGGGCGCATGGAAGTCGAGACGCGCGCGAACGCGCCCGCCTTTCTCATCACGAGCGACGTGTTCTATCCCGGCTGGCAGGCGACCGTGGACGGCGCGCCCGCGCGACTCCTCCGTGCGGACTATGCCCTGCGCGGTCTCCCCGTGCCCGCCGGAACGCATACAGTTCGCTTCGAGTTTCGGCCGCGCTCCTTTTACCGCGGGGCGTTCGTCAGCGCGGCCTCTTCTCTGCTGCTGCTGCTCGCCGCAGCCGTCTTCTGTATGAATAGAAAAGCAACGCGCCGCACGCGGCCAGACTGAGGACGGAGATAATCGCGCCGTTGCGTGCGGCCGGAGCGCGGTATTGCATCTCCACACGATGCTGTCCGGCGGGCACGACCACTCCGCGCAGCAAATAATCCGTCGCGTGGATACGCGCCGCCGCGCCGTCTACCGTCGCCTCCCACCCCGGATAGTTGATCTCACTTAAAACCAGCACCGCCGGTTGCGCCGCGCGCGTCTCGATCACAATGCGGTTCGACTCATACGTCGTGATGTTCGCCGCGTCGCCCGGCGCGAGTTCGCCGCCGGGGAGCGCGGGCAACTCTGCGGGGACGACTTCTAAGAGCGCCGTGCGGCGCGGGTCGAAGTCGCGCGCGCCCTCGCCGCTGATGCGCCGCAGAGCCTCCTCGCCGTCCACCGCCTCCGCTTCGCAGACGAGCCACGCACGCGGCAGCGCGCGCCCGTTGCGCAGGATGACGACGCCATCAAACTCGTCTTCCCTGTGCCAACGCTCTGTGTCCAACGCCTCGCGTTCAACTTTCAAACGTGCGGTCTCAAGTGAGGGGTCATCCATTGTCGCCAGATTCGCAAAGGTGACGACGCGCGTGGTGTTCAGCAAATCCAATACGTGCGACCTTGGCGCGAACAGTGAGAGCGTCGGCTCGATGCCACGGCGCGGGTTGGTCGCGTCGTAGTCCAGGCCGCCGAGCGCGCGGCTGTAGCGTTCCGATAGGAGCGGTTCGTAGCCCGCGACGTTATGCAGCCCGTACAGCGCCGTCAAATTATGCGGGTCGAAGCGCGGCTCCCGCGAGTATTCTTCCACAGCCGAACTCGCACGCACATAGACGCGATTTCGGGTCGCGTCAAATTGTTGCAGGTGGCGCGTCGCGCGCGCGGGCGTCGTCAGGCGGTTCGCCGTTTTGAGCGTGCCCGGCCACCAGTGTGAGACGAGAATGAAAGGCTCTACGAAACACACCAGCAGCACGACACCGGCCGACAAACGTTCCCGCCAACGCCCCGCCTTCAACGTCAGAGCGCAATAGCAGGCGGCGGTGATCGCCAGCGTAAAAAATATTTTCCACCACAGGTACGCCCCACGTGCGCGCGGCACGGCCTCGCCGACATAAGGAAGACTGTGCGCCGCACGCCACCACCACGCGCCGAGCGCGACGGCGCACAACAGGAGCAGCGCCCCGGCAATGATCCTCCCACGTTCGCCTCTGTGGTCGCGGCCGCGCGCGTGCGAAGCCCACAGGCTGAGAGCGTCCCAGCCGTAGGCGGCGAGCACGCTTAAGGCGAACGTCCATTCAAACACGTGACGCGACGGCCTGCGAAAAAGATTGAAGACAGGCACGCGATGCAGCATTCGATAGAGCGGCGTGCTGTCGCCGAGGAGCAACAACAGGGCGACGAGCGCCGTCAACACCCAGAAGTACACGCGCACATCAAACGGCGGACGCAGGGCTAGCGTCGGAGAGTCGTGAAGGCTTCGCCGCCTCAACACGACGGCGCACACCACGGCGCACACGGCGAGCGCTGCGACGAGCGGCGCGACATAAGTCGTCACCTCGATGTATTGATAGAGCGGCGCGGAGAAGGAACGCCATGCGGTGAGCGGCGTAAAAGCTCCCTCGACGAAAAACTCGTAGCCCGGCGCGCTGCGAATGCTGCGGCGCGCGGCGCGCATCGTCTCCAGAATCTGAAACGCCCCGATCCCGGTCGCCAGTAACATGCCGCCCGCGCAGGCGCACAGGGGCAGCAGTCGCCGCCATTCGAACGCGGCGCGTGCGCCGCCTTGACGGTGAAGGCTTCCGAGCGCGCCCTTCGTCTCGCCGGTGAAGGCTAGGAAGAGCGCGTAAGCTATCGCCAGCATTCCGACGAAGAGAAAACTTTGCCCGTGCCCGGTCAGGATTGACAGCGCGTAGACGAGGGCGACGCACACGAGCGCGCGTGCGAAGTTGCTTGTGCGCGCGCGCTCGCAGGCGATGAGCAGGAGCGGCAGCCACATGAGCGCGTTGGTCGGTATGGCGTTCATGCCATAGGTGTTGGTCATCAGGCCGCCGTAGCCGAACGAGAGTCCGCCGAGGAGCGCGCCCAAACGGCTGCGGCCGACTTCGCGGAGATAAGCGTAGGTAAAGATGGGCGCGAGGAGGAAAGGCGCGAGGATATAGATCATCTCCGCGTGGCGCGCGGGCAGGAACAGGTGTCCCCATGTGAGCGGGTAGCCGAGGCCGAGTTGCGCCATCGCGAGCAGGGGAAAACCGGAGAGCACGTGCGGCGTCCAGAGTGGCAGTTGCCCGCCACGAATCATCTCCCAGGCCGTCGCGCGCAGCGGGTAGGTGTAGAAGAAGACATCACCGCCGATGAACGACCCGCCGCGGAAAATCCCCCAGCCGAAGAACAGCACGAGGAACCCTGCGACGGCGAGCATCGCCGCCGCATCCGCGCGCCGCACGCCCCACCAACGCCGCCAGAATTCGTAACCCGTGTTGAGCATCTTCACGTTTGAGAATCAGACCGAAAGTTTCCCCGCGCGCGACTGTTTGATCGCCAGAGCGCACAGGGCTAGGAGCGAGATGGCAGAGATGAACGCGCCGTTGCGTGCGGCCGGAGCGCGATAGCGCATCTCCACACGATGCTGTCCGGCGGGCACAACCACTCCGCGCAGCAAATAATCCGTCGCGTGGATGCGCGCCGCCTCGCCGTCTACCATCGCCTCCCAGCCCGGATAGTTGATCTCACTTAAAACCAGCACCGCCGGCGACTGTGCGCTGGTGTCAACCACGATCCGGTTCGGTTCATACGATGTGATGCGCGCCCCGCTGCCTGCCGGCAACTCGCCGCCGGGGAGCGCGGGCAACTCGGCCGCCGCGACTTCCAGTAGCGCCGTGCGTTGCGGATCAAAGTCGCGCGCACCATCGTCACCTTCGCCGCTGATGCGCCGCAGGGCTTCTTCGCCGTCTACCGCTTCGGCTTCCCCCACCAGCCACGCACGCGGCAGAGCGCGCTTATTTTCAAGGATGAGCACGTCGTCCGCATCGTAGACGGCAGCCCAGCGCTCTCTGTCCAGTCCCGCATAGAGACTTCGCTGCGTGCGCGCGAGCGTTTGCGATTGCCCGCGCGCTGCGTCATGTAGGGTCGCCTTCCAGAGCGCGAGGCGGACGCCTTCCCGCGTCGCGTTGACGATCTCGATGCGCTCCACTTCGAGCCTCTCGCCGAGTGGGATGCGCGCCCAGTAGCGATGCGATGAATAATCGCCGAGGTCGTCTTTGACAGGCACGCTGTCGAAGATGGGGGCGAGCGCGTGGCGGACACCATTGCGCACGTCCGGTCGCTCGTGCGCCCATTCGGCCGTGTCCGCGCCCGCGCGCAAGGCGCGCTCTACGACGCGCCCGCCCGTCGTGTGAATCAGAAGCAGCGCGACGGGTGTGCCGTCCGCGACGGCGGCGGAGTTCGAGGTGGAAGTGACGAGGGCGAGTGTGTCGGCAATCGCGGCGGAGTTTGCGTGCAGGGAAATCCGCTCGCCGGGTTGTAGCTCCGACGCGAGATCGGAGGCGGCGAAGCGTATGCCCTCTCGTTCAATGGAAGGCGCATCCGCCGCCATCTCCGCGTTGACGACGAACCTCGCGCCGAGCAGATCGAGGACGTGGGAGCGCGCGTCGAAGAGGGCGCGGTTCGGCGCGAAGCCGGGGAGCGGGCTGGCGGCATCGAGGTGAACGCCGCCGAGCGCGCGGCTGTAGCGTTCCAACAGGAGCGGCTCATAGCCGCCGACGTTTTCCAGATCATAAAGCGCGGTCAGGTTCGGCGGATCGAAACGCGGCGACTCGTCGAACTCCTCTGCGAACAACTTGACGCGCGTGTAAATGCGACTGCGCTCCGCGCCCGCCGCTCTCGCCTGCAAAAAACGGGTGACGGGCGAGGCTGCGTCGAAACGCGCACGCGGCTTCGCAAACGGCTGCCACCAGTTCGAGACCACGACGAAAGGCTCTACGAAACAGACGAGCGCGAGGGCGGCGACGAGCACGAGCCGGCGCGCGCGCGCCGCGTCGATTTTCCAGCCGCGCCAGATGAGCAGCGCGGTCAACAACGTGAAGACGAGTTTCCACGCGAGGTACTTGGGAAGCGGCAGCCCCGCATACCAGAAGCCTTCGACCCACGCGCGCGGCACGCCCGCCTCCGCGTCAAAAGCGTTGACGGCGGAGTTGAGGGTTTGCCGCCACCAGAAGAATCCGGCGAGCGCGCCGAAAGCGCCGAGGCCGTAGATGATCGCGAAGTTCGAGCGTGATGATGAGGAGCGCGCGCCCGTCGTCGAACGCTGACGCAGACGCACGGCGAGCGCGTCCCAACCGTAGGCAGAGAGGATGGCGGCAGCGAACGTCCAGACGAAGGCGAAGCGCGAGGGCACGCGGAAACTGTTGATGACGGGCAGGTGATAGAGCCACCCGTAGACGGGCGTGTGGTGGCCGAGGATGAGCACGCAGGAGACGAGCGCGGCGGCCGCCCAGAAGAAGATGCGCGGGTCGCGTCGCGGCGTCGTTGTTGTCGTCGTCGGCCGGAGCGCGAACAGGACGGCGGCGAGCGCGAGCAGTAAGACGAGCGGCGCGACGTAAGTTCCCACGTCGGCGAAACGCTCCGTGTAGAGCGGCGCGACGAGCGACTTCAACGCGACGCGCGGCGAAAACGAACCGCTCACGAAGAACGGGTAGATGAGCGTGCGGCGGATGCTGCGACGGACAGCACGCATCGTCTCCAAAATCTGAAACGCGCCCATGCCCGCACCCAGAGCGATTGCGCCCAGCGCCACGGCCACGGGTCGCCAGCGCGCGAGGCTCAACCACGGGCGCGTCGCCTCAATGCTTGCCGCGTCCCCTGCCTCGCCCTTTGTCTTGTCCTTTGTCTTGTCCCCTGCAACGCGCGGCGCATCGAACAACGCGAGCGAGAGCGCGTAGGCCGAGGCGACGAGCGCGACGAAGACGAACCCCTGCGCCAATCCCGTCAGGACGGACATCGCGTAGGCCGCCGCGGCCGCGAGCAAACATCCCGCGAAGCGACGGCGCGCGCGCGCCGTCGCCCTGTCAATCGCGATGAGCATCAGCGGCAGCCACATCATCGCGTTCGGGAAGAAGCCTACGACGCCGAGCAGCCCCGTCATCGCGCCGCCGTAGCCGTAGGCTAAACCGGCGAGGAGCGAGGCCGTGCGGCTGCGTTCGAGTTCACGCGCGTAGGCGTAAGTGAAGATGGGCGAGAGCAGGAACGGTGCGAGGACGTAAAGTTGCTCCGCGCGCGGCGCATCAAGAAAGAGGTAGCCCCAGGTGAGCGGATAGGCAAAGGCCAGTTGCGACATGGACAACAGCGGATAGCCTGACAACACCAAAGGCGTCCACAAGGGCAACTGCCCCCCGCGAATCATCTCCCATCCGATGCTCCGCAAGGGGTAAGAGTAAGCGAAGGCGTCGCCGCCGATGATGAACTCGTCGCCGAATAAAAAACGTCGGAAGAAGACGATGAAGAAAGCCGCGATGAAGAGGACGGCCGCCGCATCGCGCCCGCGCGAGGCCGCCAACCGCCGCATCGTGTCTCTCAGTCTCATCGTGTACGTCTGGCGACTCGCGACCGCGCCGCCTACAGGTTTCAACCGCGTCAACGTTGCAACTGCGTTAACTCAAGTTCGCGTCCTCGCGTCTCTTCGCGCGACGGTCGAACAGCACGAGCAGGCAGAGACCGGCGAGCGTACACGCCGAGATGATCGCGCCGTTCTGCGCGGCCGGGGCGCGGTAACGCATCTCCACACGATGCGAGCCTGCGGGCACGACCACGCCGCGCAGGAGATAGTTCGCGAGGTGTATGCGAGTTGGTTTGTCGTCCACCGTTGCCTCCCAGCCCGGATAAAACATCTCGCTGACGACTAACACCGTGCGTTGCGCGGCATGCGTCTGGATCACGAGCCGGTTCGGTTCGTACAACGTCACGTTCGCCGCGCTGCCAGGCAACAATTCGCCAGAGAGCGGAGGCAACTCGGCGGGCGCGACTTCCAGTAGAGCCGTGCGTCGCGGGTTGAACTCGCACCTGTGCTCGCTGTCCTCGCCGGTGATGATCTGAAATGCTTCTTCGCCGTTCACCGCCTGGGCGTCCGCCACCAGCCACGCACGGGGCAGCGCGCGCCGGTTGCGTATGATGAGCGCGTGATCCTGTTGATAGACCGTCTCCCACCACTCGGAAGAGAGGGATGAGATTGGCGTCGAAGTTTTGCTCGCCGAGTCGTGGAGGGTCGCCTTCCACAGCGCGAGCGGCGAGCCGTCGGTCAAATTCGTGATCTCTATTTTGTCCACGCGCCCGCGCGCGCCGAGCGGGACGAGCGCGAGATAGCGATGCGCCGGATAACTGTTTTTCTCGTCGCCGGGGCGTGCGTCGAAGATGGGCGCGAGCGCGTGGCGGACACCATTGCGCACGTCCGGTCGCTCGTGCGCCCACTCGGCCGTGTCCGCGCCCGCGCGCAAATCGCGCTCGACGGCGGGCGAGTCTGAAAAGTGTACGCGCACTCTGGCGACGCTCCTGCCCTGCTCCACTTCCCCCGCATTGGAGAGCGAAGTGACGAGCGCAAGCGTGTCGCCCGCGGTCGCAGTGCCGCCGAGCGTGATGGTCTTGCCGGGGTCGAGCGCCGTCTGCATGTCGGAGGTGAAGAAGGCGACGCCGTTCTGATGTATGAGACTCTGGAGCCTGATCGAGAGGTTCGAGAAAGAGACGACGAAGGTTGTGTTCAGGAGATCGAGGACGCGCGAGTCCGGCTGAAAGAGTTGGTCGTTGAGCGCGTAGCCTTCGCGCGGCGAGACTGTGTCCATCCCGACGCCGCCGAGCGCGCGGCTGTAGCGCTCGAAGATGAGCGGCTCGTAGCCCGCGAGGTTCTGAATTCGATGAAGCGCGGTCAAGTTCGGCGCTTCAAGGCGCGGCGTCGTGTTGAATTCTTCGGAGTAGAGTTCGACGCGCGTGTAGACGCGGTTCTCTTCCGGCGGATAGTTTTGCAGGAAGCGCGTCGTCGGCGAGACGACGCGGAAACGCTCGCCGGTCAGGAGCATCCCTTCGTACCAGCGCGAGATGCCCGCCGACGGTTCGACGAAACATGCGATTGCGATGGCCGCCATCAACCAGCCTGCGCGCTGTCTCGGTGCGGCCACACGCGCGCTCCGCCAGATGAGCAACAGCACGCCGACGGTGAAAGCTATTTTCCACAGGAGGAAGGTGGACTTCGACAAGCCAGTGTAATCGTAAGTTCCCGGCTGCGCGGGAATTTGCACCGCACGCCACCAACAGATGCCGACGGAGACGCACAGTGTTAGTAAAAGCGCGTTGACCGCGGCCTCGATGCCGGGGCGTCGCGGAAGCGTCGCGCCCACGGGTTTTGCGAGCCTCGAACGGCGGCGCGCGGCAATGTCCCAGCCGTAGGCTGCGAGGATGCTCATGGCGAACGTCCACTCGAAGGTGTGGCGCGAGGGCACGCGGAATTTGTTGAGCAGCGGCAGGCGGTAGATGATTTGCTGCGCGGGAGTGTTCGCGCCGAGCATCAAGACCCAACCGACGACGGCCACGCCGAGCCAGAAATAGATGCGCCCGTCGCGCGCGTCGTCGCGCCGCGCAACTAAGGCAAGGCACGTCAGCGCGACGAAGATGAGGGCGAGCGAGGGGACGTAGGCCGTCACGTCCGTCGAATAATAGAGCGGCAGGAAGACCGAGGCGACGGCTCTCCTGAGAGTGAACGCGCCCGTGCTGATGGCTTCGAAACTGAGCGTGTTGCGGATGCTGCGCCGCGCCGCGCGCATCGTCTCAAGTATCTGGAACGCGGCCAGCCCCGCCGACATCGCGAGCGCGCCGAGCGCCACGATGAAAGGCCGCCACCTGCGCCACTCGCGCCACCCCGATTTAACGGCCGCGCCGTCGCCCGCGTTCAACGCGCCGCCGACGCCGTCCTGTGCTGCCCCGTCTTCGCGCGCCGCCGCGTCTTCGCGCCCTGCTTCCCCGTCGTCGTGCGCGCCGCCGACGCCTTCCCGCACCCGGCCGCCGGGCGGAAAGAGCGACACGTAGAGACCGTAAGCGGCGGCGACCATGCCTGTGTAGAGAAAACTCTGCCCCTGCCCGTTCAGGACAGACATCGCGTAGGCGGCGGTCGCGCCGACGAGGAGCGGGACGAAACTTCCACGCCCCTGCGCCGCGCGGTCAATGGGAATGAGGACGAGCGGCAGCCAGAGCATGCTGTTCGAGGGCAGCCCCGTGAAAGAGATACCGCTGCACATCATCCCGCCGTAGCCGAAGGCTAAACCGGCGAGAAGCGAGGCCGTGCGACTGCGCCCCGTCTCGCGCGCATAGGCGTAGGTGAAGGCGGGCGAGAGTAGAAAGGGCGCGAGGACGTAGATTTGTTCCGCCCAGTGTCCCGGCAGGAAGAGATAGCCCCAGGTGAGGGGGTAGGCGAAGGCCAGTTGCGACATGGACAACAGCGGATAGCCCGACAACACCAGAGGCGTCCACAAAGGCAACTGCCCCCCGCGAATCATCTCCCACCCGATGCTCCGCAAGGGGTAAGAATAGTAGAGGGGATCGCCCGCCAGCAGAAACTTCCCGCCGAAAATTTGCTGCGCGAACATGAGCGTGAAGAACGCGGCGATGACGGCCAAGGCCGCCGCGTCGCCGCGCCGGTGCCGCAGGCGCGCGCTCAGGCTCCCGTTTATCTGCACAGAGTTTTCCCCATCCGACGCAATCTTTTCGCCCGCGCTCGCCCTGCGGGGGGCAACGCCCGCCATGCGCCACGGCATCTCTAAACGTGCCCCTGAGAGCTGTTTCTGCGGATGCCCGGCGAGCGCTCCCGCAAACTTATTTTTCGTCTAAACAATAGGCGCCCACGTCTAACCTGCGTGCGGGGTCAATATCGTTGACAAACGCTCTGAGGGCAAGCTACGATAACAGTTGTTGGGCTGCGCTCGCGAGCAATCGCTCGGGCGGGCGCAAAAGAGCGATTCGAGTAGCCCCGGCTCTCCCAAGGATTTCCTAAGCTACAGAAAAATAGTCCCACCGTCTATAGAGTACCGGGAGTAACACACACATGCGTAGATTAATCGTTGCCTTGTTCTTAACCGCCCTGTGCGCATCGTTTGCCGTGGCGCAAGGCCAGAGCGCGCCGACGCTCAGAGTCGTCACCGAAGACCCGTCGCTGCCGTCCGAACTGTTCTACGGCGACGTCAAGGTCAAGCCCGTGCGGCTCCGTCCCGGCACAAATACCCGCATTACGATTGACGACAGCGACTTTTTCGTCCAGCAGCAGTACATAGACTTCCTCAGCCGCTTCCCCGAACCCGCTGGCTTCAATGCGTGGATGGGCGTGCTCAATAGCTGCAACGGCGACCCGAACTGCCTCCACGGCGTCAACGGCAAGCGCGTGCTCGTCTCGAAGAGCTTCTTCGAAGCGCAGGAATTTAACATTAAAGGCTACCTCGTCTACCGCCTCTACAAATCATCGCTCGGACGCCTGCCGACCTATCCTGAAATCGTCGGAGGCATGCGCAGCGTGACCGGCACGACCGAGGCGGAAGTCATCGCCAAGCGCGACGCCTTCATCGCCGCATGGCCGTCTCGCGCCGACTTTGCCGCGAAATACCCGGCGAGCCTGACGGCCGCCCAGTACGTCGATGCGCTGCTCGCGACGGCGGGCGTGACGGTGTCCAACCGCGACGCGCTCATCGCCGGTTTGGGCAACGGCACGGAAACGCGCACGAGTGTGCTCAGAAAGATCATCGAGAGCGCCGAAGTGAACGCCAAAGAGTTCGACCCGGCCTACGTCGCCATGCAGTACTTCGGCTACCTGCGGCGCGAGCCGGAGGCCGAAGGCTACAACGCTTGGCTCACTTACCTGCGCGCCAACCCCGGCGATTACAAGACGATGGTCTGGGGCTTCGTCTACTCCCCCGAATACCGCAACCGCCACTAAACGCACGCGAGCGAACAACCTTTAAGGCCGGCCTCCGGAAACGGGGCTGGCCTTTTTCGTTCAGGTCAACCCCTCCGCCGATTTCGTTCAACTCAACATTCGCCCCTGTCTCGCCTCAGGCGCTTGCCACGCGCGGCATGCCCGTCGCGCCCCGTAAAACCTCTTCGTAAACGTCGAGCGTGAGGCGCGCGGTGCGCTCCCAGGTGAAACGCGCGGCGTGTGCGATGCCGTCGGCGGAGAGGCGTCGCCGTTCGGCGTCGCTCTCCCACAATCCGCGTATGCAGTCGGCGAGTTCGCCGACGTCCGTCGGTTCGACGAGCCGGGCGGCGTCGCCCACCGTCTCCATGATGACCGGGATGCGGCTCGTGATGACGGGCGCGCCGCAACTCATCGCTTCGAGCGGCGGCAGGCCGAAGCCCTCGTAGAGCGACGGATAGACACAGACGCGGCAGGAGGAATAGAGCGCGGCGAGGTCTTCGTCGGAGACGTAGCCGGTGAAGAGTATGCGCGAACTGAGGCCGGACTGCTCGATGACCGCGAAGAGTTCTTCCGTCAACCAGCCTTTCTGCCCGGCGATGACGAGTTGCGGGCGGAGGTTTGTGCGCCGCGTCAACTCATCGAAGGCGCGCACGAGCGTCAGCAGATTCTTCCGCGGCTCGACCGTGCCGACGAAGAGTATGAAGTCGTCTTCGACGCCGAGCCTGTGCCGCGTCGCGTGTGCCTCGGCCGCCGCGACGGGTCGGAACGCGCGGCGCGGCGCGAGCGGCACAACCGCGATTTTCTCCGGCCTGACGCGCAGGTGTTCGCAGATTTCGCGCTTCACGCTCTCGGAGTCGGTGATGATCTTCGAGGCCATGCGCGCCGTCGCCGGGAGGCGCAGGCGCGCGCGGCGCACGCGCTCATCTTCGTGCGTGTGCGAATGGAGCAGGAGCGACAGGTCGTGGATGGTGACGACGGTGCGGCAGCGATTCCAGAGCGGCACTTTGTAGTTTGTGCCGTGAAAGAGCGCGACGCCGCGCCTCTGCACGTAGAGCGGCAACCCGATAGTCCACCAACGCTTGCTGAGGGCGTTCGTCGGCGCATGCACGGTGCGCAGGTTCCCCGGCAGCGGCGCGTCGTCGAAGGCGGTCTCAAACGCCGTCTCGATGGGAACGTGTGCGACGAGTTCGAAATCGTGTTCGGGGGCGAGAGCCGCGAGGCCGCGCGCCAGTTCAAAGGTGTAGTGGCCGATGCCGGTTTTCGGCTCGGCCAGCGGAATCCCGTCAATTGCGATACGCATGCTGGGCGAACGCGCAACCGCGCCCGCGTACAATGAAGGCGCGTTTGCGACTGCGTGGAGAACCTGTCTGTTCAGAATGTGGCTTGCCGCGAGATTATAGCCGCCGCCCGTGCAGGTAAGCCAGCCGCAGTAGTTCGTTCGCGGATAACCGTGGTGGAATTTGCGTTTGAGTAAGACGAACAGCGTTCACCAACGCAGGCACAGAGAACACAGAGGGGGCACAGAGGATTGAATCTTCCTCTGTGCCCCCTCTGTGTTCTCTGTGCCTTGCGGCGAGTGCCTTACTGAGACAAGGCCGCACGCCCTTTTAAGTCTTGCGTGCGGCGCGCCAAGCCTTACCTGATGCGGATGCGCGGCGCGGTGGCGGCGGGGCGGCTCGTGAACGTCTGCCCGCCAATCGTGACCGAGACGATGAGCGGCTGGTCGCCGAGTCCGGCCAGGTCGGATCGCAGTTGCACGTTCAACTGGTCAACGCCGGGCATGTCGGTCGGCGTGTTGCTCCTGATTTCGGCCGTTCCCGTCAGCGTCCGGTCGCCGATCATGACGGAGATGGCGCTCACGGGCACGCCCCGTATGCCGGTCAGGAAGATCGAGAGGACGGTCGGCGTGGCTGTGCCCATCACGTCGGTCGTGACGGGGAAGCCTTCGGCCGGTTCGGCCATCAGCGTCATGTTGGTGACGTTGAAGACGCTCGCCCGCGTCGGCGCGTCAGACCTCGTAAAGATGTCGGGCTGCGCGGCCACGACTTGCAGGACGCTGCGCACGCTCCTGATCGTGTCGCCTTCGTGGATGCTGATGATGACCGGGTAGGTCGTCGTGCCGGTCTGCGCGGCGAGGCCGACGGGAACGACGAATTGAATCTCCGTCGGGCTGACGAAGTAGAGACCGGCCGCGGCGTAGTTAATGGAGAGCGAGACGCCGCCGAGTTCGACGGGCAGCGACGGCCGATGACGCGACTCGGAAGCGGCCTCGCACGTGGCCTGCGGTTCGCAGACGCGCGTGGTGGTCGTGCCGAACCGCGCGCCGGTTTCGGCCGCGGGCGCGCGCACGATGCCGATCATGCCGCGTGCGAGTCCGGTGATGGGCGTCGGCGAAGGCGCGGGAGAAGGCGTGGGCGTGGGCGAGGCGGCGGGCGTCGCCACTTCGCGCTGTGACGCGCCGGTGAAATAAGAGAGCACGCTCGATGCGGCGCTCGCCGTCGAGGTCGCAGGCTTCACGGTCAGATAGAAGGCTTCCGCCGAGAGGTCTGAATTGCCGCCGCCGAGTTCGCCGTTGAAGGTGAAGGCGAGGCGCTCCGTGGTGTTGCTGACGAAGGGTTGCAGCGAGGCGGCCGTCCCGCTCGTGGTGTTCGTCAGGCGCGTGAACGACTGCGCGGCCGTGGCCGACGCCGGAATCGCCACGGCGTAAATCTGCTTCAAGCCGGCCGTCGGGTTAAGCCCCGTGGCCTCGCCGGGCGCGACGCGCGTGCCGGTGGGCGTGAAGTTGAGTGCGGAGGTGAAGACGAGTTGGCCGCTGTCGCCCGTGAAGGTGGGGAAACGCAGCACGTCCTCTTCGTTGTCGGCGGCAGAGCCGCGCGGCCCGATCTGTATGAACGTGTCGCTCGCAATGACGTAGACGTAGAGGCCGCGCACGGACTGATTCGTCGCGGTGTCGCCCTTCGGGTCGGTGGCGACGGTCTCGAAGGCGAAGAAACGGCCGTCGCGGCTGATGCGCGGGCCGGGGTTGAGCACGTTGACGAGGTCGTTCGGGTTGGTGCGGCGCGTGCGCGTGGCCTGCGTGAGGCCGGTGGCGGCCGCGCCGTTGAAGGCGACGACGAACACTTCGGCGTTGCCATCGGCGTTGTTGGTGGTGATGGTCGCGTCGTTCAGGTCGCGCATCACGGTGGCATTCGAGATGAAGGCGATCACGGAGCGCGGGTCTTCCGCGCCCTCGTCCGTCGCCGTGTCGCCGGAGATACTCGGATTGTCGTTGAAGGTGAACGCGCCGGTGGTGTTCGTCACCTGTGCGAACGCGCCCGTGGCGGGGAGCACCGCGGGGAGCGAAGTTCTCGTCCAGACGAAGATTTCTGGGTTGGCATCGGCGTTCTTCGCCGCGAGGTCGCGGGTCGAGACGAAGACGATGCGGGAGGCGCGGTCATTGACCTGCGCGCTGCGGTTGTCGTCGGCGACGATGGGCGCGTTGGTAGTTGTGCCCGCCACGGGCAGGCGACTCGCCGCCGTGTTGGTAACGCGCGTAAAGGCGTTCTGAGACAAATTGGTGAAGCCCGCGTCCACGCCGCTGCGCAGGTCTACGGCGGCCACGTCGGGGATGCGGTAGAGGAAAATTTCCTGATTACCGTCGGCCATGAGCGTGGCTTTGGCGGTGTCGCCGTTGAAGCTAAAGGGGGTGTCGGCGTTGGAACTGAAGACGATCCAGCGGCCGTCGCGGCTGATGAAGGGGCGATTATTGCTCACCTCGACGGCGACGTTGCTGAAATCCGGCTGCCCCGTCGTGGCGTTATTGGTGACGGCCGGTTTGGTGGCGTCAACGCGGGCGACGGTCGTGTTGGTGATCTGGAAGATGCGCCGCTGGGCGTAGTCGTAGAGGAAGATTTCGCGATTACCGTCGGCGTTGTTGACGGCTCTCGTGGTTTCGCCGGGATGCAGAGTTGCCAGATCGGCCGCCGATTCAAACACTACGAAACGCCCGTTGCCGCTGATGCCGCCGACGAAGACGGGGAGCGTGGCGGTGGGCGAATTAGTGATCTGCGTAAAGAACGAATCGGGCGTCGGGGTCGGCGTCGCCTGCGCGAAGGCCGGGACGACCGACAGGCAGACGAACGTGAAAGCAATCAAAGAAAGGCGAAAAGCGTTTTTCACTGGAAAATCTCCAAATGAGGCCGAAACAGGATTAGCGATGTTCATGAAATTCTTGAGACCGCCGTTCGCCCGCGACCGACAGGCCACGAGAGGCGAACGGGAACGGGCATTCTAAGCGCAACGCCCGTGTTAGAGCAAGTTAGGCGACCCCTGCTCTGATGACCACAACGCCCCGCGCAGTTGGCTGCAACCGACAGGGATGAGGGATGAACAAGATAAGCACTAAATCGCTTGAATGCTTTCTTCGTTCATCCCTCATCCCTCATCCCTCATCCCTATCTCTCAGGGTTGTCCGAACCTGAGCCTGTACTCGGCGGAGTTAAGGAACGCATTCACCATCTCGCGCGGGCTGACGCCGCGCTGGAGGGCGTTCAAGTTGTCCAGATAGCCCGCCGGCTCAGGCGTGCGGCGCAGGTAGCCGTAATACTGCACGGCGACGAACGCGCTGTTGAACTCGGCCAGTTGCACCTGATCGGAATCGGCGATGGCGCGGAAGACCTTCGCCCGCGTCAGGAAATTGCCGTCGAGTTGCTGGATCAGCGTCGCGGACGTGAAAGTCACGCGCGTGCCGCTGTCGGGCGTGGCCGGGTCGGGCGTCGTGATGGAATTGAGGCCGTAGCGGCCGAGCAGTGCGGCGACGAACTGCGCGTTGGTCAGGCCGCCGTAAGCGACCTGGAACTCAGGCCGCGCGACGAAGTTGGTCGCCAGTTGGGCGCGGCGTGCGTAGACCTCCGCCTCGGTCGCCCCGGCCACGAAACTCATGTCCGAGACGATCTCCGTGTACTCAGGCAGGCGGTTGAAGGCCAGCTTGTAGAAGCGGAAGGCGTAAGCGCCTTTGAGTTGGAACTCCGGTGAGCGGAAGAAGCCTTCGCCGGAGACGTAGATGCGGTCGCACTGCGAAGGCGTGCTCGGCCCGGTGAAGATGTTCGGGCAGGTGTTGAGCACGCCGACCCACGCATTGAACCCTTGAGTGTCAGGCTCGCGGGAGAGGAAGTCCAGATACTGCTGCCGGACGAAGAACGGGATGGAGTTGACGACGGGGTTCGGCGCGACCGTCGTGTCGTTGTCCGCGAGCGTGACGGTGGCGACGCTTTGCGCGCCGAGCGTCGTGCCTGTTCCCGTGACGTTCGACAGGTGCAGTTGGAAAGTTTCCGCGCCTTCGACGTGCGCGTCGTCTATGAGCGGTACAGAGACGGTCTTGGTGAGTTCCCCGGCGGCAAATGAGAGCGTGCCGACCGTGGTGGCGAAGTCGCAGCGTGCGTATGCGCCGCCATTGTTGCCTGATGCATTGGCGCAACTGACGGTGAACGTGTCGCTATCGACCGTGCGGTAATTGACCGTGGCCGCGCCGGACGTGTCGCCGCTGCGCGTGACGGTGAAGGTCGCCCGTTCGTCGCCTTCGCTGACCTGCAAGCTGGTCTGCGCGAACCCGACGCTGTTCGCGCCGGTCTGCGCGTTCGAGGTTGCGGTGAAATTCGCCCCCTGATTCGAGGTCAGGCTGGCAATCGAGATGCTCGTCGGCGAGAAGTTAAAGTTCGGGTGCGAAGGCGTAACGGCATAGCTCAAGTTGGAGGTCAGACCGGCGAACGAATATTCGCCGTTGCCGTTCGTCATCGTCGTGGCGTTCTGGGAACCACTGAGAAACAGTGTGACGTTCGGCACAGCCGCGCCGTTCACGTCCCGCACGCTCCCGCTGATGCTGAAGACCTGCGCGAGGCGCGGCGAGAAGGTCACGGTCTGCGCGTTCGACAGGCTGATCGGCTGCGTGGCCGAACTGACGAGTTCCCGCGTGTGTGAACCGATGATGTAGGCATCCGGCTCGCCGCCCGAAATACCGACGACGGGGAAGAGGCGCGGGTTGTCGCCGTAGCGCATCTGGATCGTACCGTCGCTGCGCAAAGTGATCTCCATGTTCACGTTGACACGCGGCGACTGGAAGGTCACGCCCTGCCAGCGGAAGACGATGTGGTTCGCGTCCGGCTGCGTCACGAAGATGCCGCTCTCCGGGCGCACGGCCGTATTAATGTCGATGTCGTCCCACAGCCCCGCGATCATGATCTGGCCTTGCATGGCCTGTACGGAACTGGGCACGTCGTCCGCGTCGCCGTTGTCGCGGCGCGGCGGCGTGGAGAAGTAGAGCACGCCGTTGGTCGAGAGGGTCAGGCTGGTGCGATTCAGGCCGTAGAACGGGAACGCGAAGGGCAGGTTGTAGGCGACGTACTTGTCGTCGCCCGTCACGATACTCGTACCGGACACAGGGGCGAGGCCGGGCGAAGCGCTGAGCGCCACGGTGTAGGGGTCGCTGCCGGGGTTGACGGGAATCGTCACGCCGATGGAGGCAGTGCTGTTGTTGCCCGCGTTGTCGTAGGCGCGCAGTTGGATCGTGCCGCTGAAGTTTAGAAACGGCACGTCAACCGCGACCGACTGCTGCGTGCCGCCGGCGGCCGGGATGAGCGTCGTCGGGAGCAGGGTCTTGGCCTGCGTCGTCGGGTTGACGAAGAAGAAGTCGTAATCGGCGGCCGTGCCGGCGTTGCCGTCGTCGCCGGGCGCAGTCCAGGCGAGCGTGACGCTGCGGCCGCTTTGTCCGGTGACGCGGAAGTTGCCGGGCGTGGCGGGCGCGGTCGCGTCATTCTCTAACGCGGCGGCCATGGCGTTGGCAACGTTCAGGCGGCGACCCGTGGTGGTATTGCTTTCGAGCGCGGAGATGCGGTCGCCGGTGAAGGCAAGCACGCCGCGCAGTTGCGCTGTGGTGATGCCTGAATTAACTGCGGAGCTATTAGCGCAGGTGGCGTTCGCAGCGCAGATGAGCGCGGCCGCGCCCGCCACGTGGGGCGAGGACATCGAAGTGCCGCCGAAGAACGAATAAGTATGGTTCGGCGTGGTGCTGAGGACGCTCGAACCGGGCGCGCCGATGCTGACGAGGCGCGCGCCGAAGTTCGAGAAACTCGAAAGCGCGTCGCTGCTAGTGGTCGAAGCGACGGCGATCACGTTCGGCACGTCGTAGTTCGCGGGGTAGTCGGGGTAGGCGAAGTTGTCGCGCGATTCATTACCGGCGGCGACGACGAAAAGGATGCCCGCGTTGTTGAGTTGGGTGATGGCGTCGAGCGCGGAGAGCGATTTGCCGGGGCCGCCGTAGGAGTTGTTCAGCACGCGCAGGTTGACGCCCGCCTCGCGCAGTTTGCGCGCGTAGTTGTAGCCGTTGATGATGTTTGAGGTCGAGCCGCCGCTCGGGCCGAGCACCTTGATCGAGACGATGCTGACATTCCAGTTAACGCCCGACACGCCGAGGTTGTTGTCGCCCTGCGCGCCGATGGTGCCCGCGACGTGGGTGGCGTGGTCGTCGCCGTCCTCGTTGTCGAAGACCGTGCTGTCGTTGTGGTGAAAGTCCCAGCCGTGTATGTCGTCTATGAAACCGTTGAAGTCATTGTCGCCGCCGCCGACCGGATCGTTAGGGTTCGTCCAGATGTTCGCCTTCAGATCGTCGTGGTTGAAGTCCACGCCGCCGTCTATCACGCCGACGACGACGCTCTTGCTGCCGACGGTCGTGTTCCACGCGGCGGGCGCGTTGATCCGGTTCAGGCCGTACAACTCGCCGCTCAGGTAGCGCGGGTCGTTCGGCGTGCGCTTGGCGCGCCAGATGTAGTTCGGCTCGGCGTAGAGCACATCGGAGCGGGCGGCGAGTTCCGTGACGGCTTCGAGCGTGCGCGCCGGGTCAACTTTGGCGAGGCGCAAACCGCGCACCGTCTCCGAACCGCCGAAATGCTCGACGCTCACTTCCCCGCCGTCCGCGGCGCGCAGCGGCAGCGCGACGGCTTCGGCCGTCTTGGCCGCCGTCTCGCTGCGGAAACGCACGAGCACTTCGCCGGGGACGAACTCCGCCCCGTCGATGATGTTGGCCTGCCCTTTGGCCGCGGGCTGCGAACGCCTCTGCGAACGCGCTTCATCTTCATCCTGCTGCTGCCACGCGCCCGCGTTGACGAAAGGGAGGCTCGCGGCGACGGCGAACAGGCTGACGACGAGGACGAGGCGACGCGCGCGACCCAACAGTTTCCGGCCTAACGGGGAACGAAACATTCTTTAATTCTCTCCTGTATGAAAAAAACGCGCCCGCCTGGAGGAGTTATTAAGTGCGCGTTACGATTCGTCGAAAATGGCCTGAAAATTAGAGTTGTGGGGGTTGTCCGGCGAAAGCTCGAATTCCAGCTTTATGAACTCCAATTCAGATGCCGCACAGCCGCCCAAAAGATGTACGCGCGCGCAATATTTTTCGGATGTTTGAGGGCTTTTTCGGCCGCGCGCGGGGCGTCTGCGGTCAGCGGAAATTCTGCCCGATCTGCTCCGTCCCGAACGTGCCGATGCCGTTCAGGCGGAAACTGAAGACGACGCGATTCTCTTTGCGCAGGCCGAGGTTGAAAAACGAGTCCTGCAACGTCACGGCACAACAGTCCCAGGCGTAGCCGACCGTGACGGTCGAACTGATGAGCGGCGAGTTTTTGCCCGGCCGGTTCTGGAAATCGAAGAACAAGGCCGCGCCGCCAAACAATCCGCGCTCGCGGTTGCCGATGAACACGTAAGGACTCCACTGCGCGCCGCGCAGCGTCCCGGCCTCTTTGCCGCGCGCGTCTGCGAACTGCCTGAGCGAGGGCGCGAGCGTGATGGCGCGCGTGTAATAGAAGGTCTGGAACGCCTGCACGAGCCGCCGGTTGATGCCGAAGCTGACGGAGAGGTCGCGCACGCCGCCGCCCTGCACGTCCAGATTGGTGCGCACGTCGGCCGTCAAATTCGGGTGCGGGCGATAGCGCGCCTCGACGTTGATGGGCGAGAAACGACGCGGCACGCCGCCGTAAGTGAAACCGGAGAACGTGTTGATCGGGTAGAACTGGTTGCGCCGTCCCGCGATGAGCGCGCCGCCGAAATACGGGTCGAAGAAATACTTCCCGCGCACCGTGATCGACAGAACCTCTTCGGGACGACTCGACACGGGCGCGAGCGTTTTGCCCTGCCCGTTCGCCGCGCCGTTCGCCGTGCCGTTCGCGGCGGGCGGCGTCTTGCCGCTCACGTTCTCGGTCGAATGGCGTTTGAAGAAGCGGTTCGAGAAGCCGTACTCGATCTCGTTCGTGTCGGCGATGGCGTCGGTCGAGTCGAAGCGTATGATGCGCGGAAAATTGTTGATGCCCGCGATCTTCCGGTAGATGATGTAGGGTTCGATGACGTGGCGGAAGCGCAGAGAGTTGTCGCCGCGGTAAAAGTTGCGCGCGAGCGCGGGCGACCTGAGATCGAAACTGAAATTCGCGTAGGCGCGCGACACGTCGCGGCCGAGCACGAGACGGGTCAGCGGGTCAATCGAGTTCGAGTAATAAGTGCCGCGCAGAGAGGCGGTCGTCGTCGCCGACCAGCCGTCGAAGTAGAGCGGGACGGAGAAGGTGGGGTTCACGTCGAGGCGCTGCACGACCGACGGCGTGATGATCGGCTCGCCGTCCGCTTCCACCCGAAACGTGGCGAGGTCTTCGACCGTCTCCTTGCGGCTCACGCCTTCGAGCGCGCCCTCGAAAGAAAAATAGACGGCCAGCTTTTTGAAGTAGCTGAGGGGCGAAGGCCGCTTCTGCAATTCGATGCTCGGCAGATTGCGTATGCGTATGCGCGCGTTCGGCAGCGACGTGACCTGATTGCGCGCGAGGAAGTTGAAACTGTAATCGTCCGCGTTCTTGTTGACGAAGACCTGCGAGCGTTCTTCGGGCGAGATGGCCTGCTGGATGTTGTCGGAGAAGACCTGTCGGAAGGCGAGGTTGGAAGTGATGTTGATGTCGGCGGCGGCGAGGAAACCGTTCGGGAAATAATGCACGCCGTCAACGTAGAAACTCGACCCGCCCTGATCGGGACGCTCCGGCGTTTCCTTGCCGCCGAAGATGCGATCCTTGACCGTGTAGAAACCGAGATTGAAGTAAGAGCGCGAGTTGGCGCGCGTGCGTACGTCAGCGCCGAAGCCGAGGCCGCGCTTGGTGAAGATGTCGTTTCTGAACGTCACGTCGGCCGAGCGTCCGAGCGTCTGGTAGTAGGCGTTCGAGAGGCGGAAGCCTTTCTTACCGGAGCCGCTGAAGGTCGGCGTCAGAAAGCCCGAAGCGCGGTCGCGCTTCTTGAGCGAGACGGAGACGTAAGGGAGCGGCACGAGCGTCAAGCCCTTCACCTTGAACTTCGGGTTGCGTGCGCGCACGCGGTCGTTCAGAGTGATCTCGGCGCGCTTGGCGGTGAAACTCCACTTCGGCGTCTCCTCGTCGCAGGCCGTGATCTCGCCCTTGATGATGACGATGCGATTGGCCGAAACTTTCTCCACGCGGTCGGCCGTGAAATAGATGACCGTGCCGTCTTCGGTCTGGTTGGTGAAGCCTGTGGAGTTGATGAAGAAGCCGAGTTTGGTCGCGTAGTTGAACTCGGCGCGCGAGCCGGTGATGCGCTGCAACTCGCCTTGATCGAAGACGACGTTGCCTTCGGCGACGACGCGGTTCGTCGCTTCGTACACCGTCAGCTTGTCGGCCTGTAGGCGAAATATGCCGATGCGCGCGTCAACGTTCCCCTCGTTGACGATGATGCGCGCGCCCTCTTCGCCCGTCACGGTTTGCTTGTCCGTGTCAACGTCGAGTTTTTCGGTTGACTGCCCGGCGGCCGCGCCGGTTCTGACGGGCAGGCGCGGGCGGATGGGTTGCTCCTGTTGGAGCGGGTTGACGTTCGGCGTGTCCGTGATCGGGTTGAGCACCTTGCGCTCGACCGGGTTCGACTGCTGCTGTTGCGCGCGCGCATGGGGCGAGAAACCGGCCGCGAGACACACGAAGGCGCACCACGCCAGAAGCAGACGCGCCCCGCCACTCCAAAGATTTTTAATGCACAAGAGGGAACGCAAGAGTGTGAGCCGAAAGACCTCCGCCGCCTGAATACGACCGCGCGCCTGCGGCACTTTTTCGTGCGACGAGCAGGCGCGCTGCAAAAGCGCGGCGATGCTAACATGCGCCGCCAACGAGCGACAAGCAAACAGGCTATTTGCCCGCCGCGCGCCGAATGTTCCCGCGCATCGTGCGCCGTGGTCTGAAGCGAATGTTGAGAGGATGGCAAGTTGTTGCCCGGCGGTCGGGAGTGTACTATCGAATCGTACCCCGAACACCTTGCTCCGAAGCGCAACCGACCGAAGACCCCTATGTCAACTTTCAACGATTATTCGCCGCGTGAAATCAGAGATTTCAGGGAGCGGCTGCAAAACTCGTTGGGAACTTGCGGGCATCTGCAAGATGCGGCTCAGACATGCGCCCGCCTGCTCTACGAAGAATTCTCGGAGTCGCTCGTGCTCGCACGCCTGTTCGTCACGCTTCCCTTCGACGCTCTGCCCGCGCGCGACCGGGAGTTCGTCGCCGCACTCGCCGACGCCAAAGAGATCACGCCGCTCCTCGGCGAAAAGACGCAGGTGCTCTCGCTGCTCGGAACTCACGGCGCAGAGGCCGAATGGTGCGACCGTTACCGTTCGCAAGGCCACCTCGGCATCCCGCTCGTGACGGCCGCGTTCGTCGAGTCCATCCCGATGGTCGCGCGTCTGATGAGCGACATGGGCATCGGCTCCGACTGGTTCGACAAATTCGAGCCGGACATTCTCGTCAAGAATCTGGGGCGCGCGGCGGGCGTCTTCTACGTGCGCGACGCGAAGACGCGCCTCGATGCACGCAACCGCAAGGTCGTCTCGGCGCAGGATTTCGTCGCGGCTCACGACGTCCGCACCGTCTTCGGCCTCGGCGGTAGTTATCTGAACGGCAGCTTCATCACCATGATCCTGTTCACGCGCGAGACCGTCGAACAATCCCAGGCCGAGGCGTTCATGCTGCTCGTGAACACCTTCAAGACCGCCACGCTCAGCCTCGTGATGGACGGCGCGATCTTCCCGCGCGCAGGCGGCGCGACCCGTCTGGCTTAAAGAATTCCCCGCCCGCCGGCAGCCGCATTCAGCCCGCCCGAATAATCTATTGCCACAAATATTTTCGGCATGCTATGTTGGATTTGTTGCGAGATTTACGCCAGCAACCGCCCCGCTCGTAGCTCTCACCTCACGGACATACGACACTTCAAACTTCAGGAGATTTTTCCGCATGCGACTCAGCCAACAGACCCTCTGCGCAATATTATTGTGTGCCATGACCCTGACGCCCGCCGCTTCTGCCGCCGCGGCCGCGCGCGCCCCGCAAAAAACTCGCGCCAAAGCCCAAGCCCCCGCGCCGCAGACCGAGATCACGAAAGAAAAAATCGAAGCCATCGTCTCCGCCATCGAAGAGGCGGCAAAGAAAAAGGACTTCGCAGGGATCATCCCGCACCTCGCGCCGGACTTCAAATACAAGTTGGACGGGGGAGGCCGCCCGACCCGCGAGGCGAACCGCGCGCAGTACATCGAAATGATCAAGCTAGGGTTTGGACTGACGCTCGACTACACCTACCTGCGCAAAAGTTTGACCATCACGATTGCCCCGGACGGGCAGAGCGCGACGGCGCACACAGAGTCGTTCGAGATGGTGACCATGGCGCAGGGCACTGTGGCCGGCAACGCCACGAGTCTCACCACCTTCAAGATTTACAAAGGCAAAATCATGATCGCCTCGGTGGAAGGCACGGTCGATTACGTGTAAGGCTCGCCGTGCGGATACGCCCGCGCGCGTCGCGGCGGAGAACCGTCAACGCCGCCGTCGCGTTGCATGTGTCAGGCGCGCGAGATGGTCAACGCCGTGTCGGGCGCGCGAGCGACAGTCAGGCCGACGCCGTAGCCCCGACCGCGCGCGCCTCGCGCCAGCGTCGGCACAGGTCGCGCGCGGCCTCCGGCCACTGCGGGAAACGAAACTCAAAGCCGCTCTCCAGAAGCGTGCCCGGAACGACCCGGCGGCTCTTGAGGATCAACTCCGTCTCGCTCCGCAGGAAGAACGCGCCCGCTTCCAACATCAACCGCGTCGCAGGGAGGCCGACCCGTGCGCCCCACGCCTCGCGCAGCGCGCGCATGAACTCGGAGTTCGGCAGAGGGTTCGGCGCGGCGAGATTGATCGCCCCCGCCAGTTCGTCGTGTTCGATCAACCAACGGACGGCGCGCACGAAGTCTTCGTCGTGAATCCAGGAGACGTACTGCCGCCCGTCGCCCGACTGCCCGCCGAGTCCGAACCTGACGAGCCGGAGCAACGTGTCGAAGACGCCGCCTGCGTCTGGACTCATGATCACGGCCGCGCGCAGCTTCACCTTGCGCGTGTGCGGCGCGAGTGCTTCGTCCACGGCTCGCTCCCACGAAGTCGCCACGTCAATACTGAAACGCCACGCGGCGGGCGCGTCCGGCTCCGCGCCGCCGATGACGCCTGTGGCCTCGTCGTTCGGCGCGTCGAAGCGGTGCGCGTAGATGGTGGCGGTGCTCATCTGTAGCCAGACACGCGGCGGCCGCGTCGCACGCCCGATGGCTTCGCCCACGATGCGCGCCGAGTTGACACGCGACTCCTTGATGGCACGCCGGTTCGCGTCGCTGTAGCGACAGTTCACGCTACGCCCGGCCAGATTGATCACGGCGTCCGCCCCTTCAAACTCCGCCGCCCACTCGCCCACAGTCTCCGCATCCCAAGCCACCACGCGCCACGGCGCGCTCTCCGGCCTGCGACTAAAAATCACGACCTCGTGCCCGCCTTCGTGGAAGGCGCGCGCCAGCACAGTCCCGACCTGTCCCGTCCCGCCCGGCAACACGATCTTCATAGTTCACCTCCACCCGACAGACTTCACGATAGCGTCTAGAGCCGGATTTGCAACTCCCGCGCGTCGCCTGATTCACATCACTGGCCGACGACGCAGGATGACAGACACCGACTTAACGTTCCTCAATCATCCACACCTCGGATCGTTCGCGCGCACGCACGCCGCCGCGCACGTACGCCGCCGCCTGTCGCTCGCGCGCGCCCCACTTGCTATTATCGCCCGCGATGAACGGACAGGCCGAAGGGAATTTGCGTCTGATGATCGTGGCGGGAGAGGCGTCGGGCGACGCGCACGCCGCCGCGCTTGTGCGCGCCCTGCGCGAGAGTGCGCCCGGCGTGACGTTTGAATTTGTCGGCGCGACCGGCAGAGAGATGCGCGCCGCCGGGGTCGAATCAATCGTGCGTACGGACGATCTGGCGATCACAGGCCTTCTGGAGATCGGCGGCGCGCTCAAACAGTTCTGGCGCGCCTATCAAACGCTGAAGCGCGCCGGAATCGAGCGCGCACCCGACGCACTAATTCTCGTCGATTGGCCTGATTTCAACCTGCGCCTCGCGCGCTTCTTTCGTCGGCGCGGCGTGCGCGTCATCTATTACATCAGCCCGCAACTCTGGGCGTGGCGCGAGCACCGCGCGCGCAACATACGCCGCGACGTTGACCTGCTGCTCGCCATACTGCCTTTCGAACCACAGTGGTATGCGGCGCGCGGCATCACACACGTCGAATTCACCGGACACCCCCTGACGGGCGAAGTCCGCGCGCGCTACGACCGCACGGAGTTTTGCCGCCGCCACGCGCTCGACGACGCGCGCCCGCTCGTCGCGCTGCTCCCCGGCAGCCGCCACAAGGAACTGCTGCGCATCCTCCCACACATGATCGAGGCGGCGGAGACCATCCACGAGTCGCGACCCGACGCGCAGTTTGTCGTCGCGCTCGCGCCCAATCGTTCGACCGAGGAGGCGCAGGCGATAGTCAACGCCGCCCTCTCTGCGAACCACGCCAATCTCTCAACACGCATCCGCATCACGCGGCACGAGACACGCGAAGCGCTCGGCGCGGCCGACGTTGCCGCCGTCGCCAGCGGCACGGCCACGCTCGAAGCCGCGCTGCTCCAGACGCCGCTCGTCGTCGTCTACAAAGAATCTTTCATCAACTGGCACACGCTCGGACGGCTCATCAACACGCAGCACTTCGGTCTCGTCAACCTCGTCGCCGGCCAGCGACTCGCGCCCGAACTCATGCAGAACGATTTCACCGGCGAGACGCTCGCCGCAGAGTTGTTGCAACTCTTAGACCCCGCCCGCAACGCCGCGACGCGCGCACGCCTGCGCGCCGCAACAGAAGGACTCGGCGCGGGCGGCGCATCGAAGCGCGCGGCCGAAGCCATCATAAGATTTCTCGCTGTGTGGAAAAATGGAGGCGGGGCGAATACTTAGAGCGGATGTCAACTAAACGTCAGGGAGAACATTTAAACGTCAGGGAGACATTGAAATTACTTCTCGCCGAATTACTTCTCGCCGAATTACTTCTCGCCCGATTACTTCTCGCCGGGTTCCCCAGCGCCCGGCTTCTCCGCGAGATGCGCCGCAAGTTCGCGCACCTGTCGCTTGAGTTCATCAATCTCTGCACGCATCTGCGGGAGCCGGCCGAAGTGCGCGTTCAAGCGTTTGTACTCGTCAAGCGGCCGCACGGGCACGCCCCACACGACCGCGCCCGCGCGCACGATCTTGCCCGGCAGTATCCCTGCCTTCGAGCCGACGACCGCGCCCGCCTGTACGCGCGCATGGTCGCCCATCCCCACCTGCCCGCCGATCACCGCGTCCGACTCGATCACCGTGCTGCCTGAGATTCCCGTCTGCGCCGCGATCACTACGCGCTCGCCGATCTCCACGTTGTGCCCGACGTGTACGAGATTATCGAGTTTCGTCCCGCGCCCGATGCGCGTCTCACCGAGCGCGCCGCGATCCACACACGAGTTCGCGCCGATCTCCACGTCGTCTTCAATGACGACCGTGCCCACCTGCGGAAACTTGTGATAGCCCCCGGCGTCGCGCACGTAGCCGAACCCGTCCGCACCGATCACCACGCCCGCGTGCAACACGACGCGACTGCCGAGACGCACGCCCCCGTACAGCACGACGTTCGGATGCAACACACAATCACCGCCCACCTCCACGCCGTCTTCAATCACCGCGCCCGCCAGAATTTGCGTCCCGCGTCCGATTCGCGCGCCCTCGCCGACCACGACACACGCCCCGATGTAAACCTCTTCTTCGATTCGCGCCGTCTCCGCCACAATCGCCGTCGGGTGACGCGCCCCCCCGCGCCGTCGCGGTGCATGCAGCACCTCCGCAATCAAAGCGAACGCCAGCTTCGGCCGCGCCACCTCCACGAGCGTCGCCGCAAATTCGCTTGCCGCCAACGCCTCACTCGTCCCCTCCGGCACGAGCAGGCACGACGCACGGCTCGCCCGCGCGCCTTCTAAAAATTTCCGCTCCTCTACGAAACTGACCGCGCCCGCGCCCGCCCCCTCAAGGCTCGCGACACGCTCGATCAAAACTCCGTCAACGCCGCCCCCGACCACGCGCCCCCCGACGAGCGCGGCCAACTCGGCGACCGCCATCCCTTTGCTTTCATTGTTCATAAGACCCAACCGACCCGCTCCGGGAGCATCCAGCGGCAAGCTTCAGAAACGGCAAGCTTCAGAAATCGATGCCCATCATAAAGCAGTGCCCAACACAAAACGGCGCGCTTCACACATCGCCCGCCTCTTCCCCGCCCCGCTGCCGCCGCTCACTCCTCTGCTCACGCGAGAAGCCGCGACGCGACCCGCGTATGAAGTCCGCGAGATGCCGCACGTGTTCGTCGTCCGCCCGACCCAATTGTTCGAGCGCCGCCGCCAGCGGCAAGCGCGTGCGAAACAGTAGTTGATAAGCGCGCCTCAGTGCGAGCCTCGACGCGGGCGCAAACCCCGCGCGCCGCAAACCCACCGTGTTCAACCCGCGCACGCGCGCAGGATTCCCGTCCGTCGTGAAGAACGGCAACACGTCCTGCACGATCTTCGACTTCCCCCCCACCATCGCGAACCGCCCCATCCGCACAAACTGGTGCGCCCCCACGTTAGAAGACAGAAACACATGATCCTCGACCATGATGTGCCCGGCCAGCGCCACCCCGTTCGCAAAGATATTATCGTCTCCCACCTCGCAGTTGTGCGCCAAATGCACGCCGATCATCAAAAAATTACGACTACCCACCCGCGTCTCCGCGCCCTCACCGCTCGCCCGGTGCAGCGTCGCTCCCTCACGAATCAAGTTGTCGTCGCCAATCAACAGACGGCTCGCCTCGCCCTTAAACTTCACATCCTGCGGCTCGCCCCCCAACGTCGCATGCTCAAACACACGGTTACGCGCGCCCAGAGTCGTGTATCTCTTAACCACCGCATGCGCCCCGATCTCACACCCCTCACCCACCACCACGTCCTCTTCGATCAACGCATATGCCCCAACCCTCACCCCCGCACCGAGTTCGGCACGCGGACTGACGACGGCTGTCGGATGAATTTCCATAAAAGAATCGGGCACTAGCCCCTACCGCGCGCCGTGTTGCGACGCAAGCAGCCTGAGACTAACAAATGCATCCGGGGCGGGCAGCTAAGAGTGTTTGACGGCAAGGGCTTGTTCGACTTTTGAAGCGGATTTAACGTCGAGAAGAAGCCTGCGCCTGTGCGACTTTGATCAACAACCATACTGTTCGGACGTGATTATCAATAGTGATATTTGCATTGTAAGAAGTCAATGCGCGTCTCCTTAACCATATATACAAGTCGATGCTCCTGAGTTATACGGCGAGACCAAACTCCTGCTCCGAGATACTTCAACGGCTCAGGCTTGCCTATCCCCGTAAACGGGTCTCGCATGATAGCTTCCACTAATTCCAGTATCCGTCTCGCCGTACGGTTGTCAGTGGTAACCCAGTATTGCAAATCTTCGCGGAACTCGGGCTGAAAGACGGCTTCCCTAGAAAGAGGGCGGCGCGACGTATCAGCCGCGCCGCCCTCTGTCCTGAGAGTCTTCTTACTTTTCTTCTTCAAGCCCTACATCGCTCCGCAACTCGTCAATGCTCTGAGGATTCCCTTCATCCGAAGAAGCCCTCTTGATCGCAGATAGCAAGCGAGACGCATTCTCAGGTGAACGCAACAGATGGGCGGTTTCCATCAGTCCCGACAATTCATCCGCTGATATTAGAACCACGTCTTTGCCTCCGCGGCGAGTAATACGCACGAAATCCCGATCTGCAACCACCTGTTCGCACAACTTAGCCAGGTTAGCGCGCGCGTGGGTATAAGATGTTTCCAGAACTATGATTCCCACCTCCACTCCTTACTTGAATGGACACTGTACAGAACTCCTGTACAAGTGTCAAGAATAAGGCACATAGAATTCCCGCATCAGCTATACGACAACCCATAGTCCTGTCATCAGGTTTTAAACCCCGCAAGACGCGCTCCACGCCTGATTTTTCATACAACGAACCCAGCCGCGCTTGTATGTAAACTTGCAATGTACGCTAACCCCTTTAGATACGCCTCCCTATTGCGTAAATTTCCCGAAAAACCTGTTGCTATCGCCTTGCCGGACGGCTAATCTCCACCCCACAGAATGCTCCCTTAATCCGAGCATTCCAGCTTTTCGACATTCTCATATAGACACACGAATCCTAAGCCGCCACGAAACCCACTTCACGGCAGCCTGGAAAATTTCAGATGAAGCGAATTGCTAGAACAGCGCCAGCACGCTCGGCAGCACGCTCAGCGCAACTTCAGTGACTGAATCAGTCGCCGTGCGCCAAGTCGTTATTATGCCTTCGTCCTCAGCTTCATTGCTTGTCGCCATTACAGAAGGCGGCGGTGGCGGTGGGGGATCTGTCCTCCAAGTGTGAATTGTACCTTCGCCAGCAAACGTGGAGATTGAAAGCAAGAAGGTCAAGACAATAGTCGCGAAAAGTTGCTGTAGTTTTTTCATGGTTTTCCTGCAAAGGTTAAGTTTTGAACACAAGCCAAGAATTGTAAGGCTAGGGTTTATTCCTGCCCGCTTGGTGTCGCTGGCACACAGGCAGGAGCAAACCCAGACCCCACAGTTAGCTGCTTGCGTCGCACGCGATTGGAAATTGCTCTAAATGGATAGTGAGAACGATTCTCACCAAGCCATTCAAGACGAGTTGAGGGGCGGCATCTTAGCACTGGATGTACCTTACAGCACCTCTTGCAAGTTTGTTGCATCCATACGGAAAGGCAAGCCTCACATGACTTTAGTGACAGACCTGCGCCATAAAATAGCAGACCCGGCCATCACCCGTGACGAAAGGGCGCGGAAGCGTTGCGAACTCGCCAAACAGTTAGAAATCGTAGGCAATTACGAGGGCGCGAGTGAAGCGATGGGTGAACTATGGCAAGGCATTGGCGAACGGCCTGCTATAGAAGGACTTGACCAATACACAGCGGCAGAAGTGCTTTTGCGCGTTGGAGTAATAAGCGAGTCAATTGGCAGCATCGAGCAAATTGATGGGGTGCAAGAGAAAGCCAAAGACCTGCTTACCGAAAGCATGAGACTCTTTGAGGCATTACAGAAAGAAGAGAAAGTGGCTGAGGCACAAACCGAAATTGCCGGGTGTTATTGGCATGGGGGTGAGTTAAATGAATCGCGGGCGATGTTGCAGAGTGCGCTGAATCGTCTCGGTAATTCCGATAGTGAAATAAAAGCAACTGCTTTACTTCGTATCGCGATAATTGAGCAATGCGCCCAAAGGTACAACGACGCTTTACGAATTTATATGGACGCCGCACCTACCTTTGAAAAGTGTAGTGACCACGCGCTTCAGGGAAAGTTTCATAATGAATTTGCTAATGTGCT